>JALOOG010000132.1 GCA_025454525.1 Anaerolineae bacterium | reverse complement strand
CAACCGTTAGGCAACTTGCCGCCTTATTCACCTCCTCCGGCGTTAAGAGGCGATAGCGCCCGCATTGAACCCGCCACGGGAAGGCGTGTTGAAGGCCGTGAAGGATCGGCACAAGTGTTTGACCCGATCACCCTGATCTTAGCCTTTTTAGCCTTTGTTGCGGTGGCGTGTTTGATCCCACTGTATATCGTGGTCTTAAACACGCGCTAATAACATCAACTCCCTGTCATTGAGCGGGCGGCCTCCGGTGGAAACACGGAAAACCGATCGATTAACAGGGTAGAAGGCACATCCGATTGTGACGGGGTAGTGCCGAGATAAATACCCACTTTACCTTTAGAAATTGGTTGTTCGCTGAGTTCAACCAATTTTTTATCGTTCACAAACCCGATATACGTTCCGTCCATGATTTCGATCTGTAAGCGATTCGACTCTCCGATCGGGTTAATCACCGGATCGCGTGTCCATTGTTCATCCAGTCCGCGTAACTCTGTCCAAGTGGGGCCCGATTTTGTCCAGATCCCAAAACGTCCGCGCCCATCAATAGTAAACGTGCTGTAATTATCGTCATCTTGGTAATTGAAGATGATCCCGAAACCCGTCGCATCGGCGCTTTCCGCTTGCAACGTCACTTCCATCGTGAGCGAGACATCACTGTAATCATACTCACGAGCAAAAATGCTGGTGAGAGCCGTTCCGGGCAATATACTGCTAAACAAATATTCATCGTTATCCGTGAGTCGCCGCATCAACGTACTATCATCACTGATAGGCCAGTAGCTTAATTCAGGGTCATTCGCTCTAAAACTGATTGAAAAATAAAGCGGTTCTTCACCGGTCATGCTGGAGTCATAATCCCCCGTCATGCTTGAACTTCCGGCGGTAGGGGTGAGAGTGGGCGCAGGTTCAATCCGATTAAACAATCCAATCGCCACAATTCCACCGATCAGCAACAGGCCAATCGCAAAAATCCCGATCGGGGATCGGCCGATCGTGGTTGCGATCTGTTGCGTCATCAATTGGATCGTCTGTGTCATGCGGGTTGAGCGCTGTTCCACCGGAATATCCGCTTTAGTGGTGATCACGGGGCTAGGGGCTGATTTGATCAAGGGAAGGTCTACTTGTCCGCCGCTAAAGACGGTTTTCACATCAGCGGCAAACTCCGCCGCCGTTTGATAACGATCTTGAGGGTGTTTCGCTAACGCCTTAAAGATCACCGCGTCTAACGCCGGATTCGGCATATGGATCAAGTTAGAGATCGAAGGCACGGGTTCATTCAGATGTTTGAGTAAAATGGAGATACTCCCGTCATCCTCAAACGGAAGTTGACCCGTGATCATCTCATAAAGGATGATCCCTAAAGCATAAACATCGCTACGGGCATCTAATATCTCACCTGCCACTTGTTCCGGAGACATATAAGCGGGCGTTCCCACGGTGACACCTTCCACGGTGAGTCCGCTAGAGGCAGCCATGCGTGCGATCCCGAAGTCAGTGAGGACAGCTTGATCGTGTTCATCAAACAAGATATTCGCGGGTTTGACATCGCGATGAATCATGCCACGTTTGTGGGCATACTCAAGCGCGTTGGCAATGTTGATCGTGATCTGCTCAATTTGAGCCGTCGAAAGGATTTTCTCTTGTTGACGCAAATCTGACAAAACATCGCGCAACGTTTTACCGGGGATGTAGGGCATGACCATGTAGTACATACGTTCACCGTTACGCTCTACACTGTCAAAATCGTAAATCTGCACGATATTCGGATGATTGAAGCTGGCGACAAACTTGGCTTCGCGTTCAAAACGTTCTTTGAAAGTGGGATCGTCGCTAAGGTACTCGTGTAATACTTTTACGGCCACCACACGATCTAAGTTAGTATCGAAGGCCTTAAATACTTGTGCCATACCGCCGCGCCCGATGCGCTGTTGAATTTCGTAACGACCGATTTTGCTGTTTAGAAGGCTAGAGTCGCTCATGATTTAACCTATCATTGAGTAGAAATTGAAGTATAACGCCAATTTATTAAAACCACCTTACAAAATAACTTTGCGGTCGTGGCAAATAGCACGAATCAAGCTTACCAACTCCCAGCTTGCAAACGGATCAGCGCGAAATTCATAATCCGACTATACTGTCTAAAAAACAAGTGATGAGGTTGATCATGAGTTTGAGCAACCGCAGTGAACGATTGACATTTATTGAACAACTCCTCTTTCGTAAACCCGATGGGTTACGGGTGGTGGAATTGGCCCAAGTTTGCCAAGTGGATAGACGCACCATTTATCGCGATCTTTCGCTTTTGCAAACGATGGGGATTCCGGTTTATCAGCAAAACGGCCGTTACTATATTCATCGCGATTATTATCAGGCCAATTTACGCTTAAGTCTAAACGAGATTATCAGCTTATTGTTGGCGGTGCGATCCTTTGTCCGTCAACAAGAAAAACATAACCCTTTTTTGTTAGCAATCCTGCACAAATTAAGCGCCATTCTGCCAGATTTTCCCGCCGAACATACCCAAAAATTAGTAAATGCCTTGTGGAGTAGCCCGATCGACAGTGCTTATATTCAGGTATTGGAAACTGTGATTCGGGGGTGGTGTGAACGGAAATTGATCAAGCTATGGGATGGTGAAAAGATTTACCAGTTTGAGACTTATTTTATCGAACCCAACGAACAGGGATCACTCCATTTAAACGGATTCGATCGGGCAAGTCAGCAGCGGGTGATATTAAAACTGGAGCGTTTGAAACGTGCCAAAATGCTCCAGTTCTCTTATGTGTTACCGAATGACTTTAACCTCGCATATCAGGAGGATCCGACTCATTCTTGATTCAGTAATGCTTCATAAACCGGACGCGGTGAACCGTCAACCGTGAGCAGACTGTAATAACAGTCTTCCGCGTAATTCTGCACACTGCACCCGTTGAGATTCGACAGAAACATCGGGCCGACAAAATCTAACGATTGTGCCACTTCATAAGCGCGCACCGTGTAGATCGCCTGTTCCGCTAAACTGGTATAGGTCATGTAGACGTAATCGGCACTCGGTGGAGGGGTATCTTCAGCGCTGCCCCAACCGAATTTTGTCACCCAAAGCGGACGATCATCCCCGTTGCGTTGCATGATCTCATGATAATCCTTGAGCGTATCTTGGAAGAAAAAGCTAGGGCTTTCGTAATGCGTCAATACATCGCTTGGGGCATTACAGCATACTGCGTCCGGTGGATTCGCCCAACCGCCGGGATGTGCCGCGATCGCATCACTCACCCTTAAAACGCCATGCGTGTACATCTCTTGCAAGTATTGACGATCATCCACCGCGTTAAATCCGTCGTTAAATCCAGTGGGAGATAATCCGGCGGCGATCACCAACAGATCGTCATCCACCGCTTTGATCGCCTCATAAGCCCCCCCTAACAATTGCACATAATCGGATGCGCTGATGTCGTGGCCGTTGGTCACATTCCATTCGCGGCGGATGTTGGGTTCATTCCAGATCTGATATGCGTCTACTTTGTCCGCGTAACGAGACGCTAACGTACTGATGAACGTAACGAAGGTCTCAAAATCTTCCGGTGGGCCGTCTACATCGTCTACGGTGCGCGCCCAATCGGGGGCCGCACTCACCGTTAATAAGATTCGGGTGTCAACGGCGTGAAATGCGTCTACCGTCACATCTAAGGCGCTAAAGTCAAATTCACCTTGCACGGGTTCAAGATCACGCCAATAGACTTCTAATTTAACCCAAGTGATCGATAAAGCTTGGGTGTGGGTTACAGCGGTTTCTGGATCTTGCGGGTCAATGAACACAATCAACCCCGACTCAAGCGCATTGGATGCGGTCGGGGTGGACGGTGCGCTTGTGGCACGCGGGACGGCCGTCGCAATAATCGGCGCATCATCCGAGAGCCGAATCCGTTGACCCACGTAGATCACATTAGCGTTAGTGATACTGGGATTCAGTTCACGTAAGGCGGCGATCGTGGTGTTGTTGCGGATCGCGATCCGGAATAGGGTATCCCCAGAGCGCACGATGTAGATCCCGTTGGGTGCATCCACCGTTGGCACGGGGGTCGCGGTGGTGTTGATCGCTGTGGGTGAAGGGAGTGGGGTCGGTGATGATGTGGGTGTGGTTGGGGTTGCCGTTGGCGAAAAGCCAGGAATCCGCAAACGTTGACCCACATAGATCAAATTCGGGTTTACAATGCCGTTTTCGCGGGCGATTAAGGCCGCTGTGGTATTAAAACGCGCCGCGATGCGTGATAACGTATCGCGTGCTTGCACCACATAGATCCCCCCTGATTGTAAACTGGGAGTCAGGGTAGGCGTGATCGCCACAGTGGATGAGGGTTCAACCTCAACCGTTTCAAGCGGCGGTTCTTCGGTGGTCTCTTGCGACCAGAGTAGGCTGTTCGCGAACAGCAGGACGATTAAAGCCAAAATTAGACGATACTGATTGTGTTTCATGGCAACTCCTACGGTTTAGAGTGTAGGCAATGGCTACTATCTTATATCAAATTCAGCGTAAATCGAAAAAACTGTTATAATCTCATCATTGCGTCCAAATGGAAGGGGTGCGCCACATGCGCCACAAAATGCTGTTCGCGCTACTGTTATTCTGTTTAATGACGATACCGAATTTAGCGCAAAGCCGATCGATTGTGTGGCAACGTTGGGATGTGATCATCGATAACGTTCGCACCGCCGAAAACTTGTTTGATGTCACCGAACAATATACCATTCAGTTTAACGGCACATTTCGTTTCGGGAACGCGGTTTTAGCACAAGAAAACTTGGATAGCATTGATAACATCCGTGTATCGCAAGACGGCCGCGCTTTACAACGTAATTGTAGCAATAATCCCGGAACCTATTGCGTTCAAAACGCGGTAGAAGGCATTTCACTGAATTATTATTTTTTCGCGCCCATCACCAATGACACCGAAAATTTTGAGATTACCTACACGGTCAGCGGCGCGTTGCGATCCTATGAAGGCGGCGATCAACTCTATTGGATTGGTGTGACTGCGGATAAAAGTGGCTTTCCCGTCCTCAACAGCACCATTACTGCGGAAATGGCCAGCGCCCCCCGTGAAGGGATCGATCCGGTGGAATCGTATGGCGCGCCCGCGGAGATTCAAGTCAACGGCAATCGGGTGATCGCCACAGCATCACGCCGAATTGAGCCGAATGAGTATTTCGCGCTCCGCATTCAATACCCGCATGATCCGTCTATGTCGCCCCCTGCCTGGCAATCGGGTTATGATACGCAAACCGCCTTTGATGAAAATGTAGCGCCGATCATTGATCTTGGGAGTTTAGCGCTTGGCATGATTATCGGATTCGGCGGCTTGTTCGGGGTCTATTACTTGTGGAGTTCGCGCGGCCGCGATCCCAAAGTGGGCATAGTGCCACAATATTTGAGCGAATTACCCGCAAAATTGCCTCCGGGAGTAGCAGGCGCGTTGATCGATGAAAAAGTCGATATACGCGATATTATGTCTACTTTGATGGATCTCGCTACGCGTGGCTACTTGGTGATTGAAGAAGACCGCCGTCAGGGGTTTTTGGGGATCGGCGCGGGCAGCACCTTCACCTTTAAACGCACCGATCAGCCGAAAGACGGATTACGTAGTTACGAACGGCTCTTGTTAAATTTGTTGTTTCCGACCGATCTTGAGCGCACGCTAGACTCGTTAACAAACAAATTCTATCAACACATTCCCGCTTTACAACGAGAGATCTATCAAGAATTGGTTTCAGAAGGCTTTTTTGTCAAAGATCCTGAAATCACCCGTAGTCTTTGGGGGGGAATGGCGGTTGCGGTGTTTTTTGGTTCAACTTTTCTGGGATTCGGCGTGTTTAGCTTAATCGAAACCTTGCCATTATCCCTGTTATGTTTGCCATTTTCAGTGGTGGGGCCTGCCTTTGCCTTGATGATGGTCAGTCAATTTATGCCGGCCAAAACCCAACGTGGGGCCGAAGAAGCGGCCAAATGGCGCGCTTTTCGTGAATATTTGATCAACCTCGAAAAATATCAATCGGTAGAAGAAGCCGCCACACAATTTGAGACCTTTTTACCCTATGCCGTTGCCTTTGGCATTGAACGCTCATGGACACGACGGTTTAGACAAGTACCGAATTTGCCGATGCCCACTTGGTATTATCCCCGTTGGCGCGGCGGTGATTGGTCACGCGGTTATACTCCCGGTACACCGTTACCCCGCGCCGGGGATCTCTTACCGGGAGAATTGGTGACCGCGGGTGACGGCGGCTTAAACGATCTCGCAGGCGGAGTCTCATCCGGCCTCGACTCGCTTTCGGATAGCCTCACCGGAATGTTAAACTCGGCCAGCCGCATCATGACCAGCAGCCCCCAACAATCTTCCAGTGGCGGCCGGAGCTGGAGCGGAGGGGGATCGCGTGGCGGCGGCAGTGGCGGCGGATCGCGTGGGTTTGGTTGATGAGAGAGGGGGTTCAATGAATTCAAATCGCTTGATCGGGATGGTGTTGATGGGAGTCGGTTTCGGGATCACCGTGTTAGCGGGTGCATTCCTCGCGATCCAAACGGGGGAAGGCGCGCTCACCGCCGGCGGCGCGGTGATCGGGGCATTCTTGGCGTTTATTCCGATCGCGTTGTTTATCGGATTCGGGTGGTTTTTATACATCAAAGGCGGTCAAGAGACCGAACAAGAGTCGATGATGTATAAACAACGCCAATTGTTAGATCTGGTCAAAACCCGCGGCCAAGTAGAAATTCATAGCTTGGCGGTCGACATGCAAATAAGCGTTGATATGGTGAAAGATTTGGTGCGTCAACTGGTCGGTTTGCAAGTCTTTAGCGGATATGTAAACTGGGATGACGGGATTCTTTACTCCGCCGATGCTGGAAAATTGCGCGATCTCAAACAATGCGAAAAATGTGGCGCTCCGATCACATTAGCGGGTAAGGGGGTGGTCGTTTGTAAATATTGTGGCACAGAATACTTTCTCCCATAGCGGCAAAAAGCCCTATCAATTGGGGGATTACAAAGTAGGCAGGTAAGCTATAGTGATTGACATACCGCATTCGATAGAAAGGTGATAATCAATGACCGAACTTTATGATCGTATTATGGAGCAAAAGGGATCGTTTGAGCGTTTAGTAGCGCGCATCCCCGGTTTCAAGGGCTATCAAGAAAAACAAGCCCGGCGTACCGCCGATCGCATGTTACGGGATTATATTGCTGGAGAGATCGAAAAGCGAGTTGATCGCTTGGTTCGCTCAGAGCGCCGGATATTAGATAAGCTGGGTTTGGGACTGATGACCAAAACGCGGGAAGCCAAAACCGCCATGCAAACTTATCATGACATGGTGAAAACCGCCGCGCCTAAATACGATGGCATGTGGGCCCAAATGAAGATCGGTTCGGTTGAACTCGAAAAGATCTACAACTTTGACGAAGCCCAAATCCGCTACGTCGATCGCTTTGATGAGTTACTCACCGCGTTAGAAGCGGCGATAGAAAGTAAAGATGGGGTCGAAACGGCGGTTGAAAACCTCTATGCGGCCGCCAACGAGGCCCAAGATGCGTTTTCCTTACGCGATCAAGTGCTAACCGATCTCTCGAAAAGCCTTTAATTTAGCCAACTTTAGGAGCAGGAGTCGTCAATTATGCGGATTATTGATGTTATTGATCATACTAACGTCATGGAGGATGAGTTAGCGTATCGCGAACCTCAACAAGGGAGCGGCGACTGGCGCATGGGGTCACAATTGATCGTCGGCGAAAGCCAAGCGGCGGTCTTTGTGCGTGCCGGAGAAGCTTTAGATGCCTTTGGACCAGGACGGCACACGCTCTCTGTGGCAAACTTGCCGATCCTCTCTGGTTTAATCGGCCTGGCCACCAGTGGGCGCACACCCTTTACCGCGGATGTGTACTTCATGAACCTGAAGGATCTGCCTCAAGTAGGTTGGGGGACTTCTAAACCGTTATACATCAATGTGACCACGGGTTTAGGGATCATGTTACTTCGCACCCATGGCGTGATGGATCTTTCGATCTCCGATCCAATGCGTTTCTTAAAACAATATGCGGTCGGCAAACCGATCACCCGCCTACGGGACATCAAAGAACGTTTGCAAACAGTGTTATTGGGTGAGATCAACAACCAACTGCTTAAAAGCGGTGTCGATGGCTTGATCGCGGCGAACGCCTTGTTAGAAGAGCTTGAAGGCGCGATGTTGGTCAAGTTAAGCGAGAAGTTTGAAGCGTTGGGCTTACGTCTCAAGGCGTTTGAGGCCAATCCCTTTGATACCGTGACTGTGCCGATCGAAGAATTGCGCGATCTGGTGCCGTTGGAAACATGGATGAACGTGTTAGAACGTCAAAAACGCTTGGATATTGGCATGGCGGCGGCGCAAAACCAAGGACTCGGCGGCGCATTGGCCGGCGCAGGGGTTGGCCTCGGTGTCGGTCAACAGATGGGTGCAGCGCTGAATCCGGATATGGCCGCGATGCAACAACAGATGATGCAACAACAAATGATGATGCAACAGATGATGCAGCAGCAGATGATGAACAACAGCAATCAACAAAACGCCCGTCCAGCTGCTGCTCCGGTCAACAACAACCCACAAACCAAAGAAGAAATCCAAGCTTTGATCGATAGCCTTGACATGAAATTGATGAACGGCGAGATCAGCGAAGAAAACTACAACAAACTGGTAGCCAAATGGCAAGCGCGTTTAGATAGCATGGCTTAGGCTAAAAGCATATCATGAGTAAAAGGGGATGGACAAAGGTTCACCCCTTTTTTGCGTTAAATTTGTAACAAATGTTACGTTTTTCCGGACGACTTATGCTAAAGTGATGATCAAGGAAAATTATTATATGCAAAATTTTTAGATAAATACACCGTTTCTTCCAAACAACCTTACGTTGCTGCTACTGCTGCTGTTGAAAATAGCGTATTCATTGTTGTTGCCAGATGACGTAGGATCGATAAAATAAGCTACTTTTGTTTTGATCATACACAATCAAAAGAAGTGATTAACGCACAAGTGTGCTATAATCGATCTTTTATAGGTTTTATGGATCGGAATTGAGGATGCAATGCGTGGCGAATTGATCGCTTTAGATTTAGAAACGACCGGGTTAGACCCGTTCCAAGATGCGATAATTGAAGTGGGCGCGGTACGGATGATGAATGGCAAAATCACCGCCGAATTTTCGACCTTCGTCGATCCAGGGATTCCGATCCCGCCGCATGTCACGCATATCACCGGTATTCGAGCGCAAGATCTAGTCGGTGCGCCCAAGATCGAAGCGGTGATCCCACAAATTGTCGAATTTGTCGGTGATCGCCCGATGATCGCGCATAATGCCGCTTTAGATATGGGGTTTTTACAGGGAAAATACCGCGTTTTACAAAATAATCAGCGGATTGACACCTTTGATCTCGCATCGGTGTTATTACCCCGTGCTTCTCGTTACACCTTGAGCAGTTTAACCAGTGCGTTGGGGATCGAAATGGCACACGCGCATCGGGCGTTAGATGACGCACGCGGCGCGGCCTTATTATACGATCTGCTATGGCAAAAAATGTGCCTCTTGCCACAGGCCCTGTTACAAGAGATTGTTAACCTTGCCAAAGGGTTAGAATGGGACGCGACTGCCGTATTTGAAGCGGCCTTACGGGATCATAGCCAAGCACGACAAATGATCCCACAAACCTCGGTATTTAGTCCGCTCCAAGTCGTTCCTATACCGCTCACCTTAAGCCAAGAGACTCCGCCACAAATCACCTTAGAGACCTTGATCGGTGAAGACGGCCTGCTCTCACAAAATCTACCGGAATATGAACACCGCTCACAACAAGCGGCCATGTCCCAAGCCGTAGCGCAAGCCTTAGAACAAGGATCGCATTTGATCGTTGAAGCAGGGACAGGGACGGGAAAATCGTTTGCCTACTTGATTCCCGCGATTTTGTGGTCACTGCAACATCATCAACCTGTGGTCATCTCTACCAATACGATCAATTTACAAGAGCAATTGATGCAAAAAGACTTACCAATCTTGCGTGAGACGTTAAAGCTAGATTTTGAGGCGGCGATCCTCAAGGGGCGTGGTAATTATTTGTGTCCAAATCGCCTTAACACCGTGCGCCGTCGTCATCCGACCAGCTTGGGCGAATTGCGGACATTGATCAAAGTGTTGATCTGGTTATTAGAGAGCGAGACGGGCGATAAAAGTGAGATCAGTTTGCGCGGGCCTATTGAGCATACGGTATGGCATCGGCTAAGCGCGGAGGATGAAGGCTGCACCTTGCATCGCTGTGAGGCAACCATGGCTGGGGGATGTCCATTTTATAAAGCACGCAAAGTAGCCGACTCGGCCCATTTGTTAGTGGTGAATCATGCTTTATTGATCTCCGATGTGGTAAGCGGAAGTCGGGTGCTACCGGAATATCAACATCTGATTGTGGATGAAGCGCATCAGTTGGAAGAAGCCGTGACCAACGGCCTTAGCATTCACATCGATCAAAGTGCCTTGACTCGTCGCTTAGCCGATCTGGGTGGCCCCAATCGAGGGTTATTAGGTGAAATTTTACGAAACGCCGGAAACATTGTGCCGGATAAAGACCGCCTCAAATTAGAGACGTTTATTCAAGCGATTGATGAAGCAACCCGATCCATGCAAGGGGAAATTCAACGGTTTTTTGAGCTGATCGAACGCTTCATGAACGATGTCCACAATATCCGCGCTTCAGATTACACCACCTTGATCCGTATTACCGCGCAACAACGCGGCCGTTCGAGTTTTGCCGAAGTTCAAAATTCATGGACGACCTTAGGTGAATATTTTGATGTGATTAGCGATGCCATGCGTCGGTTAAACAAAGCGCTCACCAAGTTACGGGCTTATCAAATTCAAGGCTATGAAGATTTTATCACCAGTACCGAAACCGCCGCACAATACCTTGAGGAGATCAAAAAACAATTACAGGCCTTTGCGATCGCACCGGATCGTAACGCAATCTACTGGTTAAGCATTGGCAACAGTAAAACCGATCTCCCGATCCTTCATGCTGCGCCCTTGCATGTTGGGCCGTTGGTACAAGAGCATCT
>JALOOG010000131.1 GCA_025454525.1 Anaerolineae bacterium | reverse complement strand
GAGTATCGCAAGTTAATTTTATCTGAACTCCACAAAGCGTCACCACTCCCGATGATTTTTTTAGCGGTTCTAGTTGCTGCTTTCTCCAGCGCTATAATCTCATTGGTGGTTAACGGTCTGTTAGAGTCCACTGGACTCACCCTTGATCAACGAAACGGTTTGATCCCGATTTCGATCATAGTGCCGTTTGTGTTGATCCTGTTAGTTTTAGGGATGGTGATTATCCGTTGGAATGATTGGCGGTTGCGCCATGATCTTTCCCATGATCCGATGAGTGCAGCGCAACAAGGCGATCAACTCCGTTGGGGATTAGCTTTAGCAGTGTTATGCGCGGCGATCTTGTCCTTGTTCCCATTTTTGCCCGATCTGATGCGTGCTTTACCCTCCCCGTTCGATGCACTACTATTGATCATGGTGTTTATCGTGTTTATGGTGGGATTAATTGGGATCGGTTTGAAGTTTAGGGTACGCTCATCCTCGCGTGACCAGCACCTAATTAACTGGTCGCAGGCGATTCATACTGATGACATGGCTACCGCTGAACAAATCGCCAACACTTTATCATCATCGCTACCTAGGATCCATGCTCACACCATTAACGCGATCACGGCCTTGTATCGTCGTCAATTTGCCCATGCTGAATCTCATTTAACCTCCGCCCTCACGCTCATCCGTGTAGCAAAAACTGATTATTTACTTCATCGCCAGTGGACTGAAAATATTTACCTGATCCAACTTGAGTTATTTTATTTTCAAAAACGCGATGACGAAGCCGCAACACTTGTCAAACACCTTGCACTTTTCCCGATCCATGAACCGACCCTTTACCTCGCCATGGCCCATTTTTATCTGCAAATGGGACAATTAGATCAAGTCTCGTCCTATTTACAACTCGCACAACAGGCCTTCCTTCGCAATTCGCAACCGTTATCGTACTATTATTATGGATTGCAAGCATGGCACGCGGCCTTGATCGGTGCGCCCAGCCGTGTTCAACCCTTATTAGACACCGCACTAGCCCTGATTCCGGTAACGCATCGGCTTAAACAAGCTGAGTTTTACCTTATCAGCGCCCAAGTGCATCGCGTAAATCGAGATTTACCGACGGCACAAGCCGCCTTAGAACAGGCTTATGCCTTCAATCCCGCCGGCCCTTACGGTGAGTTAGCCCGTCAAGCGCTTAGATAAATCCCATTGCCCAAGCAATAGATAAACTTGACCAGAGGTTACACAAGACCAGATAAAAGCGGATTATTCTGTCACCGATTGCGCTTTTGGAATAGACTCTTATAATCAAAATAAACGAAGCAGGCATTCAACCCTTATGGACACACCGAAACGAAAAGCTGCCGCTAAAGTGTTTGCCGAACAAAATCAGGTTGCCTACAGCAAAAGTGAAGAGGCGGATCTGGATTTTTTTAACGATCTCCCCATACTCAGGGAATCGGATGATGACCCACGCGATGAACCCATGGCACAACAACGTTCTCGCTTCAGTGGTGGAGGCCTCCCTCCTACACCCAAACCCAGCAGCCCACCGGCGGCCGCTATTGGACGGGCCTTGAATGTCGCCCCACCACCCGCCCCACCGCAAGCGATACCCGCTCCCTTACCGATGCTACCGCAAGCCGAGGCCGAAGAACTTATGAAAACATCCGAAGAACTTCAGATCGAAAAAGAGCCGCCCCGCGTGCGTGAGACGGGATTTTTATGGTGGAGACGGGTGATCGTGCCACCGAATGTTTATGTGGTGCATACGCGGATCGGACGACGTGAACCCGTCACCTTGGGACTCGGTGTGTCGTTTGCCTATAACCCGTTCACCGATGCGTATCTGATTGTGCCGGCCGCTATGCAGACGATCGGCGTTTTGGCCAATTGTATCAGCCGCGAAAAACAGGGAATCAATGTCTTGGCCTATGTCCAATGGCAGATTCAAGATTTTGCGACCGCATACCGACGCTTAGATTTTAGCGATACCCGCGATCCACTGGGAATCGTCAACGCGCAGTTGCGTGAACAAGCGGAAGCCGCGATCAAAGACAAGATCGCAACCATGTCGATCGAAGATGTCCTCACTGACAAAGAACCGATCATCGAAGAACTCACCACCCGTCTGAAAACGGTATCCGAAGGGCGTGGGGGTGGGGATGAGGGACTCGGTATCAAGATCGTCACCGTACAGTTGAAAGAGGCTGTGGTGAGTTCTAAGCGTTTGTGGGAACATCTGCAAATGCCGTTTCGCGTCGAAAAAGAAAAATTAGCACAATTAAGCCAACTTGAGGCCCAAGAGGAGATCCGTCAACGCGAATTGGCCACACGCCAATCGAAAGAGACGAGTGAGGCCGAAACGCTCACCGCGATCGAACGGATCAAACAGACCAAACAGACCGAAGCGTTAGAGTTGCGCGTCGCTCAAGAGGCCTTGCGCTTTGATCGCGAACAAGAGGCCCTACGCGATAAGATCCGCCTTGAGGAACAAACCACCTTGAGTCAACGCGAGTCCCAAGCACGCTTAGCCGCCCAATCCGCCCAATCAGAACAAGATCGCGTTCTCCGTGAAGCACGTCTTAAACAACAGCGTGAACTCCAACAGGCTCAATTGGATTCCGAGGCGGAAACTGAACAAAAACGGATCGAAGTGGAACGACAATTGCAATTGTTTACCGAAGAAGCCCGACTCGAAACCGAACGCTTGCAACATGAGATCAGCACGCTCCAACGCAAAACGACCTTATTAGAGGCACGCTCCACCTTTGAATTACAAGCTCAAGCGCGCAATGATCAACTGAAGGCTCAACAATCGGCCGCCGCACTTGACCGCGAACGCAATGAGGCCTTGATCCGGGCCGAGATCACCGAAATCGCCAATCGCGTCAAGTTGGCGCTGTTAGAGCGCGAAACCGAGATCGCCCGCCTGCAACAAGAGATCCGCAACTTGGTTAGCACGACCGATCTCACCCGCCGGATGATCGAACAATTGCCGGAATTGGCTGAACATCAACCTAAACCCGACTCACTTCAGATCGTGCAGACGGGTGAAGGCAATGCATTAGTACAGTTCCTCGTAGAGATCCGTCAGATCGCCAAAATGTTCGGAGTCGCTTTAAATGGCGATGCGGCCGAAATTGATGAGGATTAAAGTCATAGGTTATGTGTCCCCACGTTAGCTAAAGTCAACATGGGGACGCAAGGCCGCTAAGGCCGCCACTTCGTCCTGATAGATCCCGATTAATTCGGCGCTGATCGACTCAAATAAGCGGTTGATCGCGGTTTGATCGGCGGGGAATTGATGACGATAAGCGCTACCGATCGCCCGTAAATCCGTAGTGAGCGTCCGACTCTGTTCCCAAGCATCCCCGCCCTGCATCAAGAGCGCATGACGTTGTTTGAGAAGTTGTTTTGCCTCTGCTAAAGGCGCGATCTCATCTGAAAGTGCGATCTCAGCTAAATGATCCCAACGTCGCGCAAGATCACGATAGAGAGTGGCCACCGTGCGTAACCCCTCCCGATCGATCAATCCGGCGGATTCGTCTAGAAAATCCGCATATAACCCGCGCAATCCACCTGTGCCACTATTCAACGCAAGCTCTTCAAACATGGATCGCAAGGTGTTATATAACCCTTGATGATCGGCAAAAACCGTGGGCCAACCCTTTTTATTTTTTCGATCGGTCATCAGTTTCGCCCATTTACGCAACGCGGGTAATGAAAACGACTCCGAAGCACTGCTTAAATAATCCACCGTAGCAGTTAAACCGGCCTGAATCGCCTTGGCCAGATCAAGCGCACCGATCGACTCGATCGTCAGTAAGCGCTGTTTGTAGGAACTAATCCGGGCGCGGGCATCGTTAAATGTCTCTAGATCCACCGGAAACGGGGCGCGGGCGCGATCATCTAACCACACACACTCTTGATCCGCACCGCACACACTGACGATGTGGCCGATATGTCCACGCATCGCTTCCGGCAATTGTAAGTAGGGTAAATACGCCCGATCCACCCATGCGATCGCCGGCCGCCCCGTATCGATGACTTGCTGTAAGTGCTGAACCGCCGCTTTACGTCCACTCCATTCGGGCATGGCCACGCGCACTTGCAAACGATCCGCCAACGCCTGATAGTAACGCACCGGATAATTCCATAGATGCTGCAACCCTAACACCAAGATGCGCGTTTGATGTTCCTGAAATTCCCACAAGATATACCCCGCTCCGATCCCTCCGGCGATGCCAAAAATCAGCGCCTCACTCAAGCTGTGACCCTGCGCCGCTAAGATGTTGGTGAAGGCGGCCGATTCCGGGTGGATTCCGCCAACGTGAGGATATGTGTTTAACATGGCGATGACTCCTTTGTTTAACCTTTGCCTAAAGATGACCATTGCGACGGGATCGAATCGGTGTAATCAATGCGATCCGCCTGTAACCACCGGCCCAGATCTTCGATCGCAGCGCGGATCGCTTGGACGGTCTCACCGTGATCGGGCGCATCCGCTTCAGCGTAAACGTTGTGGATCGTCAAGCGCTTTTGCTTGCGATCAAAACTAGGATCGATTCGTCCGATCAAACGATCGTCATGCAGGATCGGCAAAACGTAATATCCATATTGGCGCTTGGGCTTGGGGACATAGATCTCAATGCGAAACAGGAAGTTAAACATCTGTTCGGTGCGATTGCGATCACAGATCAGGTTATCAAATGGAGATAAGAGCGTCGTCCGTCCTTGCCATGGCGCTTCTAATGCGTGTAACGCATCACGAGAGAGATACCAAGTGCCTTTCCAATCGGCGATCTGGACGCGCTGAATCAATCCGTCGTGTTCTAACGCTTTGAGAGTCGCGTTTAATTCTGGATAGCGTCGGCGGGTGTAATGTTGGGTGATCTGGGAAGGTGTGGCAATCCCTAACGCTCCTAACGCTTTTAACATGGCCCGACGGGTGAGTTCCGTGGCTTCTAAGGTTTCACGCGGAGTCCAATCGGGTAGAAAATCGTCGGCGATCCCCCAGATGCGATGATTGCCTTCCCGCCGGACGACCATGACCTCGCCGCGTTGCCAGAGGTAATCGATCATGCGGTTGATCATGCGGCCGGATGTCCAACCTGACGACTCTCCGCCCCGCGATTGATCCTCAAACACCCGTGAAGGTAAACCCCCTTTGGCCTTAAATTCCGACAATAAATGCGATCGCATCTGCTCAAAACGTTCAGGATCGGAGTCGATCCACTGTTGGATCAGTTTCCCCCATGCGATACTCATCGGATAATGGCGCATCCGGTAAGCGTGGATCGGGTAATCTTCGGTTAACACAATTGAAGCTTCATGCGCCCAATATTCAAACAGCGCACGCTCTTGCCATAACAAGCGATCCAGATCGGCAAGGTCATAATTTCCTAAACGACTCCATAAAACGATCCCGGCGGGCTTGTTGGGGGGTAAGGGTAAGCATGAAGTGTGATCCTTTGAGAGTGCGCGGGTCTGTGCTTAGTATAGCACATTTTAGAACAAACGTGCAATAAAACGGTAGCAAGTGCGGCGGTATCACAAGCTTCGTTGTAAGATTGCCCCAGAATGCGCTAAAAAAACGCTGAAACACACTTTCTGATCGATATTCATCCTATCAAACAAAGGCTCTCTATTCTATTCGTTTGAGTTGATCTTAATACAGATGAGCGGAAAAGTCGTAACAAATGTCCCGTTTTTTTGAATCCCAGCATCGCGATGAATGCGGCAGGGGTGAATCGATATGTCCACCCATACTTTGACACATAGAACATTTGTGTGGATAATCTCCCTGATCTCGTTTTGATGTGGGTGATAAATTTGAATTGGAATCAAGGTATGTATGGTGTAAAAGTCACTTTGACGATGACTCCGTATCCTGATCTGGCAGCAACGCCACGGGATTTGCGGGTAAGTAGCAGTTTGACGCTTCCAGAGGACGCAAAACGTCGTGAGGATTTGCGCGAACAGATCTTGGCAATCGCGGAACACGCCGCCTATTTCACACAATTTAGCCTGTTTGTCAGTTGCAAAGAAGCGGGCTTACGTGATCATCCTGTGAGTCAGAAACCAGAAGTAAATAGATGGTTAGCCATGCGTGCAATCATGTTCGCATTTACCCACGTATTTACCTATAGCCAACATACCAAACACGTTAAGCTCCATTTGCCCGCTCCCGCCGAATTTCCGCTCTATGTAAAAAAACAAGATAAACCGCTGTTGTTAAGCTCATTAGAGTCCAGCTTAAAAGATCAACCGTACCTCATTCGTATTCGGGCATTCATTGATGGAGTGACTAATTTACTGAGCGGTGAACATCACCGAGCATATTTTGAGGGGGTTCATCCTAACTATTTACAAACAAGAATGATTAAACGTCTCAACCAACATGGCAAAAAACAGAAACGAGAACGCCAACAAACCCGCGTTACATCGACTCCTCCTAGTGAAACATCCACACTACCACACGGTGCAGGGCGCACGATCGGAGCGCGGCCGGGGGTATATCAAGGTGTGCAGATGCGCTCACAATTGGAGATCCGTTTTGCCTCCGAATTAGATGAACGCGGGATTCGGTGGGTGTATGAAGGCGAAGCGATCGGCCCGTCACAATATCTGATCGATTTTTACCTACCGGATTTAGGCGTGTGGGTGGAGGTCAAAGGGAAATTGAGCGCACGGGATCGTCAAGGGTTGCCAGAGGTCGCACAAACGCTCAAAAATGATCGCGGGGAAGTGGTGTATCTTTACACACAAGACAAATGTTACCGGGTGAATCCGTCGGGGTTGCGAGAGATCGAACAAGCGAGTTTTTGGCAAGCGCTCCGTAAGAGGTAACGATTGAGGATAGTTCATTTAGGGGGGTGACTTTTTGGATAAATGCTTTACAATGTCAAGTAAGTGATTTTTTCACATCTTAGACATGAAATTGAGGAAAAAATATGCTTATTCGCTTCACAGTAGAGAATTTTATGTCGTTCCGTGATGAAGTCGAATTTTCAATGATCCCCGGTAAAGCGCATAAACAGCATCCGGGTCAGGTGATCAAGTCAGATAAACGGGGCGATCTCTCAGCACTTAAGGCCGGGTTGATTTATGGGGCGAATGCCTCCGGTAAATCGAATCTGATCAAGGCGATCGAATTTGCGAAAAACCTGATCACCCACGGATTAAGGCCAAAACAGCGGATTCCGATCACACCCTTTCGGTTTGAGCGTGACGAAAAACGCCCCTCTAGATTTCAATTTGAGTTCAAACATAAGGATCGGGCCTATGCCTATGGCTTTTTGTTAAACACGGAACAGATCTTAGAAGAATGGCTGTATGAGATCACCTCGTCTACTGAGAAACCGTTGTTTGAGCGTGTCACGAACCCCGATCATGAGACCACCGTCACTTTTTCCAATTTGAAGTATACCGATCGCAAAGACAAGGAATTTTTAGAATTCACGGCGCGGGGGACACGTCCTAATCAACTGTTCTTGACTGAAAGTTTAGAGCGCAACATCCCTTATTTTGAAGCGGTCGTTGAATGGTTTGATGACTATCTAGTGATTTTATTTCCACATACCAAGCCAATCGGATTTGAATTTAACATCATGAATGATGAACAATTCAAATCGGATGTTACGACGATTGTTCAAGCATTTGACACCGGAATTTCTAGCATCCAATTGCAAAAATCGGAGTTTGATGAAGATGACTCGCTCCCAGAAGAACTCAAAACGATGATACGTGAAATGGTGATCCCTGACCTTATGGAGTCTGAAAATCAAAATACTGTAGTGTTTAGTCCATTTGGAAGCATCTTCTTTCTGATTAAAGAAGGTGATAAATTTTTTACGCTTCGTTTGTTGATGGGGCATCGTTGTATTGACAGCGATGAAGAAGGATTTTTAGAACTTCGTGAAGAGTCGGATGGTACACAACGTCTATTTGAGCTGATTCCGGCGATGCTTGCGCTTTTAAAGACCGATCGGGTGTTTATCGTTGATGAATTAGATCGCAGTCTGCATCCGCAATTGAGCTACAGTCTCTTAGAGTTATTTCTCAATCACCCGACTCCAACCCGTAGCCAGTTGATCGCGACCACCCATGAAGAACACCTCTTAGATTTAGACCTGTTGCGCCGGGATGAGATCTGGTTTGTCGAAAAAGAGGCGAACGGGGTTTCTAAACTATTTTCATTGGAGGAATACGCGCCGCGTTATGATAAGGACATCCGCAAAGGGTATTTATTGGGCCGATTTGGTGGAATCCCGTTGATCAAAGAGGTTGAGGGCCTGTATGTCGAAGAGACCCTTTAAACCGCGTCAACGTCAAAGTGGTAATCGCGATGCAACCTTGATCATCATCGTGACAGAGGGCGAAAAAAGTGAAAGGATCTATTTAGAGGCACTCCACACTGACCCACGTTATCGGAATTCGCGGGTGCATGTGGAAATTTTAGCGCAAGATAATTCTACACATTCCTCACCACTAGCGGTGATCCGAACGCTGGATAAATTTAAGGGAAAATACAAATTAGACAAGACAGATCAATTGTGGATGGTGATTGATGTTGATCACTGGGATAAACATAATAAATTAACTGAGACTGCACAACTGTGTCAGCAAAAAAAGTATCGTTTAGCGGTCAGCAAGCCATGTTTTGAGGTGTGGTTATGGTTGCATTTATGTGATCCAGCCACTTGTACACCCGAAAAGCTAGAAGAATTATCTCAAACTGAAAAAGTAGGTAATGACACCTACTTAGAAATTGAAATCGGCGCGTGCCTCGGCAAAAAATACAACAAAGTCAAATATGATCCCGTGCAATTTCTTGATTATGTGCAAGAAGCCATTGATCGCGCCCGTGCTTTAGATACCAACCCGTCGGATCGATGGCCACAGGGACTCGGCACGCGGGTATATCAATTGGTTGAAGCCATTCTTGAGAGCAAAAGAAAAAATTGAGGAAAAAAAGCCCTTGATCAATCGATCAAGGGCTAGAGACGGGCTAATTCACCCGTTCCATCACGTAAAATTCGATCAGATCGCCGTTTTCAAAGTCGTTAAAATTCGAGAGGCCGATCCCACATTCAAACCCAGTGCGGACTTCCCGCACATCTTCATTGAAGCGTTTAAGCGATGAAACCGTCGCTTCATCCGCCATGACTTTTCCGCCACGCTTCACACGCGCCTTGGCATTGCGTCGAGCTTCCCCTTCACGGATGATGCTGCCCGCAATCGCGCCAACTTTGCTGATACGGAACACTTGACGCACTTCGGCCACGCCGATCGTTTTGGGTTCATAGACCGGTTCAAGCATCCCTTTGAGCGCCAATTCGACATCTTCAAACAGCTTGTAGATCACGTCATATTGGCGGATCTCCACACCTTTTGCCTCGGCCGTGCGACGGGCAGCGCTATCCACGTCTACCTTAAAGCCGATCACGATCGCACCGGAAGCGGTCGCTAACATCGTGTCGTTTTCCGAGACGTTGCCTACTCCCGATAACAAGATCTTGAGTTTGACCTCTTTACTCTTGTTGGAAATGTCATTCAACGTGTTGAGGATCGGCTCAAGTGACCCTTGCACATCCACCTTGATGATCAAGTTGAGGTCTTTGGCCGCGCCTAAGGCATATTGATTAAAGATGTCCTCAAGTGTGATCACCGGACGAGCCGCTTGATTGCGAGTCGATGCCGCTGATTCTTGAAGCTCATCCACCATACCGCGTGCGATTTTCTCGTTTTTTACCTTTTCCCATTGGGTGCCAGGTTGGGGCGGCGCATCGAGTCCTAACACGCGCACCGGAACAGAAGGTGAAGCACTGTTGACGGTCTTACCATTGTGATCAAACATCGCTTTGATCCGTCCGTGACTCGTGCCGGCCACGACCACATCTCCCCGTTGTAGCGATCCGTTGAGAACCAACAAGGTCGCTAAGGTGCCTTGACGCGGGTCTACTTGCGACTCGATCACCACGCCGGAAGCGTCTGACTTGGGATTCGCCACAATCTGATAGCCTTCGGCGGTCAATAACAACGCCTCCAGCAGATCATCGATCCCTTCGCGTTTGATCGCAGAGACCGGGATCATCATCACAGTGCCGCCCCATTCATCGGGGTGCAGGCCAAGGTCATCCAATTGTTTCTTGACCAATTCGATATTGGCATTGCGCTTATCGATCTTGGTGATTGCGACCACGATCGGCACATTGGCCGCTTGGGCATGATTGAGGGCCTCACGGGTGGTCGGCATCACGCCGTCATCCGCTGCCACGACCAAGATCACAATATCCGCGCCTTGTGCGCCGCGCGCCCGCATCGCGGTAAACGCCTCATGACCGGGGGTGTCTAAGAAGGTGAGCGCTTGCCCATTGTGTTCAACACGATAAGCACCGATATGTTGGGTGATACCACCGGATTCGCTTTCGGCGACTTTGGCCTTACGGATCGTGTCTAATAAGGTGGTTTTGCCGTGATCGACATGGCCGAGGATCGTGACGATCGGGGGGCGCATCGCGAGATTTTCGGGTTTTTCGGTGGTGTAGATCTTGCGCCATGTTTGGGTGCTATTTTCCACGCGATCCCGTTCAACGGCGGCCTTGCTGGCAGCGCTTTCGGATTGCGCTTCAAACCCAAGGTCTTCCAACACGATCGCGGCAGTGTCATAATCGATCTGTTGGTTGATCGAGGCCATAATCCCGTTTGAGATCAACTTTTTCATGACCTCGATCGGGCTGGCCTTGATCAGTTCGGCCAATTGCCGAACGCTGAGATAATCGGGTACCAATACTACTTGTTTTTCCTGTGCCATAACCTTGAAACTCTCCTTAAGAGTCCGACAGGTGGCAACAGGAACGTTAACAGCTGTCCGTTGCCGACCGTCGTCTAGATAACGGCGCTAATTGCGCCAAATAAAACGTGTTCATAAGCCCGGCGCTGCCTGGCTCAAGCGTTGCCGGTCTTCCGGTTGTAACGAGGTTTTAAGGGCCTTGTCCAAAACATCAGAGGCGATCGCCCGCGCCCAACATTTGGGATCATCGCACAAATACGCGCCGCGTCCGTGTGCTTTTCCCGTGGGATCGATCAGAATCCCCTGTTCAGAGCGAACGAGTCGCGTTAAGCGTCGTTTATTGTCTTTAGAGCGACAAACGACACACATCCGTTGGGGGAGATGTTTTGGTCGTGGCACAACGTTACTCATATTCATCCCACTCATAATGGCGGTTACTTTTGCGCCGCCGTTTGACAAAAACACGTCCGGTGTCTTCATCTAAAACCAGTTGTCGCCTTTTATCCTTTTTGCCCTTTTTAGGGGCTTTGGTTTTATGACGCACTTCGATCGACAATACCTCATCGTCGTCCGGGTCTAATTCCAAGATCTCAACGGGGGCTTCTAAAATCGCCTCGTCATCCGACTTTTTCTTCTTGTTTTTACGCTCCCAATCGATCCGATTATCATCGTCCCGGGTGGGGGTAAACGCATCCGACGGTTTCAGCTTGAACGTTGGTTTCTGAAGTGTGTTGGTTTTTGGCTGGCGCATACGTATTTTGGTTTATCTAAAAATCATCCCAATCTCGGCGATTTCGTCCACCTTTACGGCGACGTTTGACAATCATCTCTCCTGCATCTTCATCAAAGACCAATTGTCGGCGCTGATTACGCTCTTTTTTCTTCTGTTTTTTGCCTTTGCCTTTATCGTCGAATTCGTCATCGTCATCGTCAAACGATTCTTCAAATTCGCCCGCTTCTTCGGTGGCGGCCTTTTTACGGGTCACCTCTGCCTCGTGCATGGCATCCGCGAACACTTCTTGCGGATTTTCATCAGGGGCGGCTTCTATAGCAATCACGGCTTCAGCAGATGGCAGACTGGTGGGCGCTTCACCCGTTTGGGCATCGCTGCCGTCTTCTGGCAACACCAGTTTATCAAGCGCTTTTTGCACCGACTCGATCGCGTCTTTAGGTTGATCTTTTAGCAACCGCAAGAGACGAGTTTCGTCTATCAGGAAGCGTAACATAATTTCCCCCGCATTTTCAAGCGGTTGTAACGCTTCGATGATGTTATCGGGCAAATCCAATTGGCTAACGGGAATTTGGAAGGCCTGTTGCGGCAAAGTGGACTTGACCATGTTGATTTCGGCCAAGCGTGCTTTACGCGCTTCAAGCTTGACCTGTAAGAGATGACGCTCCACGGCATCGGCGAATTTGCCTAAGGTGGTGTATTCTTCTGGCATGATGGCCAATCCGTTTTGTTTCTTGGCGCTGATTCGCAACGCTTCCGCCACCAGTTCTGGGGCGCGTTGGGCCAAGGCACTTAACGGCGGGTGATCGATCTCGCGTAACGCATCGTTAGCCGCTTCGGTGAGGTTCTTGATGTCGATGCGCCAGCCGGTGAGTTTGGCGGCTAAACGGGCATTTTGACCTTCACGACCGATCGCTAATGAGAGTTGATCATCCGGCACGATCACGACCGCGGTACGGCCTTGATCGGGATCGTCATCTAGGTAGACTCCGGTGACGCGGGCGGGACTCAACGCTTTTTTGATAAAATCTTCTTGGTTGTTGCTCCATTCGATCACATCAATTTTTTCGTCGTGCAGTTCTTTCACGATGTTCTGAATCCGCACGCCGCGCATCCCAACACAAGCGCCGACGGGATCGATCCCGTCTTGCAAAGCGACCACCGCGACTTTAGAGCGGCCGCCGGCTTCACGCGCGATATTTTTGATCTCCACTTGACCATTGTAGATCTCTGGGACTTCAAATTCTAACAAGCGTTTTAGCATGTTGCGATGACTGCGGCTGACCACGATTTGGGGCCCGCGATTGGTCTTTTTGACCTCGACCACATAAACGCGCAACTTGTCGTTGGGTTTATAACGTTCGCCTTGGATCTGCTGATTGCGTGGGAGGGTGGCCTCGGCGTTGCCGTCTAGGGTGACGGTGACAAATGACGAGTTGACACTTTGCACTTGGGCGCTGATGATCTCGCCTTCTTTATCGGTGTATTTTTCGAATAACGCGGTGCGTTCTGCTTCACGGATCTTCTGCAAGATCACTTGTTTAGCGGTTTGCGCGGCGATCCGTCCGAATTTTTTGGTAGTTTTATCTTCTAAACGCACCATCACCGTATCGCCTAAGCTGGCTTCGGGGTGATAGTAGCGGGCGGTTTCGAGGTCAACTTCGGTATTGAGGTTAAACACCTCGTCTACCACCTCTTTTTCGACATAAATGTGGGTGCGTCCGGTGTTTGGGTCAACTTCGGCCTCAACCCGTTGAGCGGCACTGGCGTTGGCATCACGCCGATAAGCGGAGATCAACGCCGTTTTGAGGGCATCAATGACCATTTCGGAGGGCAGGGCGCGGGTTTCCGCGATCTGCTCAAACGCATATTGTAATTCGTTCTTTTCTCTCATCGCTATTCAGTTGTAGGTGATTTTTGGTCGATACTTACGAAAAAAGTGGGGGTTGCCCACTTCTTCGTGCGTGTTATGAAACTACGATTATCCTAACATATTGTCTTTCGGATGTCAAGACTTGGGTGAGGTACCCCCACAACAACCCTTAACGATCACGGTGACACATCGCGATCGGGACACGTCACCGGATCAAGTGATGACGATCGCCCCAAACACCCGGATCACGATCGGACGGGCGGCGGATAACCTGATCACGCTCAACCATGAGTCGGTCTCGCGTTATAACGCGGTGATCTCTTGGACAGAAGACGGTCAATTGACCTTAGAAGCGTTCCCAGATGCGGCGATGTTGTTGGTGAATGGCGCGGTCGTGTTCGGCGGAACTGCCGTTCTGTCGGTTGACAGCGTGATTCAGGTCGGGGCGTATCAGTTGACGTTAGCGACCGCGCAAGCTGTCAGCTCCTTGCAAACCAATTTTTAGTAGGGATAATGTTCATTCAGCTCATTCCAAGTGGCCCAATATTGGCTCAATTGTTGCACCAGCACACTAAATTGATCGGCACTATTGGGCTTGCGTAAAAAGCTATTGACTCCCAACTGGTAACTTTTTAACAACTCTTCTTCCCGATGCGACACGGTGAGGATCACCACGGGTAAGGTTTTAGTCGGTTCATTTTCGCGGATTTTTTGCAAGACCTCTAATCCGTGCATTCCGGGTAGATCCAGATCTAATAACACCAATAAGGGATGCTGTGGGGGTTCAAGGCAAAAGAGATAATGAAGCGCATCCCTCCCATTGTTAAAGCAGCGAAGAACGATCTTCAGGTTAGATTTTTGTAGGGCATATTGGATGAGGGCGATGTGATCGTCATTATCCTCGATCAGTAAAAGCTCCTTCTGTGGAGACATAAACGACCTTTAATCTATACAATACGATTAAAACAACATCAACATCGTGAGTTTCAACTCTATTATAGAACCACAATTCCTAGAGTTGCGTGATCGAACGATTGATGTTTACCCAGTATTGGCTAAGTTGTTGGGCGACTTGGGAAAAGCGATCAAAGTTGATCTGTTTGTGAACGTAACTATTTGCGCCTAATTCGTAACTTTTGAGCAGATCGCTTTTTTCAGTGGAGGTGGTCAAAACGACCACAGGCAACAAGCGAGTACGCTCATCGGCGCGAATGCGTTCTAATACCTCTAATCCGTTGATCTTGGGCATTTTGAGATCCAAAAAAATCACGGTGGGGGTATCTTGTGGATTGCGATCGGCATATTTACCCGTGTTAAACAGATAATCAAGCGCCTCTACGCCGTCTTTAACGACAATCACAGGGACATCGATCTGGGCTTTTTTAAAGGCGTATAACATCAACTGCACATCATCATCATTGTCTTCAACTAACAAAACCGTGTTTTTGGTCACGATCGGCACTCCTAAAGCATCGGATTCACGCTGACATGATACCTAAATTCCCCTTAAAACGCGACTCGGTAAATAGGACTTTCCAAAAGTGAGTGAATGCGCTAAAAGTGGGTAGAAGATCTGACCGTTCTTAATATAAGGGAAATTGTCCATGTCGCCGATCAAACTCGTATTCGTCTGGGTGTTATGTCTGTTCAGTTTGACGCTGCACGCCCAATCCACACCGAACGCGGTGGTAAAAAATATGTTCACGACGCTGAATGTACGCGCCCAACCGAATCCGACGGCGGCGATCCTCGCTCAACTCTCGGGCGGCACACCGATCACGGTGTTCGGGCGACTCGCGGGGGACGGGTGGTATCAGCTTCAGACTGAAAGCGGCGTGCAAGGGTGGGCTGCTTCCGGTTATATCACGCTCAATGTGCCGTTGGATACGATTCCGGTAGTGAGCGCCGAATCTGCGCCAGTGGCAGCGACTCCGCAGGCGCAAGCGCCCGCCGAAATTCCCGCCCCTACGCAGGGGGATGCAGTGGTGATCACGGCGTTACTGAACTTGCGCGCTTCGCCTTCTACTGCTGGCGCGGTGATCGATCAGATCGCCAATGGGACGGCGTTAACGATCACCGGCCGCACCGCTAACAACCAATGGTTGCAAATCACCACCTCTAACGGTCAATCTGGTTGGGTATGGGCGGCATTAACCCGTGTGGGTGTGGATTTAGGCAGTATTCCGGTGATCGATGCGCCGATCGCCGCGCCGATTAGCAATCTCGGCGCAAATGTGCGTTTGATCTTTGCGCGGGGTCAACGGGCGGGCAATCGGTCCACGGTGTTTTCCAAAGTGGGCGATAGCATCACGGTCGATCCCAGCATGTATGATCCGATCGGGCGTGGGATCTTCAATCTTGGGGCGTATGGCGCATTGCAAGACACGATCCGCTATTTCACGCAAACCGAAAACAGCTTCACCCGTTTGTCCGCGGCGGCCGGCGGAGGTTGGACGACGGCCACCGTGTTAGATCCCAACGCGAATTATTATGGGATGTGTCAAGCGAACGAGATGCCGTTGTTATGTGAGTATCGTTTAAATCGGCCGGCGATCGCGTTGATCATGTTGGGGAGCAATGATGTGCGCTCTTTAGACGTTGCGACGTATCAGGCCAATTTACAGCGGATCGTGACGCTTAGCAGTGAAAATGGTGTGATTCCGGTGATCAGCACGATTCCGGTTTATATCGGTTATGAAGGCCAAGTGGAACAATTTAACGCGGTGATCCGCGAAACCGCGCAACGCAATGCGATCCCGTTGTGGGATTATCACGGTTCGACGGTGGGCTTACCGTATTTCGGATTAAGCGATGATGGCCTGCATCCGTCACAATCGCCACGGGGTTATGAAGGGGCGGCCGACTTCACAGGGGACAATTTGCGTTACGGGTATGTGGTGCGAAATTTGACCGCGTTACAGGCGTTGGATGTGTTGCGCCAGAGTTTGGCGCGTTAGAACGCCACGCCATTCCTAGCTATTCTCTGAACTCATTGAACCTTTTCGTCCGCCAGTAAGTGACGGAGGTTGATAAGGGCGTATACGATGTAGTGGGCACCCATGAAGTGCGCGGCTTTGCGGTCAAAGCGAACCAGCAAGGCACGGAACTTGTCAATCCAAGCAAAAGTCCGCTCACTGGTAAAGCGCAGCTTGTAG
>JALOOG010000032.1 GCA_025454525.1 Anaerolineae bacterium | reverse complement strand
ACCCGTACCGCTTTGATCACGGGGGCCAGTCGTTTACACGGGATCGGCGCGGCGATCGCACGCGCCTTAGCCCATGCCGGCCTCAATATCGCGATCACCACCTACACCCCTTACGATCAAGCGATGCCATGGGCCTCCCGCCCCGATGAATCCGATGATTTGATCGCCAGTTTACGCGCCTTAGGGGTGACTGCCCGCCGCTTGGAAATCGACTTGAGTCAACCGGATGCACCCGCGCAAGTGTTCGATCACTTTGGGCCGCTTGAGGTGCTGATCAACAACGCCGCCTATTCAACGACGGACGGGATCGATCAGCTCACCGCCTACCAGATCGACGCACATTACGCGGTGAATATGCGTGCGATGATGCTGTTATGTGCGGAATTTGCGCGCCGTTGGCATCATACCCACGGTGGACGGATCGTTAATCTCACCTCTGGACAAGGGCTGGGCCCAATGCCGGATGAATTGGCGTATGTCGCTACAAAAGGCGCGGTAGATGCGTTCACGGTGAGCCTTAGCGCCGCCTTGATGCCCCGCGGCATTACCGTCAATGCGATCGATCCGGGCATCACCGACAGCGGGTGGATCACCGACGACTTGCGATCCCATTTGATCGAAAAAGCACCGACGGGCCGGATCGGTCAACCCGATGACGCGGCCCGTTTAGTGGCATTTCTGGTGTCAGAAGACGCTCGGTGGATCACCGGTCAGATCTGGCGCTCTCGTGGGGGTCAGTAAAGTAACCTAACGCACCTTGCAGATGTTCATACAGTTGGCCGTCAGCCAATTCCCAGACCGATCCGCCGAAGTGCGTGATCATCTGCCGATCATGCGTGGCCACCAAGATCGCCCCGGCAAAAGTCTGTAAGGCCGACTCTAACCCTTCCACCACATCCAAGCTGACAAAGTTGGTCGGTTCATCTAAGATCAACAAGTTGGCTTGACTCGCGATCAATCGTGCGATCTGAAGTTTGCGTTGTTGACCACTGCTCAACTTCCCGACGCGCTGCTCCAGATCCCGATAGCGAAACAACCCCGAACGCATCAACCGCGCTTTGAGAACTTGATCGTTTTCCGGCATTCCGGCGCGATAGGCCTCAAACAGGGTTTGATCGGGATCAAGCGCAGCGCTCTCTTGATCCAAGTAACCGATCCGTGCGCCACGGCTGATCTGAATCTCCCCGTGATCAGCGGTTTCTTGGCCCAAGATCACCCGTAACAAGGTGGATTTTCCCGCGCCATTCGCCCCTACGATCACCATGCGCCCGTGTGCGCTTAACGCAAACGAGACTCGATCTAACACCACACGATCACCAAAGCGTTTCGACACTTGCGAGACGATCAACGGATCGGGGTTGTGTAGCCGTTGCGCCTCAAATCCGGCCCGAAATTGCAGGGGATCGGGCGGTTCTGGGATCGGATCGGCGAGGATACGTTTGAGGCGTTCTTCAGCCAGACGCACCCGACGCGAAACTGTCGCTTCGTGCGTGGCGATCTTGCCATTAAGGACGTGTTTATCGCCATCGGTGTGAGTGCGATAGTTGTTATTGCGATGTGCGCCTTCTTTGATCTCGATCCGTAGACGTTTGATCTCGCTTTGTTGATTGGCATAATCGACGATCCATTGCATCCGCTCCCTGGCCTTAGCGCGGGCATAAGCATCATAATCTCCACCGTAGCGTCGGATCGTCTTTTCGTGATCATCCAATTCCAAGATCACGTTGACAGTTTGATTTAAAAAGTGCCGATCGTGCGAGACGACCAAGATCGCGCCGGGGTAAGCGGCTAGATAACCCTCTAACCACGTTAACGAGTCGCGATCAAGGTGACTGGTCGGTTCATCTAACAGCAGCAGATCCGCCCCACACAATAAGAGCAAGGCTAAGGCAACGCGGGCCTTTTCACCGCCGGATAGCGTCTGAAACGGTTGATCGCGATCGATTTGCCCCACGCCTAAACCCGTTAACACCGCATCGATCCGGGCCGGTAATTCATACCCTCCGATCCGCTCAAATTGTTCAGTGAGATCGGCGTATTCTGCTAAGATCGCGTTGAGATCGGTGGTGACGCTCATCTGTTGTTCCAGGGCGCGTAAGCGGGCTTCGATCGCGGTGGATTGCGCTTGTGAGTCGGCGATCAAATCGGCAAGGGTTTGATCTTCACGGGCGATCAGGGTTTGCGCGAGATAGCCGATCATGCGTCCTTTAGCCAAGGTGATCGTACCAGTATCCGCGGGAATTTCCCCGATGATCACCTTAAGGAGAGTCGATTTTCCGCTCCCATTTGCGCCGATCAAGCCGACGCGATCGCCGTGATTCAGGGTAAAGCTGACACTTTGAAAGATCGGATCATCTGCACCGATAAAGTGTTTGGAAAGTTGTGAGACCGTTAACATAAAGAGGATCCTCGCTCAAGAAAAAATGGCGCGGAGGTTGGAAGCAGCGTTCGATCACTGGGATCAACAGGCAACAAGGTCTATAGCGATCGAAACGCAACACCGACCAGCGGAATCAAAATAGGGTGATTCGCTTAACGAGGAGGTGTTAACGCATCGACATGCCGCCGCCTTTTCTTGAGGGGACAAAAATCACGCGGATCAAGTTGATTGTTCGGCGCGATAAAATGATTCTAAGCGGATTTTTGCGCGTTTGTCAAGCAATTTAAGCAGGATTCGGGGTAATCACTTCAAAACTGACCCCTCTGTCGCCGTCACCGACTCCCTTTTTAGGCTTTGTTGCCTTCACCACCGTGCGTCCCAACCGACGAGTTTGGAGCGGAGCGTTTGCTCCGCAATTCCAACACCTTAAATTTTAAGAGTCATGCTAAACTACTAAGTAGTTTGGATTCTAGAAAGGCTACATAACATGAGGAAAATCAAGGGCAAAGAGTTGAGCGTTAGTCTACCGTTCGGACTCGGTGGGATCAAATTGGAACTTGACGACAAACAACAGCAGGCCGCCTGGCAATTATATGTCGAATTGGTGACACGGGTCACGGTGCAAAAATTGCATCCTGATCACGGGATGATTCGTGAAGCGATGACCTCGATCTACAATGTGTTTGAGATCACCCGCAGTATCTTAAAGTCATGCGGTCCCGATATTGTCAACGGCCCGGAGTCGTTGGGGCCGATCGCGATTGAGATCCTCAACAAAGGGTTACGCCCCTTTTTGACCGAATGGCATCCGCGACTCAAGTCATATGAGGATAAACGCCCCCCCGGCGTGAGCCAACTAGAGCATGAGCGCGCCTGGGAACATTACCAAGAGATCCGCGATCAACTCGAAAAAGTGCGGGCCGGCCTTAGCCAATACGCGGATATCCTTGCCTATATCGCGGGCGCGAAACCGCTCCATAATGAGTCTAAATGAGTTTTCAAGGGCGATTCAACACTGATCGCCCTTTGATAGGTTACTTTTTGAGCCGTCTGCTTTCAATATTGGCGTGCAGATTCAGATAATGAATCCAAGCATTTACGCTAATTTCCCCGTGCGCGTTATGGGGGATCATCTGCTTAGCACGACTCGGATCGATCTGGCGGACGATTGCGAGGGTTTCGGCGCGGGTTTGCTCAAATAGCGGTGCGAGTTCATCCCATGGTGTGCTAAGCGCTGGACGATAGCGATTATATTCTTCTTGTACCAACGGCTCACCCAACGCACAGCGTAAGCGCTGTTGTCCCCATTTTTCGATCCCGATGATGTGGGTGATCACCTTGTGATTTTCATCGTTGCGTGATGAAGAACGGATGCGCTCCAAAACTTGATTGCGACTGCGCTCCAAACGTTGCGCTACTTGCATCGGCGTTTTACCACGCACACCGCTTTCTAAGATCAACCACCGAATCCAGCGCTGAATACGATTCATGATGTCCCTGCTCCCTCTCCATTATGTGAGCGGGGATTGTAACTCAAATTGGCGAAACTGTGACGATGATCGCGGTTTGATCCGGCCCGATCGGATAGGTCTCGGTGGTCAACAGATCGCCACTGTGTAAAGCGCGGTGGCCATGCTGACTCACATGCACCCGCAAATTCGGACGAAGACGTGGATCGGCGGTTTCCGCATGATCGATCGTCAAGATGATCGGATGATCGGGAGCGATAGTGACTCCATGAGCGATCGTCTCGCTTAACACTTGTGATGGCACATCTAAGCGGCTGATGTCTTGTAATTGTAGGTAAATCGTGCTGTGAGTGATCGACTCGGTGGATCGAATTTCGACCTGAAGCTTAGCGCTCATCCGTGATCACCCCTTCATATAAGGCCAAGACAGCCGCGATGTCTCCCGGGCTTAAGGTTTGCCGTTGACCGATCACCCGATCTTGCAACGGGACGATCGTATCGCGCCCATTGCGACTAAAGGCCCAACGGGGATAGTGCATGATCGAGTCATAATCATATGGGCCGATATCGATCCCGTCCGAGACGTGTTTTAAGAAGTTGTGTTCCGTGCCGGGTAGGATGTTTTCAAAGTTGATCTGCACATATTGATCCCGATCTGCACGGCTCTGTTCATGCCATAAACCGACCGCGTGTCCGATCTCATGGATCGTCGCACCGACTGAACAACCGGCCGCTAATAAGATGTCTTGTCGTCCGCCGATCATGCCCACATACGATGCACAGCCAAACCCGTCTTTAAAATAGACGTAATGGGCATGTTGCGCGGTGCGTTGCACAAAGCGAATCGGTGTGATCGACTCCCAATGGGCGATCGCTTGTTGGACGCGAGACGGATTCGGCAAACGTGAGTCGATCTCGTAGGGGATGATGCCGTCGGGCCAACGATAATCCCATGCGGTGTTACGAATGCCAGTGCCACGCTCCAAGGGGTGCGGGGTATGCAAGAGGATATCCCCTTCAAAGACGGCGTAACCGTCAACCAAGCTGTAAGAGACGATCAAGCTAGGGATGCCCGGCCCGCTTAAATGTCCGGTGAGGATTTGATCGCTATAAACCCATTCTTCCATGCCTAACGGATGCGCTGTTTCAGTGGAATCATCCTGACGACTAAAGATGCCGATCAGCGCTAAAATCACCATGCCCGCGATTATCCAACGGGCGCGCATCACCCAACGACTCGAAACCTGATCATCCATGATGAAGATCCTCTCTCGTTTTAGTTTATGGTACGTTTAGATCGGCGATCTGGTTGCGAAAGCTATAAAACTTTACACGCTCAACCCACTTGTGGAATGTATAGTCGACCCTCTAGCACTTATATAAGAAATTTGCTAAAAAACCGCTTTGATGCTTGACGCAACGCCGATCGATTTGCTACTATAAGACCAATCCTTAGCACTCTGTCGTGATGAGTGCTAAATCTGTCAAACCCATAAACGACAAGGAGAGAGACGTTATGAATATTCGCCCTTTAGGTGATCGTCTGATCGTGGAACCCATTGAAAAAGAAGAAACCATTGCTGGCGGTCTGTTATTACCCGACACCGCCAAAGAAAAACCGCAACAAGGCAATGTGTTAGCGGTGGGCGCAGGCCGTCGTGATGATGACGGTGAACGCATTCCCATGGACGTGAAGGCCGGTGACAAGGTGTTGTTCGCCAAGTATGCCGGAACAGAAGTCAAGATCGACGGTAAAAAACTCCTGATCATGAAAGAAACCGATATTCTCGGTGTCCTCGAAGAATAAACCCTTAGATAACAAGGAGAACTTCCCATGGCTAAACAACTCATTTTTAGAGAAGAAGCCCGCCGCAGCTTACAAGCGGGTGTGGATAAATTAGCAAACGCCGTTAGCACCACTTTAGGCCCCAAAGGCCGTAATGTGGCGTTGGATAAAAAATTCGGTGCGCCCACCGTCACCCATGACGGCGTGACCGTGGCCAAAGAAATTGAACTCGAAGATCCCTATGAAAACATGGGCGCGCAACTCCTGAAAGAAGCCGCCACCAAGACCAATGACATCGCGGGCGACGGCACGACCACCGCGACCGTGTTGGCACAAGCGATCGTGAACGAAGGCCTCAAAAACGTGGCCGCGGGTGCGAACCCGATGTTACTCAAACGCGGGATCATGTATGCCGCGGAATTGGTGGCCCGTAACATTCGCGATCAAGCGACCCCTGTTGAAACCAAAGAAGAAATCGCGATGGTTGCCAGCACCTCTGCCCAAGACAACGAAATCGGCCAATTGATCGCCGAAGTCATGGACAAAGTGGGTAAAAATGGCGTGGTGACGGTGGAAGAATCACGCGGGTTAGAATTTGAAACCGAATACGTTGAAGGGATGCAATTCGACCGCGGTTACATCAGCCCCTATTTCATCACCAACCCTGAAGCGATGGAAGCGATCGTTGAAGAACCCTATATCTTGATCTATGACAAGAAGATCAGCGCCGCCCAAGACATCATCCCCGTATTAGAAAAACTGGTTCAAATTGGCAAGCGCGAACTGGTGATCATCGCGGAAGATGTGGACGGTGAAGCGTTAGCAACTTTGGTGGTGAACAAATTGCGCGGGATGCTCAACGTCCTCGCGGTCAAAGCCCCCGGTTTTGGGGATCGCCGCAAAGAAATGTTGCGTGACATCGCCGTTTTGACGGGTGGTACGGTGATCAGTGAAGAAACCGGCCGCAAGTTAGAAGGCGTTACCCTGCAAGACCTCGGCCGCGCGGGCAAGATCTCCAGCAGCAAAGAAAACACGGTGGTAGTAGACGGTGCGGGCGATGAAGCCGCGATCCGTGGCCGCGTGGAAGAAATCCGCCGCCAAGTTGAACTTAGCACCAGCGATTATGACCGCGAAAAATTACAAGAACGTCTCGCGAAATTGAGCGGTGGTGTGGCCGTGATCCGCGTGGGTGCAGCCACTGAAACCGAACTCAAGGAAAAGAAACATCGCGTGGAAGATGCGTTGAGCGCGGCCCGCGCCGCGGTTGAAGAAGGCATCGTCCCCGGCGGCGGTGTGACATTAATCAACGCGATCGAAGCGTTAAAGACCGCCAAGTTGAGCAATGAAGATGAAAACACGGGCATTAACATCATGCGCCGCGCTTTGGAAGTCCCGATGCGTAAGATCGCCCAAAACGCGGGCGAAGACGGATCGGTGATCATCCAAGAAGTGCGCCGCCTGCAAAAGGCCAAGAAAAATCATCGGATCGGCTTCAACGTGATGACGGGCGAATTTATCGACACGATCGAAGCGGGCTTCCCCGATCCGGCGAAGGTGACTCGCGGCGCGGTGGAAAACGCGGCCTCGATCGCCAGCATGATCTTAACGACCGAAGCGTTGATCACTGATGTGCCGGAAAAAGACAAACCGTCCGGTGGCGCGCCCCAAATGCCGGAATATTAAACCGACGGCATTAGCAGTCAGCCAATTTTCAAAGCGCGATCCTCAATTGGATCGCGCTTTTTTATTCCGCCTCAATTTCTAAGGCCACGCGATGCCCCGCCACTTGTGTAGAGAAAAAATAGCCGTCGTGAGGGCCAAACAATTGACACAGTGGGATGCGCGGGTTTTGGATGTTGAGTATCAATAATTCATACGTGCCGACTGAAAGATTCACCTCGGTTTCAATCAAAAGGCGCGTATGAGCAGTATCGCGCTCAAGTTCGCCATAAATGATCGGCTGATCATCCGTTAATGGCAGGGGTTGATCATTTAAAAAACCCAAGAGGGCAAACCGCGAGACTTCGGGTGGCGGCAAAGTTGGCACACTTGGGTTTCCAGAGGTGATGGCCGTCGTCCAAAGATAAAAACTTAATCGATCCCCTTGGCGGATGCGATGCGTGGGATCGGGGTAATTCCATGCCCTAAGACTCTCATCTAAGGTAAGGTGTAAGAGAAATTGCGGATCGCCCGCTTGTTTGCTACCGATTTTTGGCAAGCGGGTGAACTGAAGGGCTTCTGATGTGGGTTGACCATGGATCAAACTCATGCGTAAGGCATGAAGGCGCGGATCACCCGTCGGCCGCAACGGCTCATCGGTTAATGGGATTGCGACAAAAATTAGGTCATTCACCCCTTGCATTAACGGGGGTACGGTGAAGCTGATTTTCGTGATCTCGTTAGGGGTAAGCGTCAATTCTTGAGCGGGGCCGGTCATCTGCTCATTTAAGAGCGCGAAGTAGCGCAAGCGTTGCGGTTGCGAGGTAAACAGCTCGACTTCTGCCGAAAGTTCGGATAGCGTTTGATAAGTGCTATTCCCCAAGGGTCGGATGTCTGTGCCAATCGGTTTAAACGAGAAGTAGATGCCACGATTTTCACCTACTCCAGCGATAAACGCTTCAAAGGTCTCCTCTTGGAGATCCGCCTCAATGGTTTGATGATCCCAACATAAGGCCCCATCGGGTTGAGGGGTGATTGGGATCGCGGGATCAGGGGTGGGGGTTGCCATCGTGAGGCTGCTGATTAAAAACCACAGCACATAGATCACCAAAAAATGTTTTTTCATCGCTTCATCCTCAATCAGCTTAAGCCTAAGTTAGGGGATTAAAAAGAAGCGCATCAGAGCGCTTCCTTAAAAAATCTATAAAGGCACAAGGGACGTTAGAAGACACTTTTCCCGCTGGCACGATCAATATGCGCCATAAATTCGGCGCGGGTGCGCTCATCATCCCGGAACACGCCTAACATTGTGCTGGTGGTCATGCCGGAGCTGTGTTTCTTCACCCCGCGGATCATCGAACACATATGAACGCCGTCCATTACCACCGCGACTCCGCGTGGCTCTAACACCTCATTGATGAAGTCCGCGATCTGACGGGTCAGGCGTTCTTGGACTTGTAAGCGCTTAGCGAACATATCCACAATGCGCGGGATCTTCGATAACCCGATCACCTTTTGCCCCGGAATATAGGCGACATGCGCCCGTCCCATAAACGGCAGCATGTGATGTTCACACAGCGAGGCGTAATCAATATCTCGCACGATCACCATGTCGTCATATTCGACATCAAAGATCGCATTATTGATCAATTTTGACGGATCGGTGCGATACCCGGACAACAACTCATCATAGGCCTTAGCCACGCGATGCGGGGTGCGGCGCAACCCTTCGCGCTCTGGGTCTTCCCCCACTGCTTGGAGAATTTGAGTCACTGCGGTTTCGAGTTCTTCGCGATTCACAGGGGCTAAATCCAGTTCAAAATTGCGTAGAAATTCGGGAGATTGTAACTTCGCCTGCATTGCGCTAATCACTTTCCCCTGACCGTTTTTACGTCCATGTCCGTTCCCAGTGCCGTGTTCAAATTCGTTTTTACTAATCATCGTGTTTTCTCCATCTTGGGCATGAGAGCGAAAAACGACAGAGTCTGCCGCTTAAGCTGTTATGACAATCCCATTATAAACGTAAATCGCTTAAGGATCGTTAGATTTAACAACCCCCTCATGCGATGATCTAAATGCTCACGTTCAACTCATTCAAAACATTATGAACGATCCACATTAAATTTCGGTTGTGATCTGACCAATTTCGCTTTAAAATGACAGCCCGATCAACACTTAGGAAAATTTGTGAATCCGCCATTTCGACAATTGAGCGTTTTTAATTTGCCATGGCCCACCGATTGGAGTGCCGTTTTCGGCTCACATCAACCCCTCATCATAGAGATCGGTTTTGGGTTGGGACATTATCTGCACTATCTTTCGCGCACCTATCCACAGTCGAACATCTTGGGATTAGAGGTTGCCAATATGTGCTTAGTCAAAGCCGAAACGGCGATCCAACGCGGTGATTTACCGAATGTGCGCGTGTTGTATGGCTATGCCGAAACCGCGCTCCGCCATTTGATCGAACCCGACACGTTATCCGCTGTCTATATCAACTTTCCCGATCCATGGTTTAAGCTGAAGCATCGTCAACGCCGCTTGATCCAACGCGACACGGTGGACGCATTGGTCAGCCGGATGCAACCCAGAGCGCGCTTGTATTTGGCCACCGACATCTTTGAATACGCTCATATGAGTGATCAAGTGTTCCGTGCCACGCCCGGACTTACCAATACTTTGGACGCACCCTATGTCCATTCCTTACCCGATCGGGTGACAACCAAGTATGAAGCGAAGGCGATCCGCGAAGGCCGCCGCTGTTATTATTTTGTGTATGAGCGCAATCGACAGCCCGCGCCGTTGATTCCAATCGTTCAGGAGTCTCTTATGCCGCATATCATCTTCACCTCGCCATTAAGCTTTCAGGAGATCGCCACACGCTTCACCCCATTCGATCATCATCATCAAACGCTTCATACCCATGTGCATAACGCTTATTACAACGATCAAGGCGTGTTATTTGATGTGTTTGTCTCTGAACCGACGATCGAACAGCGCATCGCGATCTTATTGGTGCGACGTGAAGATCATTCGGATCAATATGTGTTGCGCTTAGGCACGATCGGGATGCCACGCCCTACTGAAGGGGTTCATCTCGCGGTGCGTGGGATCAGCACTTGGATTCTCGGATTACACCCTGATAGTGTGATTATTGAGGACAAATTGCGCGAGGAATTTCTTTAGCCGCTTAGATCTTTTTGATCACCGCTCTTAATGTACGGTACAATGCCTCATGCGATCTATCTATCTGCAAAAGGGGGCATCGATGACATTTATTCAACCACGCGAACATTACGTGATCACCATTGACGGCGGCGGCATGAAGGGCCTCATGGTGGCGCAAGCGCTAGTCGCTTTGGAGCAGGCTTTAACCGGGGGCGCACCGCTGATCAGTGACCCACGTCTAAAAATTTTAGTCGGCACGTCTACCGGATCGGTGATCGGCGCGTGTATTGCGGCAGGCATGTGTGCGCCAGACATCGTAAAATTTTATACCGAAGCGAGTAAACGCACCTTCCCACCGCTCGCGCCGATTTTCGGCCATGTGATCCCACCCCTAGAAAATTTCGTGAAGCTGATGAAAGGCATCTTTGGCACCAGCTTGTATCCGAATACCGAATTTGTCGCCCAGATCCGTGAAGTGGCACAACAACAACTCGGCAATCCAGACATCACCATGGGGCAATTACATCAACTGCTGAAAGACAAACAACAGGTCTTGATCACCACCACCGGAGAGATCGCCGAACGTCGCACCCATTTTATTAAATCGGATGATCGTTCAGATGCCGATTGGAAATTGTGGGAAGCGGTCTTGACCAGTTCCTCCGCGCCGACCGTGTTTCCCGTCTATACCCGTCCGCAAAATCCGAACGCCTATTTCACCGACGGCGGGGTGGGCGCACAAGGCAATCCAGTGTATATCTCGGCCTTAGAGGCGATCAAATGGCGCGGTTATCACCCGTCTACGGTGACGATTTTCAGTTTCGGCACGGGCTGGATGAATACCGAAAACTTCATCAAGGCCACGGGCAAACCCACCGATTGGAATATCATCAAATGGGGGTTCAATGGCTCTAACGTGATCATCCAAGACACCGCCCGCTCTCAATCGATCGATATTGTGGAACAATATTGCAACTTCATTCACCCCGAACAAGGTCTCGATTTCCGTCGCTATCAACCCCCGTTAGTCCATGATTTTGATCCGTTTGCTTCGGGGGATCAGAACAATCAGGATATGGTTGCCATCGGCACGGCCTTAGGCAATCGTTTACTGAATAATCAACACGCTTTCTCTAATTTTCCCGCGCAACTTCATTCCGATCCCGTCACCGATCCCGAAGGACTCGTGGATATGTATGTTGAATATGTCCATAGTTTGATGTCCACCCGCACCCACTACAACGGCGCAGCGCTTGCCAATTACTTCTAACCCCACGCCGACGCGCCTTTTATCGTCTAAACTGGCGCGTCGGCCATTTTGCCCTACAATAGAGGTTAAATCGATGTAGAGACCCGGGACAGATCACGATGAGCGACTCTGATTTTGACATCACCCCTGAACCTAGTTTTTGGACATGGTTATATCGCGGTTTTGATGAGACCGATCCCGATATAGCGCTTAGTTTGATTGAAAAAGCCTATCAGATGGCCGTTCAAGCCAACGCTTCTGCCCGCGATCTGCTCTATATCCGCCATTGGTGGTTACAAACGCTGATCTTTGACAAAGGCGACATCGGACAAGCCTTAGACATGGCGATCCGCGCCGCCGTTGAAGCCCGTAAACCCGCCTATCTCAACTTCATGCAACGCATTTGTATTCATCAAGATGTGATCCATGCGTATCTCGGTCATGATCCCTATGGCTATAGTGACTTGATCGAACAATCGATCGATTACATGCAGGCACAAACCGAAAACACGACGTTTCAGTGTCGCTATTGTATGCAGGGGGCGCGGGCCGCGTTTGAGACTTCGATCGAACGGTGGGATCGGGCCGAAGTGGCGATCGATCGTTATATCGAAATGTCACAATACTTCTCTCATCACTTACGGAGTGCCTACTTACATCGGTGCGATCTGCTCAAACGGCGGGAGGCATGGGCTGAATTGTTGGGCGTGGCCGAAGCCGCGGATGAATTATGTCGAAAAGACTTGGATGAATATCGCGGTAGCCTAGCGACCGCCTTGGCCTATCAAGGATTGGCTTATCATCATTTAGGCGATGAAGAAAAAGCGCGCAAATTGATCCGCAGTGCCAGCGCACACGCCGTCCGCTATAAAAACATCATCAGTTCTGATTATTATGACACTATGGTGGATTATTATCACTTGGTAGAAAATTTGCCGACCGCCATTCGGATCTACGATCGGCAAATTAAGGGACTAGAGGGGTTGGGTCAAACTTACTGGGAGGCACGCGCCCGACTCTTACGCGCCCGCCTCCTCAAAGAACACGGGAAATCGATCTTGAAAGAAGCACCGATCATCACCGAATTGGCGCAAAAACTACAGCGCCCGGAAGCAATCTTGACACAACTGGATCAGCTTATGGCATCGGGATCAACTGGCTAGAAGTCAATTGCAATTCCAGATCATCTAACGTCAAGGTTTGCGAAAGGCCTGTTGAAGCGACTTGCAAGCGCACCCGTGCGACCGCTCTGGTTAATGGAGTCGTTGAACTGGTGAACTGTACATAATCACTTCCATTGCCGGACGTGAGCGATACCGCGTTGATCGGCGCACGCGTACCGTCATCATAGATCACGATCATACGTACTCGCACCGACCCTGAGGCCACCGTTCCGGCGCGCACCCAACCGCTAAACGACAAGCTATCCCCAGCGCTGGCCGTCGGACGTGCCACTTGTTGCATACTAAAGGCCGCTCCCGATGCGATCCGTAAACCGCAATTACCGCTACGTGGGGCATTACCCGTGCAGATCGATCGGCTGTTGCCATCGGAACTCACTTGCCAGAATTGCGGATAGATCACGTTAAAGGCGGGGATCTCAAAGCTCCCATTCCATAAACGATTGCCAGCGACGACATTGGGATCATAGACCAGACGATACAAGCCGGTGCGGGTGAGGTAGTAGAGCGATCCGTCATCGCTTACCCGTAAATCGACCGGACGATCCGGTAAATCGGCGGCGAAATCAGTGGCGGTGTCGGTGGTGACATCGTAGACTCGTAGCCATTGCCCGCAATAATCTGCCAAGAAGTAATCACCGACATACAACGCACCAAATTGCGCCTGTGACGGGTTATAGAACGCGCCGCCTGTGATCGCACAACCTTGCGGATGTGGATAAGCGTAGACGGGTTCAGTAAAAGACGGGTTACTGGTCGGGCCTTCGGTGCTTGGCCAACCGTAATTCGCACCCGCCACGCCCGGATTGACCTCTTCCCAAGATCCCGCGCCCACATCATTAATATACAACAGACCTGTGCCGGGTTGTACCGCAAAGGTGAACGGATTCCGCAAGCCATACGCCCAAATCGCCCGGTTATTGCCCACGGTTGAATTATAGAACGGGTTATCCGTTGGGATCGTGCCGTCGGCGTTGATCCGTAACATCTTGCCGTGTAGGTTTTGTAGCGTTGTGGCGTTTGACGAGATATTGTTATCTCCCACCGCGATGTATAACTTCCCATCGGTGCTGAAGTGCATCGCACCGCCGTTGTGATTGGTGTTACCGCTTAAGGTGTCTAACAGGAAAATTTCGGTTTCGTTGTTGTTGAGTAAACGATTACCGTCCATCGTTAAGCGGGTGATCCGCGCCCGACGTGGGGTGGTGTTCATGGTGTAATGCACATAGATGTATTGATTGGTCGTATAATTGGGATCCACCGCCACACCGATCAAACCCCGTTCACCGGCCGAATCCACCGTAAAATCGATCAATTGACGCACAAACAGACCATATTGAAATAATAACAACTCCCCGGTTTGTTGGGCCACAAACACCCGCCCATCCGGCCCAAAGGCGAAGGCGGTCGCTTGGCTCAAGGTATTGCTAAGGGTGATCGTGCGAAACCCATTGTTCGGGAAGGTTTGCGCTTGTGTCACCGAAAAACTAAGGAAAATAACCGATAAAATCAGAAACATTAGCTTAGATCGCATAACTCATCCTTTTGACTAGAACATTACCCCCTATTAAAGCACGCGCTATTTTACCGGATCAATAGCCTGTTGGTCTCAGTGTAAAATGGGATCAGGCGCACTTTAAGTTGACTGACCGTCGATTCAAATTTATTTTATCGAACAAATACGAGAGCTTTTCCGAACACTGAAACGCTTAATCTCCTTCATGACCCGTTAAAGATCGCACAAAACATTAAGATTGGGTAGATTGTAAGGGTGATTTTAAGCAGATCTTACGCTGAACTTTATGAAGTCCTCGCTACAATGGTAAAAATAAAAACTTGTAAAGGAGGCTTCTCATGGAAATTTTGTTGGTGATCGCGACCGCGATCGTCATGCTCACCCTACCGATTGTCTTGTTCGTCCGTTGGTCTCCACATCGTCCGATTCGCACCTTTTTTGATCAACCGTTGGTGTTTGGGGGTGATCTGGAGTCGATTCAACATCGTTATTGGAGTCGTAGCGCCCTTGATGACGAATTTCGCGCTTAATTTGTACATGGCCGTTCACGTAACGCATCGGCAATGGTCAACGCGGCGATCCCGTGACCACGCGCGCTCCAATGTGAGTCATACGGGTAATAGGCGGGATCTCCGTTCTGGGCAGCTGCTTCAAACGCAGGCGTAAGATCGATAAAACGAATCCCTTGCGCTTCGGCGGTCGTCTGCACCGCCCGCCCTAAATTCCCCATGCGTGTTTGTAGGGTCGAATAATCCACCGTGATCGTATTGGTGAAGGTGATCCACCCCTCCGCACCTAAGATCGCTTCACGTCCGTTTTCCAACACATAGCGCCGATTTCCAGCCGCGTCCGCATACGGAAAGTAAATTCGCTCTTTGGTGGGCGCATATACCAACACCACACACGCTTGACCAGCATCAGCGCGGATCGCTTGTAACGCGATACCCAATTGCTCCAGATTGCGCGATTCCTGATAGACGGCCGAATCTCCATTTAACCACCACAGATAATCGCTGATATAGGCCATCTCGTAGCGAGATCCATCGGGCCGAATTTGCGTGAGCGGGTAGAGATAAGCATCATTTGGATCGATCACGATGTCGCTGTATTGATCCAATTGCCGCACATCGGTGATCGGTGCGCCGATCACCCGGGTCAGATCAAACGGCAAAACCCCACCGTTTTGATCAGCGCGGGCGTAACTGGTCTGAATGTTGCTCAGATCATTGCCTTCAAAGAACATCACCAACACCCATTGATGATCGGAGCGTCCGTAGCGATCCATCACTTCGGCGTATTCCAAAGGGCCGAATCCGCTCCAACCCAAGTTACGCACAGGTTGATCCAATTGTTGCGCGAGGATGTCCGTCCACGGCACTTGACCGCCGTCGGTGAACGAGTCGCCGATCGCGATGATCGGATAGGTGGAGGCAACCCATAACGGGCGGCGGAATCCGTCCGCGTCATCAAAGCGCACCCCGTCCTCTAACACCCGATTTTGGGCCGGTGGACGCACCAAGCCCGGTTGATGTCGAAATGTATCACCGTCTAGATCGGTGAACAGAAAGCGTTGACCTCCGGGAGCTAATTCGGGGAACACTTGCATCAACAGCAGCAATAGCCCCCCCCCCATGCCGATGCCGATCCCAATCAAGGCGAATATCGGCGCGATTTTACGGAACATCGGGCATTTCCTTAGGATAAGCGGCTAACACGACCGGCACGGGGTCAAATGAGGCGATGCTATACTCCGACGGCCCGATCCACAACATGGACGATCCGCCCCCGTCAAGGTTAAACGCCATTGACAACTCTAGATCGCTGGTGTCTAACCATTGGCTCAACTCGGTCAACCGGATACCACCTAGCGGGGTGCTGACCAAGATCACCCGCCCTTGTTGATCGATCCCAATCGCACTCCGACGGGTCAAGCGATCGGCAAATGTGCGAAAAAAGGTCGCTTCACCGCGTAAGATCAACATCGGGAACGCTTGGATCGCTTGATCAAGCTGCTCCCCTTGATACGGTTGTTCGACGTTGGATCGGATCGCAACTTGATCTTCAAACACCGTGAAGGTACCTCCGCGATCGGTATATGGAAACCCATGAACAACACCATCGCTCACCAATAACCCTAACACGTTGTCTTGGGGATCAAAAAAATTGGCGTTGATGATCACAGCTGCGTCTGACAATGCCTCGCGCCATTCATCTAGGCCCAACGGATCGGCATAATGCGCGCGAAAGCGGTAAACCGCCGGATCGATCCGTGTGATCAAGAGGTGTTTAGTGAGCGAGTCTTCCACGGTATATTGTCGGGTTTCGAGTCCCGGCGCAAGCGTTTCCCAAGTGGGGACGGGACTCGGTGGGATCGGTGCGGCGTTCAAATTGCAACCGATCAGCAAAAACGCGCCAAAAGTGATCAAAAGCGATCGAATATTCATCACAGCACCCAAAAAGCATGTTATGATCAAGCTATCCAACATAACAGGGATTAACAGACTATGGAAGGCTTGATTGCGATTCTGCTCATCGGGTTGATCACCGCTTTACCAATTGTGGTCTTTATGCGGTTATTCGACTCGTCCGAAGGCAACCTTGGCCGGTTTTATGGTGATAGTTATTGGCGCAAGATCAACGGGGATCAGCCCGAAGATCGCCACGATTAGCCTTCATCATCTAACAAGCGGCTGCTGGGATACGAGACGATCAAACCCTTATAGGTGATCGTGTCATTTTGCGCGGCATTGCGATCCGAGACATCTTGATATTCCCGCAAAAGGCCGCGTAAGCGTTGCAAAAACTCATGGAGTTGTCCGGAATCCAGCAACAGCCGATATTGGATCAGCAGCAAGCGCTCAATATCCGCGGAATCCTCATCCAATTTGACCACACCGTCGCGGATACTTTGCATCAGGTCATTGCGGCTATCAGCGAACAGACTAGACAAGGTGATGTCGAGGCCTTGTCCGGGTTCTTCTGATCCGGGGGAGAGTAAGCCACGTTGTAAGCGATAGGATCGCGCCGATGCCTGATAATGCTTTTCGATGATGCCAGAGACGATCCGCGTATCAACGAGGGTAATCAGCCCATGTTTTTCCAAGAGGTTAAAGTGATAGTAAAGTTTGGTCGGGGGTTTGTCCAATTTCTCGGCGATCTTTTTGACTGTGCCGGGGCGGCTTAGGTATTCGATAATGCTCAAGCGTAACGGGTCGGCTAAGACTTTTAGGGTCTCTAGATCCGTAATAATCATCTCATGGGCGGGTTTAAAGGCCATCATCGTATTTTCTTCTAGCATTGAAAACTTCTCAAACTTTTAACTCTGGCCCTATTATGGAGAAATCAGACAAAAAATGCAAACGACACCGCGATGGGTGTCGTTTTGCAAGTCTCTGTGGGGGTAGAGACACTAATTGCCTGATGAGTTATGGTCGCGGTGTTGTGGGCCTTGGGGTTTGCGCCGTTGCGCTTCTAAAGCTTCTTTGGCTAACCGCTCTTGATCCGCGATCCGAATTTGTTCCCGCCGATATTCTTCTGTAAGACGATAGTCTAATGAGTTCATGATCGCACCGCTCCTTTTGTGATTGATTTCCATCATTCAATTTAATTCAAATGATTAAACTCATCATACAGCGGATCGCGAGGGATGTCAACTACTTTTTTCAACATTTTAACATTTTCAAATGGAACGTTAACACAGGCTTCAAATGCGGTTTATCCCTTGATACAGAAGGCGAAATGCGAAAAGAAGCTTTCCGAACTGTTAAAACCGACTCCTAGCGCTTTATCCAAATGTGGGCTAAGGAATCGGCCGGTGTGCTATGAGGTATCAGGGACTTTGCGATGTTCAGAGTCAGTTAGCCCATGATCTCTTGCAACAATGGGATCACCTTTTCGACAGCGCGTCCACGGTGACTCAAACGATTTTTAAAGCCTTCGTCCATTTCTGCTAAGGTCTGATCATAACCGTCGGGCTGAAAGATCGGATCATAACCGAAGCCATTATTTCCGCGTTCTTCATGGATGATCCGCCCGCGCACGATACCTTCCACCACTTGACAGCCTAAGGTCTGTGGGTTGGCTAAAGCGATCACCGCCACAAATTGCGCGCCGCGTTCAGGATCATGGACATAGAGTAGCTCATCTAACAATTTTTGCCGCCGGCCGTGATCATCAAGCCCCGGCCCGCCATACCGGGCCGAATAGAGGCCCGGTCGGCCGTCTAATGCGTCGACCATTAAACCCGAATCATCGGCAAGGGTATATAGCCCACTCCGCTCCGCAAAAGCTTGTGCCTTTAGGATCGCATTCGCTTCAAAGGTGTCCCCAATTTCAGCGACTTCTAAATCCCCAAGCCCTACTTCTGACGGTAACACCAATTCAACTGCCAAGTCCCCTAACAAGTGCTGAAATTCCTTACGTTTGCCCGGATTCTGTGTGGCGATCAATAACCGCATGTGTTGTTTCCTCTCAAGGGTGGTCTAAAAAAGTGATTGTAACCCTACTTTTGACCCAGATCGAGATCACCCCCCGACCACCAAGCCTCACGCCGACGTTTTTCCGCGTCTAACTGTTCCTCTAAGGCCCGATTGCGCGCACAAACCGCCACAAATAACCCAAATAATCCCAGATCTAACAAGATCTGAAGGATCAAAAATGCCATGAACACCGACACCAGAGAATCGCTCATCAGTTTCTACCTCATTCATCGTAAGAAAAAACGTAACACCTTTGCATGTGAAATCAGCGAGAATCGCCGATGAGTCTCATGATAGAACAGATGTACGGAAAAATCGTAACATTTGTGACGACTTGATGCACGCGAAGGCATTGCTGATTTGTCGATTTTGATAAAACTGGCTATGCTTAACAGGTGTTAAATTCTTTGGAAATCCATTCACCCAATGTTAACTTTTGAGGAGTGAACCTGATGAAAATTCGTAGCTTACTGTTACTCTTGGTGATCGCGGCGTTATGGTTGCCGTTGACCGCCCAAGAAGAAACCCCTGCATTACCTGATCTAGACGGCCGCGTGATCACCGTCGCTGTAGAAAACGCTTATCCCCCCTTCAATATGTTGGGTGAGGACGGGCAAGGTATGGGGTGGGATTATGATACGGTCAACGAGATCTGCCGTCGTTTGAACTGTACACCGGAATTTGTGGAGACCGCCTGGGAAGGCATGATCTTAGCGGTTTCGCAAGGGCAATTTGACATGGCCGGGGACGGCATCACCATTACCGAAGAACGCCGCGAACAGGTCGATTTTTCGATTCCCTATGTCACCTTAAGCCAAGTCTTATTGACGCGGATCGAAGAAGATCGCTTTAGCAGCACGGATGAATTGGTCGCAAATGCGGACTTGATCGTCGGGACGCAAACCGGAACGACCAACTACCTCGCCGCCACAGAATTGTTAGGCGGGGAAGAACGCTTGCTTGGCTTTGAGACCTTCGGACTCGCGGTGCAAGCGTTGATCGCGGGTGATATTGACGCGGTGGTGATCGATAACATTGCCGCTCAAGGCTATCTTGGCGAAAATGCGGACGCAATCCAGATCACGGGTGAGCCGTTCCAATCCGGTGAACAATTAGGGTTTATCTTCCCCAAAGGATCGGAGTTAACTGCGGCCTTTGACGCGGCCTTACTCGCCATGCAAGCAGACGGCATGTTGGATTTCTTAAATCAAAAATGGTTCCCACAACCGTTACCCGATCTGGGGGGTCAAGCGATTACTGTAGCGGTCGAAAACGCCTATCCGCCCTTCAATATGTTGGGTGATGACGGTCAAGGCATGGGTTGGGATTACGATGCCGTTAATGAAATTTGCGCCCGCCTGAATTGTGTGCCGGAATTTATCGAAACCGCATGGGAAGGCATGATCCTATCGGTGGGTCAAGGGCAATTTGATATGGCCGGCGACGGGATCACCATTACCGAGGAACGCCGCGAACAAGTCGCTTTCTCTGTGCCGTATGTCACCCTAAGTCAGGTGTTGGTGACTCGCGTGGGTGAAGATCGGTTCGCATCAATTGAAGAATTGGTCGCCAACTCTGAGTTAACCGTGGCCACTCAAACCGGGACGACCAACTATCTCGCAGCCGCGCAACAATTGGGCGGTGAAGAACGCATCCTTGGCTTTGAGACTTTCGGACTCGCGGTGCAATCGTTGATCGCAGGCGATGTTGATGCGGTGGTGATCGATAACATCGCAGCCTTAGGGTATCTCTCTGAAAATGCCGAAACGATCCAGATCACAGGTGAACCCTTTAACGCGGGTGAGCAACTGGGTTTTATCTTCCCGTTGGATTCCGAATTAACGCGGGCGGTCAATCTTGCGTTAGCGGATATGGCCCGGGACGGCACGTTGGAAATGCTCAATGCTCGGTGGTTTGAGCCGCCTACCGAATAAGAAACCTCATCTCTAAATCCCTTCCTCAAACATGAGGAAGGGACGGCTTGCGTCACCCTTCACACATCATGAAGGGATTTTACGTTTTTGGTGATTCCCTTCATAAATAAAGCGAGGCCATGATGACCACGATCGACGATCTTCCGGCACAACAAGCGGCTTCTAGCGCACGGGTTGCCCCAACTAGCCACTTTTATCGCAATCTCCCGTTTTGGTTGGTGATCTTGATCGTCGGGTGGATTTTGTTGGCATGGGCGATTATCGCCGATCCGCTCTATCGGGAAATTTTTGAGACGTTGCGTGCGGGCATCCCGATGACTCTATTCGTTGCTGGCTGCGCTTATGTGATCGCGGTGGCCTTAGGGCTGTTGATCGGCTTGGTGCGCGCTAATCCCCCCAAAAACGTTCATTTTCGCTCACCCGTCACGGTCTTACATGCGTTGCTCTATCATCTGTTAACGGTTTATGTGGAAGTGGTGCGCGGCTTACCGATCTTGATCGTGTTGTTGATCGGGACTTATGTGATCTTCCCGCAAATTGTGGAGCGCATCACGGGCGTAAATGTGCGGGCCGGTGTCCCCACCCCCGCGATCATCGCGCTAGGGTTTGCCTATGGCGCGTTTATCTCGGAGACGGTGCGGGCCGGCATTCAATCGATCGATAAAGGACAGGGAGAAGCAGCCCGCGCCTTAGGCATGACCTATTTTCAGACGATGCGCTTAGTGATCTTGCCCCAAGCGTTTCGGCGGGTATTACCCCCATTAGGCAATGACTTGATCGCGATGATCAAGGATTCGTCGTTGGTTTCGGCGCTTTCGATCCGCGATGTCACCCAGATCGGGCGCTTGTATGCCAGTAACAGCTTTCAGACGGTTGAAACCTATCTGGTGATCGCTTTTATCTACCTCACCCTCACCTTGATCGGATCAATGTTCGTGCGCTATCTTGAACGCAGGACGAAACAAGTGACTCGTTAGGAGGGGCCCTATGCCAACTGAATTAGAAAGCAAGATGTTACACGCCAAAGGGCTGATCCGTGATAAAAAATACCAAGAGGCCCGTAGGTTCTTAACCACGATCGATCATCCGATCGCGATGGAATGGATCTCGAAGATCGATCAGATCGAAGCCAAATTGAAAAAACCACTTCCACCTGTTAAGCGCGAAATCCCCTTTAACCCCGAAGCGGTCAAACCGATCCGCAAATCGCAACAAGGGATCGAAGGGGTACTTTGGGCGATCCCGTCGCTTTTGATATTCGCGTTTATAGGCTATGTGCTGTTTATCGCGCTGAATCAACCACGCCCATACACACATCAACGCTTATCGATGATGATCCCACCCGGCTGGCAAAATGATCAATGCGTGGATAACGAATTTTTGAAATGTACGATACATATCCGAAGAACCGGCGCTCCAACATTAGGGATGTGGCTAGGTGTTACCCATCGGCGCGGGTATCAAGATGTTTGGCAATATCATAACGATGTCTATATGATTAACGAAGGAGTGCGTGGGCAGCTGGTGGATGTCTTCAGTACATCGGTCAGCGGGTATCCGGCCGGCGTGCGTGATTATTTTTTTAGAGTCAATTTGGAGAATCCCGACGGTTGTCAACCCTACGGACGCGATGTGTTTATTTTAGTAGAGGATCAGATCTACGTGATGATCTTCTCCACAGGCTGCGATCTAGAGTGGGATCAATTAGAGGAAGAAATCTGGGAAGTCGTCGATAGTGTCGTTATCCAATAATCCGCCCCAAGCGCTTGGCTTGTGGTCTAAGCGCTTGGAATAAAGCCCCCCATTCACCCGTCATCAGAACGTTTATAACCCCCTCATTTGACTCCGGCTCTCGCTAAAATTATCATATTTATTATGATAGAGATTACGGAGTAGACCGATGCCACGCAAAAACGATGAGCGGATCGAAATGATCCAACAAGATTATCAGGATCCGGTGCGTGCTAACACCGATCCAGAGGTGAATCACTTGATCGATCGTGAGACCGAACAACGGATTCGCTTAATGGTCAGCGCGACCCCCGCGGAACTCACCGCACGGATCGAGGCCTTAGAACAAGAGTGGGATATTGAGCGCGTGCTGGAAGTGACCAGCTCAACGCTGGCCTTTGCTGGTGTGGTGTTATCCACGCGCAATCGTTGGTGGTTACTGGTGCCGGTGGTGGTGTTGCCCTTTTTGTTTCAACATGCGACTCAAGGGTGGTGTCCACCTTTAGGATTTTGGCGCGGCATGGGCGTTCGCACCCGTAAGGAGATCGAACGTGAACGTTATGCGCTGAAAGTGTTACGCGGGGATTTTGGCACTAGCCGGGCCAAAGATCAAAAACGCGCCGATCTCGCGCTCCATGCGGTGGGCATGAATGGGCATGTGGAAACTGAGGACTAGCCAAAATTACCAAATTCATTATCTCTTTCTCATGCCGCGTTAGTTCTCGCTTGTTTGAATAGAGGGGAAGTGACCGACGGTTCAGACGGGGGTCTGTAGGCATGTTTAAGATGAATACGGCCACACTCACAGGTTTGATCGAAGATCACGCCTATGCGATCACGGGGGCGAACAACGATCTTGATCCACTGCTCCACGCGATCGGTGAAGCCAGTGTGGTGTTAATCGGTGAAGCGACGCATGGCACAGCGGAATTTTATCAGACTCGCGCCGCGATCACCCAACGCTTGATCGAAGAAAAAGGCTTTACGGCCGTGGCGATTGAGGCGGATTTCCCCGATGCCGATCGGGTGAATCAATATGTGCGTGGGTACGGGACGGATGCGACAGCAGAGCAGGCCTTAGGCGGGTTTCGTCGCTTTCCTCAATGGATGTGGCGCAATCAACAAGTAACGGCATTCATCGATTGGTTGCGCGCTTATAACTTGGCCTTGCCCCGCGAATATAAACGCACTGGCTTTTATGGGCTAGACCTGTATAGCCTGCACGCCTCGATCGATGCCGTGATCACTTACCTAGATCAGGTAGATCCAACGGCGGCGCAACGGGCGCGCTATCGCTATGGCTGTTTTGATCATCATGCCGAAGATCCGCAAGCTTACGGTTATGCGAGTGCTTTGAACCTAGAAGCCTCCTGTGAACGAGAGGCGATCGCACAATTGATCGAATTACAAGCGCAATCGACGCGCTACCTTGATCAAACGGATCGTCATAGCGCGGATCGCCTGTTCGCAGCTGAACAAAACGCCCGCTTGGTCAAAAACGCCGAACATTACTATCGGGCGATGTTCGGTGGACGGGTTTCGACTTGGAATTTACGCGATCGGCACATGGCAGAGACGTTGAATGCCCTCCGCGATCATCTTAGCACCCAGCAACAAAACACGGCCAAGATCGTGGTATGGGCGCATAACGCGCACTTGGGGGATGCCCGGGCGACCGAAATGGGACGAGCGGGGGAACTCAATTTAGGACAGTTGGCCCGAGAAGAGTATGGCGCAAGTTGCTATAACATCGGGTTTACCACCTATTGCGGGTGGGTGATGGCCGCTTCAGCTTGGGGAGAACCGGCCCAACGTCAACGGGTGCGCCCCGCCTTAGAAGGGAGTTACGAGTGTGTGTTTTATGACGCGGACATGCCCAATTACTTCTTAGACTTGCGATGCGATCATCTGGCCACTCGTGAACTGCGTCACCCGCGTTTAGAACGGGCGATCGGCGTGATCTATCGGCCGGAGAGCGAACGCATCAGCCATTACTTTCATGCTTCCTTGCCCAGACAATTCGATACCGTGATCCATTTTGATGAAACTCATGCTGTTGATCCACTGGAGGCGACTCCAGATCTAAATCTATCTATCCATTAAGGACGAAAGTGAGCCAAGAAACTATGAATTGGGTACAAGACCTCTTAAACAAAAAGGCGCAAATTGACCTCGATAAGGCGAATCGCGAATTACAAAAGGTCAATAAAGACATTCAACGCGCCGGACGGGACTTACAATCGGAGTTTGAAGCCCTCTTAGATCGCGTTGCCGATACGCTGCCGTTTGTCGAATCGCGCCGTGAACAGCAGATCCGTCACCAAGAGCAACAAGCGCAAGCGGTGTTTACGATCGTGGTGGGGGCTTTTGTCGGTGCGGTATTGATGTTCTTCTTTGATCCGGAACAAGGCCGCCGTCGGCGCGCTCTGTTACGTGATCAGATCATGCGTGCCACGCAACAGGCCGAAGATCAAGCGGCAGAATTAGGCCAACGGGCCAAGAACAGCTATCAAGAAACCCGTTCAAACGTCGAAAATGCGACCAACACGCTCCAAAAGCGCGCCCAAGATGCTCAATATCAGGTGCGGGCGGGTATGGATTACTTACAAGAGACGATCGAAGAAGTGACCGATGTCGATTTGGTGCAACGGGTACGCAGTGAGTTGAGTAATCATGTGTGGCAACCGCATTTGTTGGATGTCACAGCGGAAAATGGCAAAATCACCCTGCGCGGGCAATTGCCCCAAGACCAGATCAACCGCTTGATGAGCGCGATCGCGGCGATTCCCGGCGTGCGTGAAGTGGAAAATGACCTGCACACGATCTAAGGATCGATCGCTTATAAAATGGCCGAGGGCGAATGCCTCGGCCATCGCTTTAACTGGCCATCACGATATTTTTAGCCTCAAACCCGCTAAGCCCGTAGAGTTTCCACAAGACGCGGATCGCTTCCACAGTGGTATGACCATCGGCGCGGACTTGCTGACTCACCTCCGCCGGACTCGCGCCATCATCGCGCAAGTCAAAATATAACTCTAATGCCAATTCATCGCCTTCATCCACCGCGATCAACAAGTCATCCCCTTCTAGCCCATACAGCATCCGTAAGATGTCTTGGCGCAAATTCCACGCCTGACAATCATCAAACGCTTGGGCATAGACCTCCGCGGGGCTTGAACCGCTCTCACGCATCGCGAGATAGGGCGCGAGGATTTGCTGTGTCAGCATTTACGATTTCCTTAAGATCAACTATTCCATATCCGTTAATCATAATCCGCTTAAGGCCTTGCGTCAAGGTTCACAACGGGTCATAAAAGTTATTCGGGTAATGGGTCATTGCCCAATAAATGCCCTAAGATGCCTAAAATCGAGTCGGCACGATCTTGATCCACCGAGTCTGGACGGTTTTTTTTCTCGGTTGGGATTTCGCTCAAAATTCCCTTCACCTTGACCCCGATCTGTTGGCGTTCCGGTTGGGTGAAAGTGCTAAAGGTCTTTCGCACCATCGGCAATAAAGCGATAAATTCTTCAGGGCGGAGCGTGGCCACCCATCCGTCTAAGATCTTCAGCAGATTTTCATCATGCAACAGGATCAAACCGCTGCCCGCTAAAAAGCCCTGTAACCAAGCAGCGGCTTGACTCGCGTCCTCGATCCCGTTGAGGGTAAAGCGCATGTGTTGGGCGGCGATTTCCCCGTTGATTACGGCGCTGTCTAGCAGAATGCGGCAAGCCCGCCCGCGGATCAGGCCATGAACGGTGGTTTGCCCCATGATGCGGGCCAAGACATTGTGCCAAGTCTCCAGATGTTCGGCGTGTTGCAACATCCGCAAGGCCACATTAAAGTTACGGATCAAGAGGAACAATTCGCGGGCGGTGTCATCTCCTAAGGCGTGAACGGCCGTCGGTAAACCGATGCAGGCCCGGGTGACAATGCCGTCTACAACTTCGCTCACCATGGTGCGATCGGTTTTGCGGACATTGCCATATAACAAGACATCCACCAAGGCCGGTAACGCGGCCATCAACTTACTGACATCCCCGGTTAAGGCCGCGATCACTTGGAGACGATGCACCAGCTCATCTACCGCTTCCGGCAATTCTGCTTGTAAGACCTCATTCACCAAGGCGGTGAGGACGGCTAATTCCGGTTCACCTTTGGCCACATGGAGCGCGTAAGCACTGGCGGCCTCATAGATCGTGTTACCATACGGGCTTTTTTCGATCAATTGGATCGTGTTTTCGGGCGACCAACGTAAGCGCCAGACTTCTTTAAACGTGCCTTTTTGTTTGACCGGCTCTTTTTGGCCCCAAGACACCCCCAAGATCGCTAAACGGTGCAAGAGATGACTCTTGTGAAGGTGCATCGTTTCGCGCAAGTCTAAGGTGAGTTTGCTCTCGTTGACCTCTGGACGCATCCGCAAATGGCGTTGTTGGTGGATCAAGTCCCGTTGAAGTGGCACCATCGGCGTTTCATCCGGGATTTCGCCCATCGTTTCGCCGATAATCAGCTTTTGATGAAGTAGGCGCATCGGTGTATCGTTGCCAAAACACAATACGCTCAACGTGGCCTCGTTAAATTCGTCTAAAGTAGGGATCGCCCGTCCGCGCAAGGCGGCTAAGGTCTCAGAAAGACGGGCCGCATCGATCACTTGGGCCGGTGAGGCATCTAGATCTTGCTCTCGTAGGTAATGGGCGACTTTGGTGAGCCAACCGTTGGTGATCTGTTCGGTAGGGGTATCCCATAAAAATTGATACCAACCGGGGGAGCGAATGCCCGCGCCATAGCCGGAGTAATAACTCAAGCGGCCATGTGTCCAAGGTAGCCATGTCGCCTCAATTTTGACCTTTTTCAACCCTTTGAGTAACTCTTGATCCTCTTTTTGCGGAGGCATGTGGGCTAAAACCGGGGCGTGCCATGCACCACAGACCACCGCGATCCGATGATACCCTTCTTTTTGCGCGGCGCGGATCGTCTTTCGCATGTACGCTTCACGCAAATTCTCTTGATAGACAAATTGTTGATCGGGTATCACCTCATCAGTGACACTTTCGCGGAGCGCGCTCATCGCCTCTAATACCGCGGCGAATAACTCACGGCTATCGCGCCGATGTTCTACCATCTGCTCCCACCACCGTTCACCGTCCGGATAGCCAGCGGCGCGGGCCAAAGCCCCTAAGGGATCTTGTCGAATGGTCGGTTCAGCGGACGACTCCTCAGGGGTAGGAGTCTTTGGCAATTCAGACTCGGCAGCTTGATCCTCGCTGGTTTCGGGTTCTATGGCAAAGCGATAACTTAACGGCAGATCCATAAAGCGCACGGGGATTTGGGCGCTTAGCGCATATTGCATCGCTTGCCATTCGGGAGAAAACACCGCAAACGGGTAAAATGCGGCCTTGGTCGGTTTATCCGGCACGTACACCAAGAGGGCCACGGGTGGGATCATCGTCTTATAACCGGCCAATGGGATGATCCCATCGGCATCGGGTGGGCCTTCGATCAAGAGGATGTCCGGTTGGAGTGCATCTAAGGCCAAGATCAAGCTACGGGCCGATCCTGGGCCATGATGACGAATCCCAAATACATGAACTTCAGACATAGCGTGATCCTACTTTTTCTTACCGGTGTCAAGTTTGTGACGGACTTCACGGGCGATCGTCTTGCCAAGCGCGTCCTCATGGGTTTCTAAATAGGCGCGGATCGCCTCGCTGTGGCGTTTTGTCCCCTCACGCAAGATCCATGAGATCGCTTTTTGGATCAGGGGATTGCGTTCAGAGTGAAGTTGATCGACGTTTTGTAAGGCCAATGTGATCAACCGCGACTCGGAGGATTCGCGGATCGGTTTAATCAATAAGACCAAGCTGGCCCGCCGCCGACTGATCGCCGGATCTTTTGCCAATTGCGCCAGAAACGGACACCATGCGTCCCACCGGGTGATGAGTTCGTTCGCGGTGAAGGTGCTTTGGCAGGTGGTATCGATCTCCACCCAGCCGGTGAGCGCCCCTAGCCAAGTGTGTAATTGATCTAAGGGGAGATCGCGCCGTAAAGCTGGCAATTCAGCGATCAATAGGCCGGCGATCAACCGTTCTTCGATCGATTCCCCCGTGTACAACAGATCCAGTAAGCCGATCCAGTGGTCACGGGTAAAATCGGGGTTGGCCTTGATCCACGCTTTCACATAATCGCGCATCACCGGGACAGAAACCCCGTGATGTAGGTGGGGAGATCCGGTGTAGCCGGGTGGCGGTTGATGATCTGGACTGCCACTGCTACGCAGAAATTCACGGATCGCATCGGCATAGACTCGCATAGGATCCTCCTTGAGTGTGGTATCAGCCAAGTGCTTCACGACAAGCGCGATACAGGTCTTTCCACCCTTCACGGTCTTTGATCACCGTTTCGAGATACTCTAACCAGACGGTACGGTCTTGAACCGGGTCTTTGATCACCGCGCCGATGATGCCTGCGGCGACATCTTCGGCGGAGAGTCGTCCGTTGCCAAAATGGGACGCAAGGGCCATTCCGCTGTTGATCACCGAGATCGCTTCGGCGGTGCTAAGGGTGGAGGTAGGTGATTTGACCCGGGTTTGCCCGTCCATAGTGCGGCCTTCGCGCAATTCCCGAAAGATCATCACCACGCGGCGGATCTCCGAGAGGGCGGGGGTTTCGGCAGGCATGTCTAAGGCCCGGCCCAAGGCCTCAATGCGACTCCGCACGATTTCGATCTCCTCGTCGATCGTCTTAGGCAAAGGCAAAACGACGGTATTAAAGCGGCGTTTGAGCGCGCTAGAGAGATCATTCACCCCGCGATCGCGATCGTTAGCGGTGGCGATGATGTTGAAGCCCTTACGGGCTTGGATCTCACTGTTCAGTTCGGGGATCGGCAAGATCTTTTCGGAAAGGATCGTGATCAAGGTATCTTGGACATCGGACGGGATACGGGTGAGTTCTTCAACGCGGGCGATCTTGCCATCACGCATTGCGACCATGACTGGACTCGGCACAATGGCATTCATTGACGGGCCTTCAGCTAACAAGCGTGCGTAATTCCAGCCATAGCGGATTGACTCTTCAGCGGTGCCGGCCGTGCCTTGAATGAGCATGGTAGAGTCGCCACTGATGGCCGCGGCGAGGTGTTCAGAAACCCACGTTTTCGCCGTCCCCGGCACACCCAGCAATAATAAGGCGCGATCGGTGACGAGGGTAGCGATCGCGATCTCAATGATGCGTCGTTCGCCGAAATATTTGGGGACGATCGTATAGCCATTGTCCAACGTGCCGCCCAAGATATAGAGCGAGACCGCCCAAGGTGATAAAGCCCAATTCGTGGGGCGCACCCGCTGATCCACCGCTTGTAGGGCGGCTAATTCTTGGTGAAATTCCTGTTCAGCGTGTTGCCGTAAAATGTCGATTGTGGTCATAAGCTAAGCTACCCTTGTTTCACAAAATCAGGGGAATGCCGAAGTGAGACATAGCAATCTTCTGGCGATCGATCTGTGTCTAGTGTAGCACAGATTACCCTAAAAGCCTTGATAACGGCCCGGCACGCTCTACCGTAAAGCGCATTGATTGGGTGATCTGTGATTGATGACGATAACAACAACAATGAATCCGATGATTTGTTGATAACGAAAGGTGATTCGTTATTTTGTAAATGGGGATACGGGCGTTGGAGATTGAGACGGGTTTCGAGAGTGCGATAGGGTGTCATGCGCGATGATCTTCACATCAATGAATGATGCCAAAAGTTTAGCACAAATTTTCTGAAAAGTCGTGACAAATGTCCCAATTTTTCTAATGTAGATATAGGAAAATCGCTTGCGTATAATCCCACCCACGCATTACAGACAAGGGTGTAAACTAGGGGGAAAGCGCGGGGAAGTAAGCATGACATGGGTGTTTGGAGATTAGCGACTTTTTGTGAGGTTATTGGATATGGAGATCAACATGATTTTTTGATCCGTGCGCTTTTCTTGCAACCCACCTTTCGTTTGTTGTTAAACGATCACTTGATCATGAGGAGTAAATAGGACTTGGCGCTGATGAAAAAGATCTTGATCTTGGCCGGTGCTTTGGGCTTATGGCTCACCGCGGCCGTGATCTTAGCGGCCGTCGGTTTACCGGATCGCGCTGATTTTACGGGCTTCCGCGTCTCCTTAGACTCACGTCCGATCGCACCAGAGATCGGCGCATCAGCCCCGCCCTTAGATCTACCGCGTGTAGACGGGTCACATTTGGCTTTAGTCGATTTTTACGGTGAGCCAGTGGTGATCAACTTTTGGGCGACTTGGTGTCTGCCGTGTCGTGCCGAAATGCCGGAACTCCAGCAGATCGCGGATCAAGGCATCACCGTGATCGGGGTGAATCTGGGGGAATCGCCGGATCTCGTGGCGGCGTGGATCGCACAATTGGGAATCACTTATGAGATCGTCCTAGACGGGCGCGGGTGGGCGGCCGACGATTATCGCTTGCGCGGTCAACCGTCTACTTATGTGGTGAATGCGGCGGGGGTGATCACCCACATCTTTTTTGGGGCGGTGGATGCACAAACCTTACGGGCCGCCCTTTTTGCGTCTAATCGGTAGGCTTGTTATGATCGTATCAGTGGTTTAACGAATAAGGAGACATCTTTTGTCCACCAAAAATAGGCTCATTTTAGGGTTATTGGCGTTACTTTTGCTGTTTAGCTTCAGTTGGGGGATCGGCGCGCAAGCGGTGATCGACACACCCGAAACGGTCACGATCGCTGGCACGATCCAAAGCGTGTTAGGGTGCGAATCGGACTGGGATCCGGCTTGTGAGATCACGCAATTGGTTTATGAACCTGCGAACGATCTCTGGCGCAAGTCGTTTGATCTTCCGGCGGGCGAATATGAGTACAAGGCCGCGCTCAACGGCACTTGGGATCTCAATTTTGGCCTGAATGCTCAAGCCAACGGTGAGAACATTCCCTTGGTCTTAGCTGAGGCGACCACGGTTCAATTTCTCTTTGACACCAAAACAGGTTGGGTGACGGATACCGTCAATTCGATCTTAGCCAACGTCCCCGGCAACTATCAAGATGATGTCGGTTGCCCTGGGGAATGGCAGCCCACTTGTTTATTGACCCGCTTACAAGATCCCGACGGTGACGGCGTGTATGTCTATTCGACTCCGCTGATCCCACCGGGGGAATATGAGGCCAAAGTTGCCCTCAACGAAAGTTGGACGCTCAACTATGGATTAGACGGCGCACGCGACGGCGCAAATATCCCGTTTATCGTTCCTGATGAAGGGGCGACCACTGTTTTCTCTTTTAACACGGCGGATAATGTTATGACGATTGATTTTGCGCCGCTGCCCGAAGGCTTTACCCAAGATCGTCCGGTGCAGCGCGGCAACTTGCAAACCTCCCGCGCTCACTGGGTGACACGCGATACCATTGCCTGGAATGTGCGGAACGCGGATGCGAATACCACCTATCAACTGTTTGCCACGTCCAACGGCGGCCTAGTGCTGGCCCTCGAAGGTATCGAGAATGGACGCGCCCTTGATCTGACCGTAGATCCCGCCGGACTTAGCGCAGCCACCGTGGAAAAATTCCCACATTTGGAAGGCATGACCGCCCTTAAATTGGATGAAGGGGCTGCGGGCCGCGTGGCGGGACTCTTGCGCGGACAAGTGGCGATCGCCGCTTTTGATGCTGAAGGCGCGTTATTGGATGCGACCTCGATCCAAATTCCCGGCGTATTGGATGATGTTTATGGTGTGAATGCGGTCAATGAGACTTTAGGCATCTCTTGGGAAGGCGATGTGCCAACGATCAAAGTTTGGGCTCCCACCGCTAAATCAGTCGGTTTCCTGCTCTATGCCACGCCCGACGGTGAAGCGAACTTGTTCGAGATGACTCGCGATGATCTTAGCGGTGTCTGGAGCATCACCGGCACACCCGATTGGTATGGCCAATACTACTTATTTGCGGTCAATGTCTATGTCCGCAGTGTGGATCGCGTGGTCGAAAACTTAGTCACCGATCCCTATTCCGTTGCGTTATCGCTGAATAGCACCCATAGTCAGATCGTCAATTTGCGCGATGATCCCGCTTTGGCCCCAGATGGTTGGGATACGTTGGCCAAGCCGGAATTCGGCGCGCCAGAGGACATCACCCTCTATGAACTGCACATCCGCGATTTCAGCGTTTTAGATCAAACGGTGACACCGGAATACCGCGGCACTTACCTTGCTTTCACCGAGATCGAATCGGCTGGGATGCAACACTTGATCGCGTTAGCCGATGCTGGGTTAAGCCATTTGCATCTATTGCCGACCTTTGACCTTGCCACGATCAATGAAGATAAATCGACGTGGGGCGGCCCCGATTTTGAAACACTGTCCGCATTCCCACCCGACTCCGATCAACAGCAAGCGCTGATCTCCGCCACTCGTGATCAAGACCCGTTCAATTGGGGTTATGATCCCTATCACTACAACGCACCTGAAGGCAGTTACGCGGTGAATCCCGATGCGCGGATCTTCGAGTTCCGTCAAATGGTGCAATCGCTCAATCAAAACGGCTTACGGGTGGTCATGGATGTGGTTTACAACCATACCAACGCGGTCGGACAAGCGGATCGCTCTGTGTTAGACAAGATCGTACCGGGGTACTACTATCGCTTGGATCAAAACGGCAATGTGACCACCAGCACTTGTTGCCCCAACACAGCGACCGAACATCTGATGATGGAAAAATTGATGATCGACTCGCTGTTGATCTGGGCGATCGATTACAAGATCGACGGTTTCCGCTTCGATCTGATGGGTCATCATATGCTCCGCAACATGCAAAACGTGCGGGCCGCCTTGGATGCGCTCACCGTCGAAGCAGATGGCGTAGATGGCCGTTCGATCTATGTCTATGGCGAAGGTTGGAACTTTGGTGAAGTGGGTGACAATGCTCGCGGAGTGAACGCCACGCAATTAAACATCGGCGGACTCGGCATTGGCACCTTTAGCGATCGCTTGCGGGATGCTGCACGGGGTGGTAATCCATTCGGGGGCCAGCAAGAACAAGGCTTCATCAATGGGCTGTTCACCAACCCCAACGGTATCACCCCCGGCACACCCGATGAACAACGGGAGCGCTTGTTCTTATTCAGCGATCAGATCCGCATCGGTTTAGCGGGCAATTTAGCCGCCTATCGCTTCACCGGTAGCGCGGGCGATGTGATCACTGGGGCCGATGTGCCGTATGGTGGATCACCGACGGGTTACACGCTTGACCCACAAGAACACATCGTCTATGTCGATAAACACGATAACGAGACCCTGTTTGACATCATCCAATTCAAAGCGCCGATCGATACCCCGATGGCCGATCGCGTTCGGATGCAAAACTTGGGGATCAGCGTGATCAGCTTCTCACAAGGGATTCCGTTCTATCATGCGGGCATGGATATGTTGCGCTCCAAGTCGTTAGATCGCAACAGCTATAATTCTGGGGATTGGTTCAACGCCTTAGACTTTAGCTATGAGACCAACGGTTGGGGACGCGGGTTGCCGATGGCCGCGGATAATCAGAACAACTATCCGATCATGCAGCCGTTATTGGCCAACCCCGATCTGATGCCCACCCGTGAACACATCCTTACCACGGTGTCGTATTTCCGTGAGGTGTTGCAGATCCGCTATAGCTCACCATTGTTCCGTCTGCAAACGGCCGAACAGGTGCAAGCGATGCTCACCTTCCAAAACACCGGGCCGGATCAACTTCCCGGTGTGATCGCGATGACGCTCACCGACAGCGAAAATATCGACCCGATTCACAGTTCAATCGTGGTGATCTTCAATGCGACTAACGAGACGATCACCCTCACCGATCCCACGTTTGCGGATCTGGCGTTGACCTTACATCCAGTACAGTTCAATGGTTCAGATGAGATCGTCAAATCGTCCACGTTCACCGACGGCACGTTTACGATCCCCGCATTGACGACCGCGGTCTTTGTGGTGACAGACTAACGCAATCTGTCTCGGAGGTCACTCTTTAAGTACAGTAAAGTTACTTGCTTACAATCCCACCCTATGTATGATAGGGTGGGAACTGACTCCGCGTAAGATGGGCCACTCCATCTCCATAGGTGGGATACTTTTCTGAGCTTACTTCTTTCGTTTGGATGTGCTTTGCTTTTCCATTTGTATGATCCGATCAAACCTGAACATCTGCACGTTCACTCAACGGTAAGGCCGATCTTAAAAGGAACAGTGTTTCGCTTTACACAAGCCTTTGTTACAATGATCCCCTTGAATAGCATTACGGATCAAACTGATGAAGATTGAACGCATTCACATCGAAAACTTCAAACGGTTTAAAACCTTAGATCTGTCATTTAAAAACAGCGCGATTGATGAGATCAGCGATCGCTTTTTGGTGCTGGGTGACAACGGATCAGGCAAAACGACTCTATTACAGGCGATTGCACTCCCTTTAGCCATCGCAACCCGTCATCCGCGTGTCAATACCAGTGGCACATTTTGGTTTGATTGGACTGGATTTGTCCCCGCCCGCTATGGAAGGCCGCGTATTGAGTTGGTGGTGACATTTGAAGAAAGTGAATTGAAGGCCACCCAGGAAATAGCGCGCCTCTGGTATGAACAGTTCGGCGATTCAACACACCCATTTATTGAACCGGGGAATTCGCGCCAAGTCACCTTGACTTTAGACGGTTTAAAGGCCACTGCGTCTACTGCGTCTGAATATTATCAATTTTGGGGACGTTATTACCTGCGGCAGCTCATCAAAACCGATAATCGCCTGATCGGTCGTTTTTTAGAATTACCCGGTGTGTTTTGGTTTGACCAATTTCGCTATTTTGGCTCGCTCACGGAGGTCAAATTGGATGAAGAAGCGCACCCCAAGCGGCTATATGAATTACTTCCTAGCCAGTTACGTGATGAGTTAAACAAATGGAAACAACTTAAAAAATTGCGTTATAGCCCACTTGATCGATTAGAGCAGCTATACAGGACAATTTTTCTCGATCGCTCATTTTCAGCCGAGACTGAGCCGATTCTTAATGACGCGGGAGAAATTGAAGACGTTTATTTCATGTTATCCGACGGCAAAAACACCTATGATTTAGAAGAAATGTCTGGCGGTGAACAAGCCCTCTTCCCGATCTTTTATCAGTTTGTTAAGCAAAATATCGCGCATTCAGTGGTATTGATCGATGAGATTGATCTCAATTTACATCCCCCCTTAGCCCAACAACTGGTGACGCAGTTGTATCATTTGGCCCCCAATTGCCAATACATCTTCACCACGCATTCTAGTGTCGTGAGCGAAAGTGTTGACTCCGATGAAATTCACCGCTTTCAAGAAGGTTCCTTATGTCTGTAAAGGTTTTATTGTGCGAAGGTGAGCAAAATGGCCCAGAGCAGCGCATATTACAAATGATTTTAGCGGGATCGAAAGTCTTAATTCAATCCGAAGGTAGCAAATTCGGCTTAGATCGTCGTGTGTTATCATTGCGTGATGTACGCCGTGAAAGTAAGATTTCCGCCATTCGCGATCGCGATTTTGATTTTTTAGAGGATCAGCAACTTGGGCAGGCCCATCCGTGGTCAGTGGAACGTAGAAAAGAGATAAATCGAATCGGTTGGTATTGGGAACGCCGTGAAATTGAAAATTATCTGATCGATCCGATTGTGATCGCGAACACATTGAACGATAAAGTTGATCTGGCAACCTATCAGAGCGAACTCGCACAGGAGGCAAAAAACCGAGTTTATTACACGGCTGCTCAAATCGCTTTGACTTTGACACGTCAACAACCAGAAAATTTTCCCAACGCTTGGTCGGATTATCCTTATTCAACGGCAGATGAATGTCGTGAGGGGATTCGTCAAATCATCAAAAATTATGTGAACAACCGTAAAAACCAAATTGATGAACAAAAAGCCCTAAATCAATTTGAAGAATACCTCCCACTTTGTTCTGAGGGTGGTTTTTACTATACAAACTATCTCATTTTTTTCTCTGGCAAAGTATTAAAGGCAAAAATCGAACGTAAGTTTCAACAGTTTGGGCTTAGATCAATTTCGGGTTTTGAAAAGCTAATCTTAAAAAGAATGGAAGGATCATCCGAAGTGTGGAAATGGCTTCCCGAATGGGAAGATTTACGAACACAAATCCTCAGATCTACAATCGATTATGATCATCGGATCGGGGCCGATCGTGATCGGCCAAGCGTCCGAATTTGATTACAGCGGGGTGCAGGCGTGCAAAGCGCTCCGCTCACAAGGCTACCGCGTGATCTTGGTCAACTCTAACCCGGCCACGATCATGACCGATCCCGAATTTGCCGATGCGACTTATGTTGAACCGCTCACGCCAGAGATCTGTGAGCAGATCATCGCCCAAGAGCGCCCTGATGCGTTACTGCCCACCGTTGGCGGTCAAACCGCGCTGAATCTGGCCCTCGCTTTAGATCAACGCGGCATCTTAGCGCGCTATCAGGTCGAATTGATCGGCGCGTCGATGACCAGCATCCAATTGGCCGAAGATCGGCAACTGTTCAAAGATGCGATGACCGAGATCGGACTCAAATCCCCGCCTAGCGAGGTGGTGAAAACAGTGCCGGATGCGTTGCGCGCCGCGGAGAAAATGGGCTATCCGGTCTTGATCCGACCGTCATTTACCTTAGGTGGGAGTGGCGGAGGCATCGCTTACAATGAGATCGAACTCCGACAGATCGCTGAACGCGGCATCAAAGCCAGTCCGGTCGGACAAATTCTCGTGGATATGAGTCTACTCGGCTGGAAAGAATATGAGTTAGAGGTGATGCGTGATGCACGCGGCAATTTTGTGATCGTTTGCGCGATCGAAAACCTTGATCCGATGGGCGTACATACCGGAGATAGCATTACCGTCGCCCCCGCGCAAACCCTCACCGATAAAGAGTTACAACGCTTGCGCGATATGGCCCGAATGATCTTTGATAAAGTTGGACTCGCTACGGGGGGCGCAAATGTACAGTATGCGATCAACCCGGATGACGGTGATGTGTACATTATTGAGATGAACCCCCGGGTTTCGCGTTCATCCGCTTTGGCCAGCAAAGCGACCGGCTTCCCGATCGCTAAGATCGCGGCTTTAGTCGCAGTAGGCTATGGACTCGATGAGATCCCCAATGACATCACCCGCGTCACTCCCGCCAGCTTTGAGCCGTCCCTAGATTATGTGATCGTCAAGATCCCCCGATGGGATTTTGAGAAATTCAGTGGTGCGGATCGGGTCTTGGGGCCCCAGATGAAAGCGGTCGGAGAAGTCATGGCGATCGGACGCACCTTCCCCGAAGCGCTCCAGAAGGCCGTGCGCGCCCTTGACATCGGGATCACCGGATTCGGATCACGTTTAGATCATGTGCCTCCGGCGGCGTTAAGTGTCCCCACCGCGCAACGGTTATTTCAGGTCGCAGCGGCCCTGTACGATGGAGTCGCACATGATGAAGTGATCAAACAAACCAAGTTTGACCCGTGGTTTGTGCAACAAATGGCGGACATCATGCGGATTCATCATCGAGTGTTGGATTTTGTCGATCGGCGGCGCGATGAATTGGGCGGTGGAAGGGGCGGCGCGCATATCGGCGCAAGTTTCCTTGAATATCTGGACGCATCCGATTTTCAAAAGCTCAAACGCTACGGTTTTAGCGATGCTTATATCGCGCAATTGTTAGGGGTAATGGAGATCACCGTGCGCGATCGTCGGAAATCCCTAGGAGTCGTAGCCAATTACTATCGCGTTGATACGTGCGCGGCGGAATTTGAGGCCCATACCCCCTACTTGTATTCCGCTTATGAACCGGATGATGAGGCCTTCCCGACCGATCGGCAAAAGGTGATCGTGTTGGGCGGCGGGCCGAATCGCATCGGACAAGGCATTGAGTTTGATTATTGCTGTGTTCATGCGTGTTTTGCCCTGCGTGAAATGGGTTTCGAGACGATCATGGTCAATTGTAACCCCGAAACGGTTAGCACCGATTACGACACCGCCGATCGCCTGTATTTTGAGCCGTTGACCGCGGAGGATGTGTTAAACATCATCGATCGCGAACAACCCAGTGGAGTCTTGGTGCAATTTGGTGGACAAACCCCGCTTAATATTGCCGATGCGTTGGGTGCGGCCGGTGCGCCGATCTGGGGGACATCGGTGGAGACAATCGATCTCGCTGAAGATCGGCAACGTTTTAACAAGTTGATGCAAGAATTGGACATCACGCAACCCGCAGGTGACACCGCCTTAACCCGTGAGGAAGCGATCGCCGCGGCCCGCAAGGTGGGCTATCCGGTATTGGTGCGACCCAGTTACGTGTTAGGGGGACGCGGCATGGCGATCGTTTTTGATGAAGCGATGTTAGGCGATTGGTTGGATCATAACATCCGTTGGACAGAACACCCGATCTTGATCGATCAATTTTTGGATGATGCGTTTGAAGTGGATGTAGATGCGTTAGGCGATGGAGAGCGCGTCACGATCGGCGGCATTATGCAACACATTGAAGAGGCCGGCGTACATAGTGGCGACTCCGCTTGTGTCTTGCCACCGTATAAGATCAGCGCCTATCACCTAGAGATCATCCGGGATTACACCCGTCGGATCGGACTGGCGATGGGGGTGAAAGGGTTGTTTAACATCCAATTCGCGATCAAAGATGAGATCGTGTATGTGTTAGAGGTTAATCCGCGCGCCAGTCGCACCGTGCCGTTTGTGAGCAAAGCGACCGGACACCCCTTAGCCCGTTATGCGGCTCAAATTGCGGCCGGTCGCACCTTAACCGAGATCGGTTTCGTTGAAGAACCGCGAGTCGATGGGTTCTTTGTGAAAGAGGCGGTGTTGCCGTTTCAAAAATTCCCCGGAGTCGATCCACGTTTAGGGCCAGAGATGCGCTCTACGGGGGAAGTGATGGGCCATGCGTCCAATTTTGGCCATGCCTTCCTCAAGGCGGAGATCGCCGCCGGCACCGCCCTTCCCCAAAGCGGCACGGTTTGTATCAGTGTCAATGATTTTGATAAAGGTGCGGTCGCCAAAATCGCCCGCGATCTGCATCAATTAGGCTTTAAGTTAGTGGCCACCGACGGCACGGCCAAATGGTTGAGGATCAACACCCCCCGCGGCGGTCAAGCCCATGATGACGGCGGGATTATCCGTGGCACCGCGCACCTGATCGGCTTGCCGATCATCACCACCTTGAGCGCGGCCATGGCCGCGGTACAAGGCATTCGCGCCTTACGGGAAAAACCGTTGCGTGTTCGGAGTCTACAAAAGCATCACGCGCCTTAATTTTGGTGGAGTGTCGTTAAAACCCGTTGCACTTAGTAACGTTTCGGTGAAAAGCGTTGACATAGAAAAGCACTCCCACTCAAGTGTGGTTTAATAGTGTCATAGGAGATCGCTCAAATGGACGCAAAAACCCACGCTCAACAACAGATCGCGCAATTGGTCTCGAAGTTTCACGAGACCCCGAAAAAGGATCGCAAAAGTTACAACGAACAAGAGACCCGTCTCGCTTGGATCTTGCCGCTATTTCGCGCTTTGGGTTGGGATATTGAAAATCGCCATGAGGTGAGCGCTGAAGAACAGATCTCACGCGGATTCGTTGATTTTGGTTTCTATCTGAATCAGATTCCCGTGTTCTACCTAGAAACCAAGCGCATCACGGAAAAATTGGATAAATCCGACTCGATGTTGCAATCGATCAACTACGCCTACTTGCGCGGCGTGACTTGGGCTGTCCTCACCGATTTTGAGCGACTCATGGTGTTTAACGCCGAATGGGAAGAACGGGATCCGCTCAAGGCCCGCTTTTTAGACCTCCATTATGAAGATTACGCCGAAACGCGCTTTGATGACCTCTGGTTGCTGTCTAAGACGATGATGAGTCAAGTCCCGCGCCCGATCGATCAATTTGCCGAGCGGGTGCATAAAAAGGCGCGTAAACAACCGGTCACCGAACGCTTATTTGCTGATCTCACCGGTTGGCGGCGGACGCTGTTCAACAATATCCGACAATTGGAAAGCGTCGACTCGCATCGGGTCGATAATGCGGTGCAGAAGTTCTTTGACCGTTTGATCTTCATCCGTGCGATGGAAGATCGCGGTGTCGAAAGTCCACAATTAGAGCCATTGATCCGACAAACCACCAAGGCCGCCGATCTATTCCCGAATCTGCTAAAATTATTCCGTGAATTGGACGGAGTATACAATTCAAATTTATTCGCGCCGCATGACTTGGATCAAATGCAAGTCCATGATGTCGGCTTGATCAAAGAGATCATCAACGGCCTCTACAAGACGGCCTCTACAAGACGGCCGGCGGCATGATCCGCTACGATTTCAACGCGATCACCGCCGATGTGTTGGGCGCGGTCTATGAACAATATCTTGGCTTCAAGTCGCTTGATCCTCACGCGCAAATCGACACCGCCAAGAGTAAAAAGCGCAAATCGCAAGGGATCTACTACACCCCGCAATACGTCGTCCGTTACATCGTGAGTCAAACCGTTGGCAAATTGCTACAAGACGGACGCGATCCGTATACGCTACGGATTCTTGATCCCGCTTGTGGATCGGGGTCATTTCTCATCGAAGCGTTTGATGTGTTAGATCGTTGGCACAATCAGCACAATCCCAACGCGACTCCAGCGGATCGGCAAAAGTGGCGGCGACACATTCTCACCGAAAATCTCTACGGTGTGGATCTGGACGACCAAGCCGTAGAAGTGACCCGCCTCAATTTGATGTTACGCGCCGCCCTAGAGCGCAAAAAATTGCCCTACTTGACCCACATCCAACACGGCAACAGCTTGATCGATGATGACGCGATCGCCGGATCAGGACTCGGATTCGATTGGACTCGTCGCTTTGAAAGTGTCATGGATGCGGGTGGATTCGACGCGGTGATCGGCAACCCGCCCTATGGGGCGAAATTAAACGCCGCTCAAAGACCCTATCTCACCCAAAAGTTTAAGATCGGAAGTAGCGACACGGCCGCTTTAATGATGATGTTAGCCTACCAATTGTTAAAATCAGACGGTTACAACGGCTTTATTGTGCCAAAAGCGTTTGCGTTTGCCTCTAATTGGGAACCGTTACGCGCCGCCTTTTTAGCCGATCTACGGGTGCTTTTGGATGTCAATAAAGCATGGAAAGAAGTCCAACTGGAGCAGATTGTTTATATTTTGCAGAAAAATAACCCTCAATTGACCTACGAGTCGCTCCAAAGGGCTGAGGAAAAATTTGTCCAACTCGCTACAATCCCAAAAACCTACGCTCAAGAATTTGGATTTTATGTGAATGGTTTAACCCAAAAAGAGTTAAATTTAGGCCAAAAGATCGTGCTGTGTTCGGTGAGACTCGGCACTTTCACTCAAAATTCACGCGGTGGGATGCTTCAATCCTTGATTGATCCGGCGCTTAAGCAAGGTCAACGGGTGATTGGTGGGAAACAAGTCCAACCTTGGTGTATTGAGGGAACAAAGGGTTATCTTGGGTCGGATACCGCCGTTTCGATCAATGCGCGTGTCAAGGTTGGCAGCATTTTAGCCCAAAACATTATTGCTCACATTGCCAACCCCATCGATCACATCAAAATCATTGCTACGGTCGCCACGGAACAAGATCAGGATCTGGTGATTTTGGATACGGTGAATCAACTCACGCATCAGTCAGACTTGTCCTCCTACTATTTGCTGGCATTACTTCACTCTAAGCTGCTCAATTGGTGGGTATACCGTTTTATTTTTGCGAAGGCGATTCGTACCATGCACTTTGATACCCCCGTTTCAGATCGCATCCCGATCCGCAAATTGGATCTCACCGATCCGTCCCAAAAAGCCCAACACGATCACATCGTCACCTTAGTAGATCGCCTGTTAAAACTCAAACAAGAACACGCACACCATAGCGACTTGTTAAGCGACCGCCGTCATGAATTGTTAGAAGAAATCACGCGGGTAGACGGCAAAATCGACGCGGCCGTTTATGCCCTGTATGGCTTAGACCCCGACGAAATCGCCTTGATCGAAGGGATCTAAAGTCGGTATCGTATCATGTTATGTCGTATCACGTCGTTTCGTTTCATATCATGCCATTTCGTGTCATGTTATGTCAGGTCATATCGCGTCGTGTCATATCGTGTCATGTTATGTTATGTCGTATCGTTTCATATCGCGTCGTGTAATATCATACCATATCGTATCATGTTATGTTGTGTCATGTCGTGAGCAGCCATAATTTCCGAAAACACCTCCATGATGGAGACAGATCACCCCACCCCACGCACACCTGTCCCCTTCCCCATGTATGGGGAAGGGCTAGGGATGGGGTTTCAAACAGCCCACAACAGCCCTTTCTCTCCACCCTTCCTCTGTGTCCTCTGTGTTCTCTGTGTCCTCTGTGTCCTCTGTGTCCTCTGTGTCCTCTGTGTCCTCTGTGTTAAAGCGCTTTATTTTCCTCTCTCTCAAAAAGTCAACCCCCAAACTCGTCACATTTGTTACGATTTTTTCCCCTTTCCATGCTATAAGGATCAAAACATCTGTTCTCATATCCCTTAACCTACACCGGAGATACCACCATGGCCCAAACCTATACCCCCCAAACCCGCGCCCGCGCACTCCAACTCTTAGACCAAACCGGCGATCTCTTTCACGTCAGCGCC
>JALOOG010000130.1 GCA_025454525.1 Anaerolineae bacterium | reverse complement strand
GCCTTGTGTTTTGCGGAAAGCGTCATGATCGCCGACCTGTAGGGTTGCTAGACAAGTGTTCTAGTATAACGCGGGTAAGGGACGGATGCAACCGAGTTTCATCGTGCAAACTGTGATATTGAGGGAAAACGGAGAAAGACCTGTGTTGAAGCGATTCCGCTCCGGTTAGGGAATGAGCATTGAGCATCAGGCCCTAGACGCATTTCAATCTAAGCCCTAAGATGACGACACTTGCGTGATCTCAATACTGTGTGATGTGGATATGCCCGATTGGTTCTACGAGACCGTTACCGCTTTACCCGCGGTGTTATGGATGATAGTTGGGGTGGGATTACCCGCCGCTTTAGCCTTACTTCCGCGGACTGCATGGCGCGATCGCCCCTTTTTAGCGTTGTGCGCGATCGCGTTCGGTGCGGCCCTCACCACCGCATGGATGTTTGTGCTTGGCACGATCGGCGGCGCTACCGGGACTCCGCTGCTCACCCCTACCGAGATCGGACTCGGCATGATCCGCCGCTTTGAGTCGCGATGAACGGGTCATTTTGGGTTTGATCATCGGCGCGGTGGTTTTACACACGGTGATCATCGCCTTTTGGAACTTCACCCATTACGATCCGCTGTGGGTGTATGGGTATCAAGGCCGTTTGTACACCTTACGCGGCTATATCTCCCCGACGATCGGCTACTATCCGCAATTCATCCAGTTACAATATGCTTACCTTCAGATCATGACCGGATCAGGCATTAACGATCACATTGCCCGCGCCATGATCCCATTCTTACACCTTGCCAGCATCTTAGCGGCCTATACTTTGGGTCAGCGCTTGTTTAATCGTCGGATCGGTGTGTTCCTAGCAGGGTTATGGGCGTTGTATCCGCATGTTGGGCAGTGGTCGTATGCGGGTGATCTGGAGATCCCGCTTACCATGGGGTTTACCAGTGCGGCCGCCTGTTTATTGAGCGCGTGGTTTAGCACTGAACGCCGTGAACGAAGACACTATGCCCTGTTAGCCGGCCTGTTTTTAGGGATCACCATGTGGACAAAGCCAACCGGCGGCGCATTCATCCTAGGCGTGATCTTGTTGGTGATCTTGGAAGTAGCTCGCCATTGGCCGATCCACGATCTTCATGAGACATGGCGCAAATTTTACCCCCGTTTTGAGGTCGCTGTGATCACCGGAGTGGCATCGATCCCATTAGGTGCGCTCTGGTATGCACGCAACGGGATCTTAGGTCATGACCCGCTCCCATTACCGAATCCGTTTTGGCCCACGCAAGCGCTACAAAGTGGCGCGGAGTTCGGTTGGCCGTGGTTAGCGCTCACCTTGTTATTGCTCTCCTCGCGCTTTTGGCCGGAGCGCCCCAACTGGCGAAGTTGGATCATCGGGTATGGGTTGATCTGTTTGGCCCTGATACCGACCCTTCTACGCCCGTATGAAGGGTTTAACGATCCGACACGCATGGGGGTGATCGAATGGGCTTTGTTGATCCTGGGTAGTGGGATCATCGCGTTTAGCTTGCGTCCGTATGCCCGTCTGGCCCCGATCACCCTACGCAAGATCGGTTGGGCGTATGCGTTGGCTTTTCCGTATTTTGTGGTGTGGTTTCAATCGTATAGCTATCATTATCGGCTCTCGTTTGCGATCGTGCCGTTGTTGGCTTTACCAACTGCGGTGATCCTCTCCGCTTGGTTGGAACAGTGGCGAACCCCCGTGTTACGCCTTGCGTTGATCGCGATTGCATCTGTTGGGATCTTTCTCCCGTTGCATTTGTCAACGCCGGGTTGGGATTGGCTATGGTCAAATGAATTGCCGGATGATGACGCTAAGTTAGAAGTGACCAATACCGCGCTCCTCTGGACAGTAAAGACGCTACGCGATTTAGTCGCGGATCACCCCGATGCGGTGATCGTCGCCCCTGGCTTAGAGCGCTTGCCGTTCTTCTTCCCATTAATGGATATTCGCATCCATGACACCCCGATCCGCTTAAGCGAATTGGAAGGGGTCGATTATTTTATCTACACCCAAGAAAGCGCTTGGCGTTATCCAGAGTTGGATCTGCCGTCAATCAATCAAGTGACCGGATCGATGAGTCGGACGACGGCACTCGTTCAAGTGGGCGGGCATAGTGACGCGAACTTTTTTTCGCGGATCTTCTTTGTGCAACGCCCACAACGGCGTTTTTTACACCCGCGTGAGTTCAGCGAGACAGATCAAACGGTGCTATTCGGTGATTTTGCTCAATTTATGGGACATCGATTGCCGTATGAAGCGCGCTTGAGTACCGATCAAGATACCTTACTATTGCTGATCTGGAAGGGAATCCGCCCCGCCGCTAACGATTATAAGATCTATGTGCATCTGCTCAATGAACAGGGGGAACAGGTCGCCGTCTGGGATGATATGCCGTTGCGCGGTGAAACAATCAACGGTCAACCAATGTATTACACCACCTTAGTATGGGAACAAGACGAATACATCGTAGAGGAACGCTTGTTACGCTTACCCGCGCCGATCCCCCCCGGACGATATTCGTTGCGAATCGGCATGTACGATCTGTATACCGAGGAACGCTTGACCTTGCAGATCGGTGAGGTGATGAGTGACGGGTACACGTTGTCGGAAGTGATCGAGGTGGAGTGAGATCCACCTCAATCAGCAAGCGTAGATCACGCTTCGCTAGGCTCATCTAACAATTGTTCTTCAAGGTATTCGGTGATCAAGGTGTTCCATTTAAGGCGATTCTCCGCACGGGTTGCGCCGTGGCCTTCCTGCTCATCAACGTAATACTGCACATCACCGCCTTTTTGCCGCAAGCGTTCCACCAATTGATCGCTTTCCGCCTGCACGACGCGGGGGTCTTTTGCGCCTTGGATCACCAACAGCGGGGCGCGGATCTGATCAACATAGGTGATCGGTGAGCGTTCGATCAACAGATCGCGGTCTTCTTCTGGATCACCCACCCATTGTTTCATCATGCGCCGCCAAGTGGGAGGCACGGACTGCACAAACGTGATCAAGTTAGAAGGCCCCACCACGTCCACACCACAGGCCCAATATTGCGGCAAGCGTGAGAGCGCGCTTAAGGTCGCAAACCCGCCGAAACTACCCCCGAATACGCCGATCCGATTCGCATCGATCCAATCTAGGGTCTGTAGGTATTTTGCGGCGTGTTCAATGTCTTTGAGTTCTGCACCGCCCCAATCGCGATGAATCAACTTCTGATAGCTGACTCCGAATCCGGTGGAGCCGCGGATGTTGGGCGCAAGGATCGCAAAGCCACGATTTAACAAGTATTGATAGAGTCCGGCGTAATTATATGTGGGGCGTTCTTGCGCTTCGGGGCCGCCGTGGATCGAAACGATCACCGGATAGGGCGCACGTCCCTGTTTTGGACGATATAACCACGCCGGAATCTGACGGCCGTCAAAGGTCGGATAAGTGATCAATTCCGGTTCAATGAAGATCGCCGGATCGATCCCACCGATCATACTTTGTCCTAAGGCGTGTAGTTCACCCGTTTGTAGATCAAATTCACTTAGATTACTGGCTTCGCCGGGGCGGGCAAAGATCATCGCAAGACGTGTGCCGTCTGGGTTGATCTGGGAAGCGAAAACAACCCCCATGGGCAGGTTCGGCACGGGGATCGCTTCACCCGTGGTCAGATCACGCGCATGAAGTTTAGAGCGGCCTTGTTCGTTCACAGACCACGCCATGATCCGACCATTTTTCGAGATCGAAGCGCCTTCAACATCATGATCGTGTTGGATCGCCCACTCCCAACGGCGATCCGCTAAGTGATAGTAGCCGATTCCGATGTATTCCCGTCCATCGTTGGTAAACAGATAAAAGCCTTGGCTATCCGGTGACCAATCGCCGGGGGTATAGCTGATCTCACCCTGGTGAGGTGTGGCGTGGATCAATTGTCCGGTAGCGACTTCATAGATCAACACGCTTTGATCGGTATTGCTCTTAAAATCGATCAACGTTAGGTAACGGCTATCCGGTGACCAAGACCCGGCAAAAGCGAATTTATCTTCGGTGAGGCGGCGCTGTTCCCCCGTGTCTACCCGTTCGATGATCACATCAAGGCTGGTGGGGGTGTGCGCGTTACAGGAATAAGCCAACCACTGGCCATCGGGTGAATAGCCAGCAAGGTAATGTTGCGCCTGTAGGTTTTGGGTGTGTGCGGTAATCGTCCCGGTTGCAACCTCAAGGCGATAGATCTGATACTGTTCGTCACCGTTTTGATCGGCGATGAAGGCAATTTCACGGCCGTCGGGTGACCAGTAAGCATCGCGCACGGTGTGATCGGTGTAAAAGGTCAAGGGGCGACGCTCACCGCCGCCTGACGGCATCAACCAGAGGTTAAATTGACCGGACTCATCGGTGATATGGGCGATCTGGCTGCCGTCAGGGGAATAACGCACGGTGGGGGCATAGATGCGAATCTTGGCAAATTGAGCTAAGTTGTGATGGGTCATACGGGTGTTCCTTTCAAATTATTTTAAATAGAGTATAGCGCGTTGTGGTGAAGCTCACAAAACTGTCAGGGCAATGGCTACAATTTCAATTCGGCGTGTGTTATGCTTAACCCGTTTGTGATGTCACGCCGTAATGAGAGAGCTTGTGCCGTATCAATCCAGTGGTGGTCGCCGGAACAATGTACAGATCGGAGTCGGTCGCTCGTTATGGGGTGGGACTCCGCCATCTCCAATCCCAGAGCGCGTATTGGATGGAATCCCCGGATTTCTCGCTTGGTTGGCCTTGCTATTGTGCATTGCCAGCGCGATCGCCTTCCCGCGTGGATTGTTGCTGATCGCCGGGGTGTTGGGGTTTTATTCGGCGTTGCGTTTTTTCTTTGCCGGAATCGCCAATGGCATGGGATTACGTCAGATCCGCCAATGGGAGCGGACAAACTGGTATCAACGCTATTTAGATGAACGCAATCAAGACACGATCCCATGGGAAGCGGTGCATCACCTGATCTTGATCCCGAATTACAAAGAACCGCTTCCGATCTTGCGAAAAACGTTAGAAAACCTAGCGCGTCAATTTAATGCCAGCACCCAAATGACGATCGTCCTCGCGATGGAAGGCGGTGAGGTCAATTGTGCCGCGAAAGCCGAACAATTGATCCGCGAATATCATCATGCGTTCGCCAACTTCTATTACACGGTACATCCGACCGGATTACCGGGTGAGATCCGCGGTAAGTCATCCAATGAAGCGTGGGCGGCGCGTTGGGCCAAGCGGAAATTGGTGGATGAGTTGGGGTATAACATCGATCACATGGTGATCTCCACCATGGATGCGGATACGATGTGGCATCCGAAATATTTTGAAGCGCTCACCTATCTATTTGCCATTCGTCCAGATCGTCACATCCGCTTTTGGCAATCGCCGATCCGGTATCATGGCAATATCTGGGACATCAGCCCCGTGATGCGCTTGGTGAATGCGTATTCGACCGCGTTGGAATTGGCGTATCTGGCCGCGCCGTGGTGGTCAGCGATGCCGATCTCGTCTTATTCGTTGAGTTTACGGTTGATGGATAGCAGCGGGTATTGGGATGCTGATGTGATCGCCGAAGATTGGCATATGTATATCAAGGCGTTTTTTGCGTCGAATGCGGAATTGATCCTTGATCCGATCTTTTTGCCCTTTTTGGCCACAGCGACCACGGGCGACACTTGGTGGGAAGCGGTCAAAAATCGCTATCAGCAAACCTTGCGCCATGCGTGGGGAAGTAAAGAAGTTGGGTACATCATCGCCAAAATCTTAGAACATCCGGAGATCGATTTTCGGCCGGCGATGCGCTTATTGTTTCGCGTGGCGCATGACATTTTGTTAGCGGGGGCGGGCTGGGTGATCATCACGGCCGGTTCCCAATTGCCGCTCTTGTTGTATCCGAACATTATGCCGTCGGTAGGAGCGATCTTAAGCGATCCGGTCGAAAATTTTGTGTTTTTTCTGTTTACGCTATCGTTTGCGTTGGTGATCACGATGGGGATCGTGTTTTGGGTTCAAGATGTGATCGTGCGACCACCGCGTAAGGCCCCGTTAACGCTACAAGAGGCGTTTTGGACACTGATCAGCTTTCCGTTGCTGCCCGTGTTAACCTTGATCTTCGTGGCATTGCCGGTGATGCAAGCGCAAACCCGTTTGTTGATCGGGATCTCGTTACAATATCGGGTTGCGCGCAAATTGTAGGTGTGATTGGGGAAAACTTGTTTATTTCAACAAACACACACTAGTAACCCCATTTGCGATATTCTGAACATCTGTGCTATTCTTGTGATCCATATAATGTGTGCTTGAAGAGGATTGATCATGAGAAAAATCATCGCGATTTGTCATGTTTCTTTGGATGGTGTGATCCAAGCGCCGGGTGGGCCAGCGGAAGATCGGAGCAATGATTTTCCCTATGGCGGATGGATTGCACCCTACGCGGATCAAGTGATTAGTAGTGCGATCCGAGAACAGATGAATAAGCCGTTTGATCTGTTATTAGGGCGAAAAACTTTTGAAATTTGGTCGCCCTATTGGCCAAACCATGACAGGATCTGGCCAAGTGTCAACCGTGCGACCAAGTATGTCGCATCAAATACGATGACTTCCGGCGAATGGCAGCCCACTGTGTTTTTGAGTGGAGACATCGCGGAGAAAATTCTGCAACTTAAACAGGAGAGCGGGCCGGATTTGCATGTTTACGGAAGTGGCGATCTGCTTCAGACATTGTTCAAACATGATTTAGTGGATGCACTTTGGCTCAAGATCTATCCGCTGACTTTAGGGCGTGGCAAGCGCTTGTTTGCAGACGGCACGATCCCGACAAACTTTAAGCTGACCGAGAGCCAAGTCTCTCCGACAGGGGTGTTGATCGTGAATTATGAAAAAACAAGACATTAACGCGGACGTTTGAACAGCCCTAGCATCAGGCTAACGAGTCCGACTCCGCCGGATATAACGATCACCCATTGTAACACCGTCATAAAACGTGGATCGGGCAGTTGTGTGTTTAAATTTGACCACTGCCCTTCCAAGATTAGTAGCACCGTTCCGGCGGCGGTCACGATCAAGATGAGTGTGACGAGTCCCAAGCTGCCGATCGCCGCCCGTGATAAGCCCTCTGTGTCGGCGATCAAGCCCTCAAAAAAATATAAGCCACTAAACACCAAAAACGCGATCCCCCAAGCCATAATCCCATAGAACGCGATCTCCCAATTGGAAAAAGTGGGATAAAACGAGAGGATCAACAAGGTATAGGTGACAAATGGTGCTAGTAATAATGTGGGTAGCGCGATTTGTCGAAAACGTTGATGTTCACCTTGTGGATCAACAATCGATAGCGTTTTAATCAAAAGCGCGGTGAGGCCGATCCACAGGATCGTCCAAACTCCGGTGAGGCTCACTGCGGACGGATAGCGGAGATACCATAACAAAGCACAAACGGTCAGCAGAGCGTTCATCAAGAGTTTCGGCACGATGAATTGAAGTTGAGGATACATCCATGATCCTTTGTATTAAGGCAAGCTGAGGGTAGGCAAGATTAAACGCACGATTGTACCGTCTGATAAGCCGCTAAGGCTAAAAAAGGCGTGGATGATCGCCCTTTAGTGATGATCAGCTAAACCCTTTTTAGCCGTGAATATCTTTGCCAGATCACGATCCTAATTATTTGATGTTTGTCAAGTCCCAAACTATCCAAAATGCCCCGAAAAAAGTGGACAAATGTTACGACTTTTCCGAACAAACGTGCTATGTTGATGATCAAAGCACGTTAACAACGGACGCGGGGTAGTAACGCGGCGGTCTTTCGGGAGTCGTCGGTGAGGTTAGCGTCCATTATGCTTGCCCGCGTCTATGCTAAAGGGTTGTATGGAAGGTCAGAGGCAAGCGCCGATTCGGTTCTAAAGAGAGTTAAGGAGGATTCCGAATGGACGCAACGCGCGTCAAAGCATTAAGCGCGGATCGGGTGGGAGGGTATCTGGTGGTGTGGGGCGATCCCGAACAACGGGACTTGCACCGCGAATACTTCACACCGGAAAGCGATCTGGCGTTGGATTGGTATGCGGAACGTCCGATGTTGTATCAGCACGGGTTAGACGGATCGCTAGGGCCCGAACGGATCGGCAAGATCGATCACTTAGAGATCGATCGGATCGGGGTATGGGCCGAGGCGCAATTGGATTTACGCCACACCTATCTCCAAGCGATCCAACAACTGATCGCGCAAGGGGTGCTGTGTTGGTCGTCTGGCAGTGTGCCGCATTTGGCCGAAGTGACCGCGGACGGTTGGATCAAACGTTGGCCGATCATCGAAGGTAGCCTCACGCCGACTCCAGCTGAACCGCGTTATACCGATGTGAAACGCATCAAACAAGTTTATCAATCAATGGGATTAAATACTGAACTTTGGGAGGAACAGCCAATGACGATCGAAGAAACGCCGCGTAAACGCTTACCGGTGAGTGCCACAGTCGAAGGGATTAAAACGATCTCGGTGAGCAGCCCGTATGATGGGCTGGATGCGTTGGATCTGGTGCATGGGTATGTGTTGTTGAGCGCGGCCAAGAGCTTTAATGGCGTGAGTGAACAATATGGCAATGCCTTGGCGCACAAGATCCGTAAGGCGGGTTGGGTGACGGGGATCAAGGCGAATGAGTTGATGCACACCACCAACTCCGGCTTTGGGGATTCGTGGATTCCGGAATTGTGGTCGGCACAGATCTGGCAAAAAGCGCGTGAAGATAACGTCGTATTGCCTTTATTTCGGAATATTGAAATGCCTGCGAATCCGTTCGATCTGCCGATCGAAGGGGCTGATCCGACGGTGTATTATGTGCCGGAAACGGTGAATGAGGCGCAATTGGTCTTGACCAGTGCGAATCCGATCCCGGATAGCAAAATTGGATCGGGGAAGGTGCAATTGGTGGCGAAAAAGTTAGCGTTGCGGGTCGGATTCAGCGCGGAATTGGTGGAAGACGCGATCTTGCCCGTGTTAAACATCTATCGGGAGCAAGCGGTGCGGGCGATCGCGGATAGCATCGATAACGTGTTGATCAACGGTGACACAGTGACGACCGCCAACACCAATATCAACCTGTCGAACGGCACGCCGTCAGGTAATGAGCGCTACTTGGCGTTGAATGGCTTGCGTAAGTTGGCGTTGGTGACCAACACCGAAAACGCGGTGGCGATGGGGGCCGCGCCTACTTTGGCCAAGATGCGCGATACGCGCTTCACGATGGCGAGTCGCTATTCAGCTCGGCCGGGCGATCTGGCTTGGATCGTGGATAGCGGCACGTATGCCAAGTTGTTGAGCTTGACCGAATTTTTGACGGTCGATAAGGCCGGCGCATTGGCCACGGCACAAACGGGTCAAATCGGGTTTATCGATGGGACTCCGGTGTTTTTGAGCGCCGAAGTGCCGCGCACAGGGGCGAATGGTCTGATCGGTGCGACGAATGACAAAGGCACGGCGATCTGTGTGTATCGGCCGGGGTGGTTTGTGGGGTATCGCCGTAAGATCGCGGTGGATGTGACTTATCTGCCCTACTATGACAGCTATCAATTGACCGCCACAGTACGCTTGGCCTTTGCACCGTTTGATACGGATGTGACAAGCGTGTTGTATAACATCACGGTGTAAGGTTGCGCCAAGCGAGTGTTGCATACTCCACCGCCGCATGATCGGCTAAGCGGGTGATGCGGCCGGTGGTGAGATCGCAAGTGACCAGACTGTGCTGTGAGACATACACGAGGGTCTGTTGATCAGGAGACTGCACGATCGAACCGCGGATCGGATAATCGGGACAAGCGGGTTCAACGCGATCGCGGGTCTGAAGATCTAAGAAGTAATAGACCGGAACACTAGTCGAGAGGGTGATCCGGTCTTGTAGCAAGATCGCATCGCTTCCCTGCCAGATATTGAGCGGATAGACCCGAAAGATCGCGGAATCGGTGAGGTAAAGTTGTCGACTCAGGCGTTCGTTAATCGACACGGCCTCAATGGTGATCGCGTCACTGGTGATCACGATCTGTTGTTGATCGGGTGACCAATAGAGTGTGAGGGCGGCGGTGGGTGGGGTGATGGGCGCGATCAATGTTTGGGTGATAAAAGCGGGATCGGTCAAATAGAGTTGATCGTCTATCAGGAAGGCGATCTGCGTGCCGTCGGGCGACCACCGGGGACGATCGCGGACGGGTGTGTGAGTGGTGAGGGTGAAGCGCGCACCGGATCGGAGATCGATCCGGGTGAGGATGCCGCGATCGGAATAGACAAAACTCGCTTCATCCGGAGACCATGAGAGCTGCTCTGGGTAGCTAAGCCCATAGGCGGCCGTCAGATCTTCCATGTGATGTGAACGGAGATCGAAGGCGATCAAGCGGCGTTCATGGACATAGAGCAAGATCTGGCCGCGGGGAGACCAAGTGATCGCGCTGTAGATCGCGGCCTTGGGGACGATCGGCACGCTTAAGAAGCGATGGAGATCGCGTAAAATGATCGGGCCGGTAAGGGTGGAGTGGCTAAATTGTGCCGACGGCATCGCACGTCCGACTAAAATAGACGCGGCGATCAAGAGCGTGAAGATCAAGATCAAACGGGTGATCAAGGTGAGGATCGCGGCGGTCATCGGATCACCCGCCAAGTGATCAACTCATGAAAGCGGGTTCCATACAACGAAAAATCCATGTTTTCCGATGTGTGGGTATGATGATCACAGCGGATCAGGTGTGGCGGATCAAAAAACACCACCGCTTGATCGTTAAACAGTTTTGGGATAAAACGATCATAAAACGGATCATTGGTGGGACAGAGATAGGGTGTACGAGTCCCTGTCACCACGTTTAACCAAAAGCGTGAAGCGGAGCGTTCGTCATAGCCCAAAACTTCATTAGATGAACGCCACACACTTCCTATAGAATATGGGAAAATATCGGTCACCGTGTATTCTGCCCCGTCAAAGGCGGTTTCAACCTCAATCACCGCGCTTTGATCTTGATCGTGCCAGATCAAGCGTGCGCTATCGGTTGACCACTGTAAATCATCAACAAATTGACGATCCTCCCATGACAAGCGCGTGGTACAGGTAAAATCAGTGAGGTAGATCTCGCCGCCTTGTGAATAGAGGATCTTTTGCCCGTCTGGTGAGGGTGTGCCGATCAGTGCATTCCGAGTCTCGTTGATATGTCGCCATTGATCGGTCTGAAAATCCACATAAAAGAGCCGATGAAACCGATCGAGATAGACCAAGCGATCCCCAGTGGGCAATCCGACCACTTGATCCGCGTCTTGAATACCGAATAAACGGGTGAGATCACGGGTGCGAAGTGTGGCGATCTCACGGATGAAGACTCGTTCATGGTTTTCATACAGCAACCAACGGCCGGCAGCGGTTAACCCTATATGATTATTGGGATCGGACGGCGCGAGATGTGCGCCGATCACGGTGAGATGCCGATCGAGATGGAGAAAGCGCAAATGGTGTTCGCGTGTGTAATAAACCAGTTGATCAGATGGGAATAGGCGGCCGATCGCGTTAAACACGGTGATCAATACCGCAAAGATCAGAGTTAAGCGTATACACGATGCTAAAAGCCATGTGATCATCGATCGAGTCCTCAAAGTCAGCGCATCCCATGATTATTTTACCCCATTTGCAATCTTGGTGTAGTTTTTACTGTTATTTCACCTGAAATTAACACTATTAT
>JALOOG010000129.1 GCA_025454525.1 Anaerolineae bacterium | reverse complement strand
AGTTGGTGGTAGTTATCTTGTCCGTCAAGGTGAGGGTTTCAAAAGCCGTAACCATCCCACAGACTGCTCACCCTTGTTGAATGGAAATGTAATAAATTGATCGTTTAAACTGATGTAAAGCACCAGTTCACTGGCAACTTCACATATGATTCCTAAGGTTGTTTGATTTTCGACATTACGATACGTGAGCATTTGACCATCGGGCGACCACCGATAATCGCAACCTGCCGACCCATTTACTAAAAAGGTAAACTGACCCGCACTTAGCATCGCAATTCGACTTTGCCGAGATGTCACTACAAGTTGATTGGAAGAATCTAATTCCCAAGTTTCTGCACGATATGCGACACTTGTATTAACTGGATTTTGCGACCATTCTCGACCCATCTCTTCACTAACTTGTGTGGTTAGCGAGTCAGGAACGAGATAAGTGAAACTTCCAATCGACAAAGTTGTAGGATCAATTTCTGAACCACCTTGGGCGGCAATAACTCCGATAAGTAATTCAGAGATGTCAGACCAAGTAAAATCATATGTGTTACGATACCCCAAAAGTAGGGTATTTACCAAAGGTACGGGATTGGTCAGCGTGGTTAATGGCTGAATGGCGTTTTGTGCTACATCCAGTAAAAACACTTCAAAAAAGTAGATGTTGCTTACATCGCAATCGAACAGAAAGGCGATATATTTTCCGTTAGGTGACCATTTCAACTCGCAGGCCTTACCCGTTTCCACACTGATTTCTGCCATATTTTGCACATTCAAACTTGGCACCTCAATTACTTGGATCAGCGTTTCACACAATGATCTGCCATTGTTTGCTGTGCAACGCATAGTGGCAATTGCCAATTGTGCTGAATTCGCAGACCATGCGACTTCATAGGGGTAAAGTTGTGTGAAACCCGCAAATGCAGTATGCACTTGATTGTCCACAAGTGAATAAATTAAGGTGTCGATTGCTCCACCAAAAACACTTATGACGTTAAAGGCTAAATAGCGACTATCTGGTGACCAAACTGGAAGGAAATTTGCGGGTGGGAGATCTCCGAAAGATGTATCGATCCCTGTAACTACATCGCGAACCTCGTTATTTAGAAGGTGAAAAAGTTGAATGTGCGTTTGCGCTTCATTGTTGACAGAGTAAAGAGAAATCCAATCTCCATTTGGGCTTGCAAGGGCTTCAAGCAGCGTAAAGCCTGTCGGAACGGGCAATGTGAATTCTTCAACAATGCCTGTTGTATCAACAATGGTTAAGATTGTCTGTTCGCCTTCATTATGAGTTATTCCAAAACCATATAGGGAATCAGCTTGACGAGCAATTACCATAGATACACTAGAAGTGATAAGGAGAAGCAGAGCAACAAACCCTGCTTTCCAAAAGCATTTCATTATCAGCCTCTTTTCCTTCTAAACCTGAATTTTGGATAGGTGGAATACCTTTCGACAAGCCTGTAAATCGCTAGTGATAGGTGTCCCAGTATGACTTTACTGGAATTACTCCTGTTGCTGGTAGATCATCTACGTCTGCGTTGGCGATCTGATCGCTGATGTCTAACGGTAACACTCAATCTCTTGCTTCACCTGCTCCCAGCTACGAGTATCGAGTTCGTCATCAACGAACAGTTCTTCCTCATCCGGTTCAAATTTGCCTAACAGACGGATGAGACGCGCATCGATCAACTGCTGTCGTTCTGCTAACGTCATGTTTGCTATCGTTGACGTTAGCTTGGTTCCTCACTCATGTTTAGCATTTCTTTGAGGTTGAAATTCACGCTAGATGCCAGTGGGTCGGGTTCACGAAACGGATAGCTTCGCACATAACGCGGTGATCGGGCATGTGTGCGATCAATTTCTACCAAAGCCAAAATGAAGGCTTCGGGACTATTCAATGCTCGATACAATTCATTATACGTGAGCGTGACGGTTTCTGCATCGGTGCGCCTTCCTTTTACTTCAATAAATCGCAATTGTTCGGTTTTTCCATCACGGCTTTCGATGTCGTAACCGAGATTTTCGGAACTGACATCGCGGGGATGATGGCCAAGCGCGATTTCAACATCCATGACGGCACGCATAGCAAGCTGTTCGGTGATGCGGCGCTCAAGGATTTCCGATGGCGTTTGCTCACCCAGTAACAAGCCAATCGGGAGTATCAAAGCCCCACCGATGATGATAGGCGGTGTGGCAGAGATCAGGCGTTCCTGTGCGAGTTGTGTCTTACGGTCTTCCAGACGCTTCACCAGTTTGTCTGCCCGTTCTTGGGCGCGCTGACTGTTCAACCGGGCGTTCACTTTACCGTCCTGCTCCTGAGCGCGGAGTTCCGTGGCACGAGCGTCCCAATAGTTAATTTCTTTGGTCAAGCGTTCCTGTACCGCAGCTTCGGTCTTATCGATCAATTCAATGCGACGCGCCTTTACCCGTTCTAAATGGCGTGGAACCAGATGCTCAACGGCATGAGCCACGGCGCGGCGTTCAAGGTTCTCTCCTTTCAGCCAATTCTGCGCTAACAGAGGCTTAATTTGCACGATCTCATCGGGTGTCGCGGGGCGATAATCCAGATAAGGTGCGCCTCCGGCTTCACTTACATTACCAGCAGGGTCGATCACGATGAAATGCACTTCGCGGGAGATGATACGGCGCTCACCGGATTTTATTGGCGTGGCATCCTGAATCGCCTGCTCAATATAGAATAGCATCCGTAACTCTTGAGAGGGGTCGGTTTCGTCTACCAGCATCCCACCACGTTTAAGTGTATCGCGTTCGCGCCATAGTATCAGACTGATCGTCGAATCTAACAAGGGATGACCGGGACAAATAAAGGTTGCTGGTTGTTTATCGAGTAGCTGAATCAAGGTCTTCTCGAAACAGATGCGCTCATATTTAACAGATACCGCACCCATCCCGCGTTCTTTGGCGTGATTACGGATTATGGACGGCACATTGTTAATCGTATAGCGTCCGTTTTCACGTTCATGAATGGTGCCGCCAAAATATTCAAACGCCTTCAAGAAATAGGCTTTAATGTAGAACGGTTGTAAGCGGTGTGCGGCAGCGCGCTCCATCTCTTCGCGAATCCGCATAACTTGGGTGACATCCATACTGTTTATCACCAACGATTGGTGTTCCAACAGATCACGGACACGTTCGCGATCCGTGGCATTATCTACGGCTTGCTCTAGGCGTGCGCGCACCATCGGATCGTCACCGTAGCGTACAGCATCCACCAGCAGTTTCCGTAGTGGGGTTTCCTGAAACAGCTTACCCAGCACGTCAAACACTTGTCCATCTAACGCATGACGTTCAGCTTCTAACTTTTTGAGTAAGCGTTGATAGACCGCACCTTCGCGGGTCTCCCCGGCAACCAGATTCCAGAGGTGGCAGACTTCAGTTTGTCCAATGCGATGAATACGCCCAAAACGCTGTTCAAGGCGATTGGGATTCCAAGGTAGATCGTAGTTAACCATCAGGTGTGCGCGTTGCAGGTTGATGCCTTCGCCCGCCGCGTCCGTCGCTAGTAAAACCAACACATCGGGATCATTGCGGAAGCGATCTTCTACATCGCGGCGGTCTTCACGACGAATCCCCCCATGGATAGCGACAATTGCCTCGGCACGTCCAATCAAAGTAGACAATCGATCTAACAGATAATTCAAGGTGTCGCGGTGTTCGGTGAAGATCACCAGTTTGCGTTGTCCACGCTGTGAATTTTGCATCTCTGGGGTGTCTTGTAGCAACTTGAGTAGCTCATTCCATTTGCGGTCATGACCACTGCGCCGTACCCGTAGCGCCTGTGCTTCAAGATCACGGAGAATAATGATTTCCGTTTCTAGTTCTTCGATCGTTCTTGCAGCTGTCGCATTGTCAATTAACTCTGCTTCAAGTTTTTCCACTTCAGCATCGGGCGCATCCTCAAAATCGTCCCACCAATAGTCATCATCGTAAGTAGATTCAGCTGTCTGTAAGACAGGCTGATGAGTGCGTTGGGCCTCTTTCAACCGCTTTTCCAAACGTTCCCGACGGCGCTTTAGCGATTGATAAATGGCCTCAGGTGACGATGCCAACCGTCGTTGAAGAATTGTCAGCGCGAAACCGACCGTGCCTTTACGTCCATCGTTTTCAAGCTGCTCCGCCCGGTTGAACTCCTGCCGGACATACTCTGTCACGTTTTCATACAAGAGATCTTCTTCGGGCGAGAGTGTGTAATTGACGGTATAGGCCCGGCGCTCTGGAAACAAAGGTTTGCCATCAAATTTCAGCAACTTCTCCTTGACCATCCGCCGCATCAGGTCAGTGACATCCACTTGATGCACCCCATCGCGAAAACGTCCCTCAAAGCGATCCGCATCCAGTAACGCTAGGAATAACTGGAAATCTTCTTCTTTACCATTATGTGGTGTTGCAGTCATGAGTAGGAAGTGGCGTGTCAATTCACTCAGCAATTTGCCCAAGCGATACCGCTTGGTCTCTTTCAAATCACCGCCGAAGAATGAAGCTGACATCTTGTGGGCTTCGTCACAAACCACCAAATCCCAATCAGTTTGTTGAAGCCGCGTTTGCAATTCCTCACTGCGGCTCAACTGGTCAAGTCGGATGATCATAAGGTCATGTTCATCAAAAGGATTACCACTGCGCGAGGTTTCCATCATCTCCCGGGTCATCATCGTGAAATCAAGTTGAAACTTCATCCATAGCTCATCTTGCCACTGTTCAGTCAGACTACCAGGCGCACAGATCAGACAGCGCCGCACATCCCCACGCACAATTAACTCACGCACTAGTAGCCCTGCCATGATCGTCTTACCGGCACCTGGATCATCCGCTAACAAAAAGCGCAACGGTTGACGGTTGAGCATTTCCTTGTACACCGCCGTGATCTGATGTGGCAGTGGATCGATCAACGAGGTATGGACAGCCAGTATCGGATCAAACAGATGAGCGAGGTGAATCCGATACGCTTCTGAAACCAAGCGCAAAAGCGCTCCATCCACATCAAACGCCCAACGCTGTTCTGGTTGTACAATTTCCAATTCAGCTTCGTTTTCCCGATAGAGTAGCATGTCGCCGATCTTCCCGTCGTTGCGGCGGTAGACCACCGTCACCGCATTCAAGCCACTCCACTCCACATTAATCAATGTGACTGTTTGTTGAGGGACAATGCCATATAATTGGATACCTCGTTCTAACTGTTCAAGTTGGGCCATAAAGTCTCGTCAATAGGTTTAAATTGATGTCTAGTTTCCACCGTGATGATAATCACCATTTAATGTTACCATAAGTTAGACCTGTAGGTAGCTTGCAAGTGGTGAATTTTTATGTTTTGTTATTTTTATTTAATTAATTAAATTAGATATAAAAAGTATATCTAGAAGGTATCTTTGCCCGTGTCGATGTGTTGGAAGTCATCTGTAGGGTTGTTTAGCGGTGTCGCATGTATAGAGGCACAAATAAAAGCGAGTTTACTGGGTGATTTTGATAAAGTGATACACGAATTGTATCATCGGATGAGCAGTCTATCTTGCCTGCTCTTCTCAACGCTTTCTTACACACTTCACTTTCATCCACTTCCACTTCTTTTTTGACTTGGCAAAAACCCTAGTGAATGTGTTTTAATATCCACCTTTACGATAAGCATGAGGGGATCACCATGAGTCGAATGATCAAAATTGTATTAGGGATCTTGGGAGCAATCGGGTTACTGATCGGTGGATTGTTTTTGTTTGCCAATTACGATGCCTATCAAGGGGAACAGGCTGCTGATGTCACCAATGAGCTAATCCCTTCTTTAGAGGGCAATCTATACGGATATTTTGCTGAACCGTTGGTCGTCGGGGATTATCCGGCAGTGTTAATGGTGCATGAATGGTGGGGGATGAACCAAGAGATCGTCGCTATGGCCGAGATCCTCTCGGAACAAGGGTATGTCGTTTTGGCGATCGATACTTATCGCGGTTATACGGCGACCACCGTCCCCGGTGCTTTGCTCTTACGGTTGAGCGTGCCACAAGATCGGGTCGCACAGGATATGCAAGTCGCTTATGAGTGGTTAGCCTCGCGTCCAAATGTGGATGAAAATCGGATTGGCGTGATCGGCTTCTGTTATGGTGGTGGCGTGGCATTACGCCATGCGATCGCGAATCCCAACATTAAAGCGGTGGTCAATTTGTATGGTGATACGGTGGATGACCCGGCCGCTTTTGGTGTGATGCTCACCAGTCGTACCCCGTTATTGGGGATCTTTGGCCGTGAGGATCAACAAATTCCGGTGAGTGAAGTTGAGGCTTTCGGAGCGGCCTTAGGACAAACCGAAATTCCCCACTCGATCCGCATTTTTGATGGTGTGGGTCATGCGTTTGTCAACCCCCATACGCTTATAGAAGGCGGCGCGGCTACCCAAGCTTGGGATGAGATCTTGCGCTTTTTCGCATTACATCTGCAACGGCCACCTGTAGTAGCGATGAATTAGACGATGCACAGGGCAATCGCTACAAAATGCAGTAATGAGCTAGAGTAAAAAATCATTATCGATCGCAGCGCGAAAGCGCTTTTGGGTGTATCGCGTTTGAGTAGGTTCAAGGTGATGGGAGGCAACACCGCCAGATGTTCAGCACTCCCCTCATTGCAGATACGTCAACGGTCTAGATCGCCCTTCACCCCGTAATGTTCAACTGCTTGCAATTGACGCAAAGACGGCTTATAGGCGGGTGTCGTGTGTTGAGGTTAACATTGTGGATCACCGTCGGTTTTCAGAGGTGCTTTGGTAAATAATCCGTTAAAGTTGATCTCAAAAATGCGGAAATGGTGTATGCTTAATCTTGACAACCTAATCCGAAGGGGCTAGAATGTTGGCTTATCGGGCCTGTAGCTCAGCTGGAAGAGCGCTTCAATGGCATTGAAGAGGTCATGAGTTCGAGTCTCTTCAGGTCCACAGTACGCTAACCCCTTCATCCCCTAACGTATGAAGGGGTTTTTGTTTTGTGGATGAAAGGCAAGCGATTGTGAATAGATCACCTAAACGCAAGGCGTTAGAGGATGTCATCGACGGCATTCGGCAGATCTTTGATGAAATCGATCGGTTGCTAAACGGGGAAAAACGCCGGAAGCCGGCCCGTGTTCCAGTTCCTGTGCGTGTGCCTGTGCCGACCAAAGATCGGCGCGAACGTTAATCATTGTCCGTGTAATCTCGGAAATCAAAAAGGGATGATCGTGTGTGATCATCCCTTTTTATCCCTTAGCTGTTGAGCGTGGCTTCGATCTTCTTGGTGATCTCATTTTTGGGTTTATAGCCAGACAAACGCATCACCGGCTCCCCATTTTTGAACAGGATCAAGGTGGGCAAACCCATCACTTGATAGCGGATCACCAGATCTTGATGTTGATCGGCATCCACTTTTCCGACGCGCATCTTTCCGGCATATTCATCAGCCAGTTGTTCTACGATCGGCGACACCATCTTACAGGGGCCGCACCACTCCGCCCAAAAATCCAACAAGATCGGTTGGTCGGACTTCAGCACATCAGTTTCAAAGTTTTCAGTGGTAATTTCCACCGTTTTATCGCTCATGATCATCCTCGTCCAGTGACTTTACGTATGTTATCATAACCTATAAGGTGTATCGTTACTAGGTTAGCTTAACGGACTGTATATGACTCAAGACGCTTTTACCCTGCCTGAACTTACGCGCCGTCAAGAGGTGATCCTCTCGCTGATCGTGCGCGCTTATACCGAAAAACAAGAGCCGATCAGCTCAAAGTATCTGGTGGAAGCCTATAACCTTTCGTTGAGTTCCGCCACGATCCGTAACGAGATGGCCGCGCTAGAGGAATTAGGCTACATCCTTGCGCCGCATACCTCCGCCGGCCGAGTGCCAACCGAAAACGGTTATCGCTACTTTGTCCGACGGATCATCACAGGCGAAGCGGCGCTCACCCCTAGCGAACAACATTTGATCGCACATCGCTTTCATGCCTTGCCCACCGATGCCGAACAATGGATGCGCTTTGCGGCCACGGCCTTGGCTCATACCGCCCAAACCGCCTCCTTAGTCACCGCGCCGAATCCCTATCACGCGCTATTTAAACATCTAGAGTTGATCTCAGTACAGGGGCGTTTGGTGTTGCTGGTGTTGGTGTTACAAGGCGGCACGGTGCATCAACGTATGTTGGAACTGCCCGAACCTGTGTCGCAGATCATGCTTAGCGAAGCGGCCGCCCGGATCAATGCCATGTGTGCCGATCTCACAGCCAATGAAATGCTTACAAAAATGGGTCAACTCAACCTGTTAGAGCGTGAAGTGTTGGAATTGGCTGCGGAATTGGTCAAAAATTCTAGCGGAAAAGAGATCCGCGTGATCTATCGCGATGGATTAAGCGAAGTCATCACCACTTTTGCCGATAGCGAAGGCGCGCAACAGGCGCTCCGAGTGTTTGAGGAACGCGCCTTTTTAAACTTGATCTTGGATGAATTTTTAAGCCCGGTGTCGAACGATGTACAGGTGGTGATCGCGGGTGAAGGCCGACGGGATGAGATCAATCAATTGAGCATGGTCTTGAGTCGCTATGGTGTCCCCGGCAAGTTGAGCGGCGCAATCGGAGTCTTAGGCCCCACTCATATCAATTACGGACGTGCGATCAGCACCGTGCGTTATGTCGCCAGTTTGATGTCTGGGTTAATGCAAAATTTTTATCCCGATGAGGACGACTCCCAAGACAAATAAGCCCCACCTGTCTAAAAAATTCATGAGCGGCGGGCATCTCTAACATGATTCTATCGCACCCTTGATATAATCGCGGCATTTGTATGCTCAATCAGCAAACGCGAATCATGACCAATACCAATAACGATCAAACCCAAGTGGATCAAGAAACATCGGAAACGGTAGACACCACACCGGAAACCACCCCACCCCCTTCAACGGAAGACGGTGGCCCGTTTAAGGCCCAAGCAGAAGAATATCTCGCAGGATGGCAACGCACCCGCGCCGAATTTGCCAACTATAAAAAGCGTGTGGATCGCGAGATGAGCGAAAGCCGTCAAAAAGGCGCACACGAAGCGTTGACCAAGATCCTCCCACTCATTGACGACTTTGAGCGCGCTATGGAAAATGTGCCGACCGAATTGAGTGGCAATCCATGGATCAACGGAGTCGGCCTGTTTATTAAAAAGTTTGAAAAACTGCTCCATGAGTTTGAAATTCAAACCCTTGATCCGGTCGGACAACCGTTCGATCCCAGCAAGCATGAGGCGATCGGCATGGAAGACTCCGACACGATCGAGAGCGGACACGTCACTATCACCCTACAAAAAGGGTATGTCAGCGGGGACAAGGTATTACGTCCCGCGCTGGTCAAGGTCGCCAATTAACAGTTAGACAACCCAACGTTTAAATCACGAGGAGAGCAAGCAATCATGGGACGTATTATCGGTATTGATCTGGGGACAACAAACTCGGTCGTTGCAGTGATGGAAGGGAGTGAACCGGTGGTGATCCCCTCATCTGAGGGTGGTCGTTTGATCCCGTCGGTGGTCGCTACCAACCCCAAAACCGGGGAGCGCTTGGTGGGCAAGGTCGCCCGCAACCAATCGGTGATCAACCCAGAAAACACGGTTTTTTCGGTTAAGCGGTTTATGGGCCGCCGTTATAATGACAAAGAAGTGCAAGAAGGGATCAAACACGTCCCATATCATGTGTCTAGCGCTGCCAATGGGGATGTGCGCGTGAAGATGGGCGAACGTGAATACAGCCCACAAGAAATTTCGGCGATGATCCTGCAAAAAATCAAAGTGGATGCGGAAGCTTACCTCGGCGAAAAAGTCGATCGTGCCGTGATCACCGTCCCCGCCTATTTTAATGACGCGCAACGCAACGCCACCAAAGACGCGGGCAAGATCGCGGGCTTAGAGGTGTTGCGGATCATCAATGAACCGACAGCCTCTAGCTTGGCGTATGGCTTGGGAGAACGCAAAAACGGGATCATCGCGGTCTATGACTTGGGCGGTGGTACATTTGATGTTTCGATCCTCGAAGTTGGCGATGGGGTGTTTGAAGTCCGTAGCACCAATGGGGATACCTACTTAGGCGGTGACAACTTCGACGAACGCATTATCAACTGGTTAGCGGACTCGTTCCAACAAGAAAACGGGATCGATCTACGCAAAGATCGTCAAGCGTTACAACGTTTGAAAGAAGGCGCGGAAAAAGCCAAGATCGAACTCTCTAGTGTGCTTTCCACCGACATCAACTTGCCGTTTATCACCGCGGATGCAAATGGGCCAAAACATCTCAACGTTACCCTCACCCGTGCCAAGTTGGAAAATCTGGTGAGCGATCTGATCGAAAAATCGATCCGCCCCTGTGAAGCGGCCTTAAAAGACGCAAACTTGAGTAAAAATGAAGTCGATACCGTGATCTTGGTCGGTGGTATGACTCGGATGCCCGCGATCCAAGAGGCGGTCGAAAAATTCTTCGGCAAAGCGCCGAGTAAAGGCGTAAATCCGGATGAAGTGGTCGCCTTAGGTGCCGCGATCCAAGCCGGCGTGTTATCGGGTGATGTGAAGGACATCCTCTTGTTAGATGTGACTCCGCTCACCTTAGCGATCGAAACGTTGGGCGGCGTGGCGACTCCGATGATCGAACGTAACACCACGATCCCCGCTAAAAAGACTCAAGTTTTCTCTACCGCGTCGGATAATCAGCAACAGGTGGAGATCCACGTTGTGCAGGGGGAACGCCCGATGGCCCAAGACAATAAATCTTTGGGTAAATTTAACTTGGATGGCATTCCACCCGCGCCGCGTGGGATTCCGCAAGTGGAAGTCACCTTTGACATTGATGCCAACGGGATCTTAAACGTGAGCGCGAAAGACAAAGCGACCAACCGTGAACAAAAGATCACGATCACGGCCGGCACGGGGTTAAATGACGCGGAGATTGATCGCATGGTGAAAGAGGCGGAAAAACACGCCGCCGAAGATGCGAAACGCAAAGAAACCGCCGAAGTGAACAACCAAGCCGACTCGACGATCTTCACGGCGGAAAAACTGCTCCGGGAATTTGCGGATCGCTTGCCAGAAGACGCGAAAAAACAAACCCAAGGCCTTGACCAATCACATCCAACAGTTGGGCGGCAGCATGTACCAACAAGGGGCGGACGGCGGCGCACCGAACGCGGCCGGGCAAGGTCAAGACAAGGGTAAAGATGAAGATGTGATCGACGCGGAGTTCACTGAAGCGTAATCGATCGAAATGGGTAGGGAAGATCACCCTACCCATTTGTTGAATTTTTGCTTTAATCTCTGGTAAGATTTGCAATATTGCGCCTAAGAGCGCTTTTCAAGTTCAAATAATAGTTACGGACGGCTCAAGAGCATGGCGAGAGATTACTACGAAATATTAGGCGTGTCACGTAGCGCCAGTAAAGACGACATCAAGAAAGCCTTCCGCTCACTGGCCCGTAAATATCACCCGGATGTCAGCAAAGAAACCGACGCGGAAACCAAGTTCAAAGAGATCAACGAGGCCTACGAGGTCTTGTACGATGATGACAAACGCGCCCGTTATGACCGCTTCGGCCACGCCGGAGTCGGTGGGGCGGGTTTCGGCGCGGGCGGCCAGAACATGGGCGGCTTTGAGGAGATCTTCGAGGAATTTTTCAACAGTTTCGGCGCGAATCGACAAGGCAGCACCCGCCGCCGTGGCCCCCGTCCCGGCAATGATCGCAGCATCAACATGACGATCAGCTTTGAAGAAGCGGTGTTCGGTGTGGAGCGCGAAGTTGAGTTTGATCGCTTAGAGGTGTGCGAGACTTGCGACGGGAGCGGAGCAGAACCCGGCACCTCGCCTTCCACATGCCCACAATGCAACGGATCGGGCGAATTTCGTCAAGTCCAACAGACCTTTCTGGGGTCTATGGTGCGCGTGACCGCTTGTCCCCGTTGTGGCGGCACAGGCACGATCATCGAACACCGTTGCAAGACCTGTGACGGCGGCGGACGACTCCGTAAACACATCAAATTAAACGTCAAGATCCCGGCCGGCGTGCGTGAAGGCCTCCAGATCCAAGTGCGCGGTGAAGGGGACGCGGGTGAACGGGGCGCACCAAGTGGTAATCTGTACGTGGTGATCCAGGTCAAAGAACATGCGCTGTTCCAACGTCAAGACAACGATATTATCCTACGGTGGATGATCAACGTGCCACAAGCGGTGTTAGGTGATAAAGTCACGATCCCCACGGTGGATGGGGATGTAGAATTGGTGATCCCACCAGGGACACAGAGCGGCAAAACCTTCCGGTTGCGTGGGAAAGGCTTTCCCCGCTTGCGCGCCGACGGATCGAACACCGGCCGCGGTGATCAGTTGGTGCAAGTGGCCGTTGAGATCCCAACCAAGTTATCCTCCGAACAACGTGAGTTGTTTGAAAAATTGGCCCAATCCTTTGGCAAAGAAGTTCAACCCCACACGCCACACAACGGTAAAGGCTTTATGGATCGCGTGCGGGAATTGTTTAACGGGGATTAAGATCATCAAGGGGGCGTTTGGCCCCCTTTTGCGCCAAATTTAGCCGATCTTTTCGGCGATGCTCTTGGCTTGCGTGAATAACAAGAGGTAATCGGGGCCGCCAGCCTTGCTATCGGTGCCACTCATGTTGAAGCCGCCGAAGGGATGCGCCCCTACCATGGCCCCTGTAGACTTCCGGTTGAAATACAAATTGCCCACAAAATACTCACGGGCCGCCCGCTCTAAACGTCCGCGATCTTGGCTATATACCGATCCAGTGAGGCCGTATTCAGTATCGTTCGCGATCGCGATCGCGTGATCATAATCTTCCGCTTTGATCAGCGCCAACACCGGCCCGAAGATCTCCTCTTGCGCGATGCGGGCATGGGGATCAACTTGTCCGAAAATCGTCGGTTGGATGAAATAACCGCCTTCCGGTGTTTCGATCGCATGACCACCGTACAACAATTCCCCTTCTTGCGTGCCAAGTTCAATATATTCCATGATCCGTCGCATCGACTCGCGATCGATCACCGGCCCCATGTAAATTTCATGGCTATGATCTGGCGCGCCGATCGTCAATTTCTCGGTAAGCGCGATCACCTGCTCTGTGACTTGATCGTACACATCCTTGACGATGATCGCTCGGCTGCCCGCGCTGCATTTTTGTCCCTGAAAGCCAAAGGCACTCGATACAATGCCTTGCGCGGCCCGATCTAATTGCGCGGTCTCATCCACTACAACCGCGTCTTTCCCGCCTAATTCTAAAATCGCCCGCTTGAGCCATTTTTGGCCCGGTTGCACTTGCGCGGCCTTCACATTGATCTCTAAGCCCACATTGCGCGATCCAGTGAACGCGATAAAGCGGGTTTGCGGATGCTCCACCATGCGAGCGCCGACGATGTGACCCGGGCCGGTCACAAAATTCAGCACGCCGTCCGGTAGACCATTGTCCCAGAACAATTCGGCCACCTTCCACCCGATCAATGGACTTTGTTCGGCGGGCTTAAACACGACTGTATTTCCGGCCACGATCGCGGCGCTGATCATGCCACAAGCGATCGCGCAGGGGAAATTCCAAGGCGGGATAATCGCGCCGACTCCCAATGGGATATAATGCAACGTCCCGCGTTCCCCGTCGTAAGGGGTGAGCAGATGACTGCTATCGGCAAGGCGCAACATTTGACGGGCGTAATATTCAAGGAAATCGATCGCTTCGGCGGTGTCTGCATCGGCTTCGGCCCAACTTTTACCCACCTCTAACACCAAGACCGCGCTAAATTCATGTTTACGTTGGCGCATCTGGGCCGCGGCCTTGAATAAGTAATCAGCGCGGGTTTCCACCGGGACGTATTGCCAAGTCTTAAAGGCTTCGGCGGCGGCCGCGATCGCTTGATCGGCGTGTGTTGCATCACCGTCCGCAAAGTGCGCTAAGCGCTCCTGCGGGCGCGAGGGGTTCACCGTCGCAAATGTGGACGCTAAAGCGAGACGTTGCTCGCCGATCACGAGGGGATAGGTTTGTCCGACCTCGCTTTTGACCCGATCAAGGGCGGCCTGAAATTCGGCGCGGGTGTTGGCTTGCGTAAAATCAGTAAACGGTTCATTTTTAAACGGGGGTAACACAAGAAGTGCGTAAAATCAGTAAACGGTTCATTTTTAAACGGGGGTAACACAAGAAGCTCCTGTTCAAGATCAACAATTCAATTTGTGCAAATTGTATCACATCTCGAGGCTCTGGCTATTTTGAGGTTCACCCCGTTCAAATAAAAGCGTTGTAGCCACGCTACTTTATCCCCCGCTCTAATGCTCTTAAGAAACGGGGAAGTCGATCATATTGTAGCGTCTTGAAAGAAAGAAGAGAACAGGTGAGAATAAAAAGATGCCAAAACACAACAATCATACTCTCAGCGATGAACCGTTGGAACAAGTACGGGAAGCTTACTCCACCGATCTCAATCCGAGTGAGCGCTTCTGGAAGCATCTCAAGGTAGCGACTTGTGCCAATCACCTATCTACGTATCTTGACCACCCTCTTCAAAGTGTGTACGATTTTATTGCTTCCCACAACGCTTTCGACTCTGATTGGCAGCTATCGTTTTCTAAACACTTTTAGGACTTTACAATTAGGATGATACAGAAAGGATCTAAATCTGATGACCGACCTTCGTGTGCAACGTTTAGCGGATGTCTTGGTGGATTATTCCACAGCGGTACAAGTGGGCGATTGGGTGGGCATTCTTGGGGATGTCACCGTGTTAACCGCGTTACGCGAGATCTATCGCGCCGTGATCCAAGCGGGCGGACATCCAACTTTGCTGATCAGTGATGAATGGATGGCCCGCACCTTTTTACGCGAGGCCAATGATGAGCAGATCGCGTGGCTTGACCCGTCACAAACGCTCTATTATGAACAGGCCGATGTCTATATCCGAGTTGGGGGTGGCGCGAATACCCGTGCGATGACTCAAATTCCGGCCAAGCGTGTGCAACAAGAGCGCGCTGCTAAACGCACTTGGTTAGACACCCGCTTGAATCGTGCGGCACAAGGGAAAATGCGTTGGGTAGGGACTTGGTATCCCACCGAATCAAGCGCACAAGAGTCTAACATGAGCCTTGAGGAATACGAGGCTTTTGTGTTCGGCGCGATGTTTTGTGATCGGGAAGATCCGGTTGCGGAATGGAACGCGATCTCGGCGATGCAACAGAAAAAAGTCGATTACCTCAAGGGGAAAAAGCGTATCACCTTGCAAGGCCCCAACATCGATTTACGCCTATCAATTGAGGATCGCGTGTTTATCAACAGTGACGGCAAACACAACATGCCCAGCGGTGAGATCTTCACTGGGCCGGTAGAAGAGAGCGTCAACGGTTGGGTGCGCTTCACCTATCCGTCCATTGTGAGCGGACGGGCGGTGTCTGGGATCGAATTGACTTTTGAACAGGGGCAAGTGGTGCAAGCGCGGGCCGATCAAAACGATGATCTGTTGCAGGCACAATTAGATACGGATGCAGGATCGCGTTACTTAGGTGAATTTGCGATCGGCACCAATTTCGGGATCAATCGTTTTACCGGTAACATCCTGTTTGACGAAAAGATCGGCGGTACGATCCATATGGCGATCGGCATGGGCTACCCCGAAACAGGCAGCAAAAACAAGAGCGCAGTACATTGGGATATGATCTGCGATATGCGTGATGACAGCGAGATCATTGTGGACGGTGAGCTGTTTTATAAAAACGGGGCGTTTGTGGTTTAATTTGAAACGTAAATTTTAGTAGGCATTTTGAGCGATCTCACCTATAATCAGATGAAAAATTCATGAAAAAGGTGAGATCTGTATGGCCATTATTCCCTTAGAGACGGATCGTTTATCCTGTTCTTACAATGAAACAGAGCGGATTTTATATGTGACTTATCGCGGGATCTTGTCGCCCGATGTGACCCAAAGCTTTTATCAATGGCTACATGGGGTGATCCGCAACAACCCCTTAGAAGTCTCTCGCGCACGGGGATCGATCTACGATTTTCGCCAAGTGACCAGCTTTGATAACCGTAATTTGACCGCCGCGCAACGTCAAAGCGAACAATTGAATATGCGGGTGGACGTGAGTAGTCATCCAGTCGCATTATTGATCGAAACCAAGGCGCAAGAGCATATTTTACAGGTGGAATTGAAGATCTCACCCCAACAGGGTCGTAAGCGGATCGTGCGGACGGAACAAGAAGCGCGGGATTTTATCGCTAGTTTCGCCAGTCCAGAAGAAGCTTAACCGGATCGCGTTTTTGCCTAGGTACTATTGTACCTAGGTGGGTTCACTAGAATGTAGGTTAACGGGAAAGTTGTCCGCCTACCGATTTAGCCCGTGTGGTAGGCGCTGGCTTGGGTGAAGTCAAACTTAGTTGCATCAAGCGCTTGAACATCCCCAAAATTGTGCTGAGATCAGCAACAGCGATCCGTTGGGGTACTTCACGGACTTCGACACTAGCCCGCAACAACTCTTCAGTGTTGTGGTAACTCAGATGCAGGTATTGGCTTAGTAGCAGACACACGACAATCTATGGTTAGGCGACCGCCTAAGGCAAAACGGACGTATTTACGCTCACGTTTTTGGCTCATCTCTTGCTTTTTACCCACCCTTCCAATCTTTGCAATTGAGCAGATCGTCCTCATATTTGTAAACGTTCATCACAACTATTGAATAACAAAAATTTATTTTAAAGCACTGAAAGTTTAATAAATTTACTTTCCTTGTAAATACTTGTCTCACCAATTCGCAAACACCCGTTGCCAAAATTGAAATACATAGTTACAATTGAGAAAGAATTGACAAACAACGGATGAAAATGGGATAATGAGTTAAGCTTAGCGTGCGCTAAAATCGTGTCTATGAAAAATGCAATTATCCTAGTAGGTGTTGATTTTCGTTCAATCCAATTTTAAGGAGGTTAGGCATCCCACTCGCTGTCTAAAGACCGAGTGCCGATCGTTATGGATAATTTCACCCCCCCAACCAATACCGACCCTGCAAACGTGCTTGTGGTTGATGATGAAGTGCTGAACCTCTATTCTGTCAGCAAAACGCTGCAACGCGCTGGTTATCAGGTAAGCGAGGCCAAAAGTGGCGAAGAAGCCCTTGAAATTTTAGCCAAGCAAGATTTTGATGTGGTCTTAACCGATGTGAAGATGCCGGGGATCGATGGTGTCGAACTATTACGCCGGATCAAAACTCAAGCCCCGGATGCGATCGTGATCTTGATGACCGCTTACGCAACGCTCACCATGGCCGTAGAAGCGTTACGTTTGGGCGCACATGATTATTTGATCAAGCCTAGCTCTAGCCAAGACATCCGCCAAAGTGTGGCACGCGGGATCGAACGCGCCCAAAATTTGCGCCGTCGTCGTGCCTTGTTAGACGCAATCCGTAATGATGTGTTTGAATTGGCTAAATCGGATACCGAGACACGCCGAGCTTTAAGCGCCGCCTTGCATGGTGGAAATGAGCCGTCTCCGTCCGCGCCGAATCCCTCCAATATGTATGATGATTTTGACGCAAGTCAAAGCACCAGTATGCAATTGGGGCCGTTGACGGTCTACCCCGGTCGTTATCAGATCGCGGTGGGGGATGAACACATGGATCTGACTCCCACTGAATTTGACCTCTTGTTGTATCTAGGGGCGCATCGTGGGCGGGTTGTGCCGTGTACGGAATTGGTGCGTGAGGTGCGCGGTTACACGATCGATGAGACCGAAGCTCGTGAAGTGATCCGTCCGCATGTCAGCAACTTACGTCGAAAGCTTAAAGAGGCGGGCCAAAACGCAGACTTGATCATCAATGTGCGTGGGATCGGCTACCGTTTAAGTGAACGCAACAAATAAACCAAGCCCATCGGGTAGTATAAGTGCTACCCGATGGGCTTTTTAATCTACGAGGGGTTGCGTGCGATAATGGTTTTGAAACGAGTTACCACGCTCCCGTTCGATCAATTGTAGTGCGTCATCTACTTGTGACACGGTGCGCGCTTTATGGCGCAAGATCCCGGATACTTGCATCAAGGCTCGCAACAACACCACCATAAACTGCCCGGTGGTGACAAATACGACTAACTGGACATTGGTCGGTTGATTTTCAACTAAGGCGCGCAAATGACCCGCGGCATGAGGGGGAATCCGCCCTGATAGACGAAAATCCAAGATCAGATCGACACGATGAGGTTGTTCCGCACGAGTCAGGGTGAAATAGACTTCATCCCACACCCATGCCCCTTCAAAGCTCACCAATAAGATCGACTGTCCTGTATCGCCCCAATAAGTTTGTATGCTCATCGTGCTGGCCCTTCTCCACTCCTAGGATCATTATCCAATGTGGGAGATCGATGTTTAAAAACACTTAGTGTTTATTCATCTTCTATTCACCCTTATTTTAACCGTAATGGGCGCAATTTACGCTCAAAGTAGCATTAAAGGTTAGGATCTGGTTTAAGCTAAGGTTAATCTCTTGACTTGTGGCCTTCAATTTCCCTATAATGTAATTGTAACTCCAATTAACCATCCTAAATTAAGGCTCAAATCTCCGTGGGCAACTATCTCCACAATCGTGTCCTCAAGTTAAATGTCGGGTTTCTGCTCAACGCCGGCCCGGGACACAGCCAAGACTTTGAACTAGACGTGCCGACTGTGAAGTTAGCCGATGATCTAGTCCTCAGTTATGTGCGTGGCCCCGTGCGCCTAAGCAGGACAAAAGAAGGTATCTTAATCCAGGCGCAATTGCATACTGGCGCACAAGATGAATGCTATCGTTGTTTAGAACCAGTTGAACGCGATATGATGATCGCGATCGAAGAATTGTATGGTGTCAATCAACAAGTGGACTCGGATTTTGTGATTCACGATGATGGCATCTTGGATCTGGCTGAATTGTTGCGTGCAGAAGTATTGATCGGATCGACACATCGGGTACTGTGTCGTGAAGATTGTAAAGGATTATGCCCAGAATGTGGTGCGAATCGGAATGAGGGTGATTGTGAATGTGAGCAAGAGACGATCGATCCGCGGTTGTCAGAACTGAAAAAACTGTTGAATCGCCAGTAAATGAACGTGAGTTATCAGGGTAGGGGCAGCCCTACCCGATTTGCTAATAGAATAGGGCCGTCAAAGGGGGATTTATGAACGAGTATGATCAAAACTTTAGTGAAGAACTCATGCCCGATGATCTCGATTTATTTGAAGCACAAGACGAAGATGACCACGATGACTTAGAACCTTTTGATGACTTGTTTTTTGATAGTCTCGAGTTTGACGCTCACAGCGCTGAAGACGACGATGAAGAAGATTACCCAACGTTTGATCTTCCGTCTAATGACACCGTTGGCTTATACCTCAAGGAAATGTCGCGAGTGCCGTTGTTGACCATTGATGAAGAGATCTCCCTCGCGCAACGTATGGAATCTGGCCTGAATGCCCAAAAGAAGATCACCCGCGATCCCAATCATCCCCAAGTGATGGAATGGGCCGTGCTTGCCCAAGACGGCATTGACGCACGCGAACACCTGATCAAAGCCAATACCCGCTTGGTGGTTTCGATCGCCAAAAAGTATATGTCACGGGGCGTGCATTTTCTGGACTTGATCCAAGAAGGCAATTTAGGGCTGATGAAAGCGGTCGAAAAGTTTGATTATCGGCGCGGTTTCCGCTTTAGCACCTATGCGACTTGGTGGATTCGTCAAACGATCACCCGTGCGATTGCCGATCAAGGGCGGACGATCCGCGTCCCCGTCCATATGACCGATCGCATCCGTAAGTTGTATCGGGTGGTGCGACAATTGGAACAAGAGTTTGGGCGAAAACCGGATTTGCATGAGATCGCCGAAGAGATGCAAGAAGATACCCGTAAGGTCGAGTGGATGCTAAAAGTCTCTTGGCAACCGTTAAGCCTTGAACACCCTGTCGGTGAAGATGATGACAGTGAGTTAGGTAACTTTATTGAAAACGATAGCTTGCCCACCCCCACCGAGTCGGCTCATCACAATTTGTTAAACGAGAAGATCGAAGAACTCTTAGCGACGCTTACCCCGCGTGAGGCCCGGATCTTACGCTTGCGATTTGGCCTACAGAATGGCAAGAGCTACACCTTAGAAGAAGTCGGACGCAAATTCGGACTCACCCGTGAGCGTATCCGTCAAATTGAAGGGCGGGCCTTACGGCGCTTGCGTCATCCGCGCCGGAGTCGTCAATTGCGCGATTATTTGTAATCCGCCACACACACTGAAAATCCCCCATAAGGGGGTTTTTTAGCGCATTTCGCGAGTCGCCGGACGCGGCGCTAACATACGCTTGAGGTGTTGCAGGCCTAACCCGTAACTGTAGCGAAAGTCGACCGGGGGAGGATACCCGATCAGATCGATCGACTCTGCTTGATACATGATCGGCACGATGATCTTGCCACAGGTGAGAAAATATTGACGCTCACTAAACAGATCGCCGTCTTGTAACGCTGCCCGTGAACTGATCATCAACATCACCCCACACCGATCTAAGGCATGACCGATCTCTTTACGCCAATCGCCTTGATACGAGACATCCAACATATCTAACCAGACATCGATCCGAGCCTCGCGCAGATCGGTCACCAATTGGGTTACAAACAGATCATCTGTCCGCGAATAGTTGATAAACACGCCCTGTTTACTGGCATAGTAAATTTGTTGGGGTGAGGACAATTTGAGCATCAAACTCCACATGCGCTGATCGTGTGGGTTCATCCTAAGGGCGCGATAGACTACCGCGCGTTTCTGCTCAATGGTGCGAAAACGCAGATTCTCAACTGTCGTCATGATGGGTGATCTCTCGTTCCGATATAACGCCGATTATATCAAATACAAACCCTGTTCAAACCTTAAGCTCTTGTAATTACAAAATTGTGAGATGGATCCTTGGAAGATAAAAGTCAACGCGGTCGTTTCACCTACAACAACTAGCTAAACAGGCGCTTATTTTCCTCTCATCAACATAAGTGTATGATTAAAATCCAAGCGATGATCAAATAAAGTTTATCAGCGCACGCTTGCCGCTAATCATACACTTAATTTCAATTAAAATTTAATATGAGAGAATTTGCACATCTTTGAAAAGTGGGTGTATAATGATTTCACTCATGTAGTTTTAATTTTATTGCTATTTGGCTCATTGTATTCTCATTTTAGGTTTTACAAGTGGCGGTAAAGATCAGGGGAGCTGTCTGTGTTATATCAAGAACATTCTGGTAAAAGTCAAACCCACCAATCGGAATATTTTGTGCAATCCGCCTTGGATGCGCTGTCTGCACACATCGCGATCCTAGACGATGATGGCGCAATTATCGGGGTGAATGACGCATGGCGGCGTTTCGCTGATGAAAATGGCTTGTCTGACCCCAAATATAGTTTAGGCATCAATTACCTCGCCATTTGTGATCAATCACAAGGGAAGTTTTCGCAAGAAGCGCCCTTGATGAGTACTGGAATTCGCGATGTCTTAAAGGGCAATCGTACCGAATTTTACCTTGAATACCCCTGTCACAGCCCAACTGAACGCCGCTGGTTTGTGGTGCGTGTCACTCGCTATGCTTGGGATGGACGAACGCGCTTGATCGTGGCTCATCAGAACGTGACCGACCTTAAACTGGTACAGGTGCAATTAGAGGACAATCAAAAACGCCTCCAGACGATTCTTGATAATGTGGTCAACGGGATCGTGACGATCACCAGCACCGGACGCTTAGAGAGTGTCAATAACGCCGCAACCCTGATCTTTGGGTATGCGCCGAAAGAGTTGATCGGACGCGAAATTAACATCTTGTTCGGTGAGCCGTATCGTCAAATGCCATATCGTCAAATTTTGAGCGCACTTCAAGCCAACGGTCATCATGAGATCGTCGGTCAACGTCATGATTCGTTGCTGTTCCCGATGAATTTTGCGGTGAAGGAGGTGTACTTGGGCAATCGTCGGATCTACACGGGCATCATCCAAGACATCACCGAACGGAAACGCATGGAAGAAGAATTGTGGGAAAAAGAGCGCATCACGATCGCGCTTGAAAAAGAACGGGAATTACGCGATTTTAAAAACCGTTTTATCGGCATGATGTCGCATGAGTTACGGACTCCACTCTCATCGATCCGCCTGTCAGCCGATCTGATGAAACTCTACAAGGCGCGCATGACGATCGATGAAGAACATCAATACCTAGATAACATCAATACCCAAGTGGAGCATCTGTCGGATCTGGTCAAAGAGATGTTATTGGTCAGCCGTTCAGAAGGACGCGAGTTTGATTTTATCGCGATGCCGACCGATCTGGTCAGTTTGGCACGGCAGATCATGGATGAGTATCTCTTGGTGTTACAAAATACACACACGCTACAACTCCATGCCCCCGATCGCCTCATAGCGATGTTAGATCCAAAGCTGATGCGACAAATTCTCAACAATTTGATCTCGAACGCCGTAAAGTATTCGCCCCGTTTCAGCGAGGTGATTATAGAGATCGGGATCGAAAACACGCAATTGGTGTTACGGGTGATCGATCACGGCATGGGGATCCCGGATGAAGATCAAAAGTTGCTGTTTGAGCCATTGCATCGTGGCGCGAATGTGGTGAACTTGCCGGGGACTGGACTGGGTTTAACGGTGGTGAAACAAGCGGTTGAATTACATCATGGGGTGATCCGTGTACAGAGTAAGGTTCAAGAAGGCACAACCGTGATCATCGCTTTGCCTTATCGCACCGTGTAACCTAAGGTTAGGGAAACCAGATCGGTATGAGGCCGCCGTCTGTCGGAATCAATTGCCGATCTGAGCCGTCTAACGCCAGCGTGAAGACCTCACCACCCGCTTGTTCCGCGTCCCCTGCATTAAATAACAATCGATCCGCTGCAAAGGATAATCCCCACAAAAACTCATCACCCTGCGTGCGATAGATCAGCTCTGGGAAAGTCGCACCCGTGACCGGCAAGCGTAAAATCGCGATACGGGCATCCAATTGACTTAGGTAATAGATCATCGTGCCGTCGGTGTTAAAGGTCGCCCAACTATCGCGCACATCGTTATCGGTGAGATTGGTCAAGTTACCAGTCGCAATCGTTAACATCCAGATGTCCCATGTACGGGCATCCTCCGCGAGTCCACTGGTGAAGATCAACTGTGTGCCATCAGGACTCCAACGAGGATGACTGTTACGGCGGCCATTGGTCAGAAGTCGCACTAAATTTGTGCCGTCGGATTGGATCATAAACAGGTCGTAACGGCCATCACCGCGGGTATCAGAGGCAAAGGCGATTCGTCGCCCATCAGGAGACCATGCGGGCATTAGATCGTCAACGTGATTGTCCAAGATTCGCCGTAAGCCACTGCCTGCGACGGTGGTCAAATAGAGGTCAAAATCATCCCCGTCTTTATTGGACTGATAAACAACACGCTCCCCATCAGGGGAGACGTGAGGATACATATTCGCGCCTAGATCCGAGGTGAGTTGGATCTCAAAGGCGGTGTTCAGCGTGCGCCGATACAACTCATAGGAGTCATCGGGCGATCGTCGGGCGAAATAGATCAAGCGTCCGGTGAGCGTGGAAAGTCCGGCCGTCGGAGTCGGCGCGCTGATATTCGGTAAGGGCGTGGTGCGAACGGCGGGGCGCGTGGGCAGTTCAATGCCCAACACATCCTCATTTTCGCTGGGCGTGGTGATCACGATCGGCGCGTCAAGCGTTTCGGTTGCATCATCAACGACCGCACCATTACTGGCATTGCCGTTCAGGAGTTGACTGGCAATCGCGGCTAAGATCAATGTCACCACCAACAATAACGCACACCCGATCCCGACTCCGATCAAGACGCTCAATAACATATTGCGATTAGCGCGCTTGCGCGGAGGGGATTTTACGGGGGCATTGTTGTGGGGGGTGGATTGGGGTGTGGCCACCGGATAGACGGGTTGAGGTTGAGGTTTAAAGGTCGGTGATTGCGCGATCGGTTGCACCGGATGAGGTTGGGTCTCTGATGAGGTGCGGAGTCGCTTTTCGGTGTCATGAAAGTTAGTGGGATTTTCGATCGCCATTTCTAGGGTTTGAGACAACGCTTCGGCACTATGATAGCGTTCATCGGGCTTTTTCTTCAGTGATTTGAGGATCACCTGTTCCACCGCGATCGTGATCTTGGGGTTAAGTGAGCGCGGTGAAGGCGGGGGGGTGGTCACTTGCATCACGGCGATGCTGTAGGGCGTATCGCTTAAAAAGGGACGACGGCCAGTGGTCATCTCAAAGAGCATGATCCCAAGCGAATAGACATCGCTGCGCCCGTCTAGGGTGAGGCCTTGCGCTTGTTCGGGACTCATGTAACTGGGTGTGCCGACAACGCCCTGTGTAGTGAGCGTGAGTCCTTGGCCTTCGGATCCAACGATGCGGGCGATGCCAAAATCGGTTAAAAACGCATCCCCATTCGCATCCATCAAGACATTACTCGGTTTGAGATCGCGATGTAAGACGTTGCGACTGTGGGCATAATCCAAAGCAGGCGCGATCTGTTGCAGGATCTTGAGGCATTTTTCTGCCGGAAGCGGCCCATGGCGTAAGAGATCATCGATCGATCCCGCGCTCATATAACGCATCACGATGTAAGGTTGTCCGTCAATTTGTCCATGATCATAGACTGGGACAATATTACGGTGTTCCAATTGTGCCACGATATTCACCTCACGCGAAAAACGTTGTAGGTTGATGTCGTCTTTCATCAATTCGCGTGGTAAAACCTTCATGGCCACGATGCGATTCATCGAATGTTGCATGGCGCGATAGACGGTGGCCATCCCGCCGCGTCCAATGCGCTCTAAGATCTCATAACCGTCAAAGCGTTTGCCGATCAGTTCATCTATCATGAAAAAACCTAAGGGTAGCAGATCGTTGCATCTGTTGATTATAGGCGATTCACAAGCGAAACGACAACTTTAGAACAGCGCTTCGATCCAGAATCACGATTTGATCGAGTTCGCTCGGATGAGGTGCGGCAGTAGTGGCGGCTAAGGGAAAAAAATTATTTCGGCGACAGCGGCAACGTGGTTAGGCGGATCGTAAGATTGCGTCCAAAGGCCAATATAAAACCGCAAAAATAAAGTAGAAGCGCACGTTCATCCAAACCTCCTTAGGGTGAATCCTGAGTTGATGATAGCACA
>JALOOG010000128.1 GCA_025454525.1 Anaerolineae bacterium | reverse complement strand
CAGACGTGCTTGAGAGATCAAATTTGCCCGCGCTTTTCGGTCTGGATCGACGAGCTTTCCGCCGCGTCGGATGGGAGGTGCAAGGTCACTGTAGGTCAATTTCGAGGAGTCAAAGCCCGCGTTCGCCAAAAGTATCCCGTCACGTTGACCGTTTTTCTGCCGCATGTAGCGCGCAATACGTCGCTTAAGGGGTGTCGTCATGCACCACATGAGGGGCACTTGCCCAAGCCAAGATCCTCTACCAGCGCGTGCCGACGACATAAACCCCTTTTACCCAATCGCGGTGTTTTCGTCCGATGCGGGTGGTGTAGTAAGCGCTGTCTTGCGTGAAGCGAAACCCAGTCGCATCCCTTGCGACCACGCCTTCCTTTCCCTCAAGCTGAGTGAGGATTTGGACCAACATCGCTTCCAAACGTGGTAACATTAACCGTTTGAGCCTTCGGGAAATCGTGCTGTGGTCGGGTACTTCCGAAAGTTCCAACACCTCCCGGACTTCGGCACTTGCCAATAACCCTTCTTCCGTATTGCGATAGCTCAGATTCAGGTATTGGGTCAGCAGCAGACAAACCACGATTTGCGGTTGTGTGAACCGTTGTGGGCTTTTGGGATGGGCCTAGCGCGGCACACTCGTTTGGGCGACGGCCTATGCAAGCCGGGCAAACCGGACGTATTTACTCTCTCGTTTTTCGCTCATACCGATTGACTTTACCCGCTTATCCTTATCTTTGCAATTGAGCAAAAGGACATGATTAACTACTTCATCTCCATTTATCCTGAAGTCTACTAAATCACCCGCAAAAACTATTTTGTCTACTCTAGCCTCGTTTAAGTGTTTTATACATGAAATCAAATTTTGGAGATTTTCATGTAAATATAATACTTGATATTTATTTAATTCATTACATTTTTAGTATTAAACTAATATAATTATTAATTATTATTAATTCAAGTTATCAATATATGACTATCTAAATAGAGGTTGTTAAACTTGATATTTGGCCTTTGCAATACAATCTTCTATTGTGGCAATACCTACATACAAATACAATACATCATGCCCTTTTCAAGTATTAAACTGGAGGGTGTAGATGCTTCATTACTATACCTATAATTGAAAGAAAGGTCAAAAGTGTATCATTTAAGCATAATTCTATTATCATTCATTTCGGCTTCAGGTCTCTTTTCATTTCTGTTCTATAGTTTGGCGTTAGTCAAAAATCTAAAAGATGACTATTTAAAACAGGTATGGGAAAAATATCCCATTATCCAATTATACTTTTGGATGTCATTTGCATCTGGTAATGTTCATGATTACACTGAAATAATGAATTATAAGCGTTTAAAACAGGTTATTTCTTTAATTATATTTTTATTTTTAGGTATAGCCGTTGTGGGAGGGATATTAAACAACTTAAGTTTGTGTTTTCATTGTAATTTGGTAGGCGCTTTAATTGAGTTGTGTTTTTTATTTTTTTGTTTTTAATTCCTGTCTATCTATTTTTAAAAATAGCTTGCGAAAAGGTAAAAAATGAAACTGACACATTGACTCAGTAATACTTATCACTCATCTTGGAAACTGATAACACAGGAGCGCCTTCGGTCAAACTGAGAATACGACCACGCTTAGCGGGGTGGCAATACCGACTTCCTATTCACCAGACAGCAATTCGATGCCAAAAACGGACGCTATCACCTGTGTGCGCCAATACGATCTGAGTAACGATCGCTTCCTCGCATAGAATACTTGGGCGTATGATTTTCGTAATCCAGTAAAGTTGAATCGCTATGTGTATGCGATGGGTAATCCGGTCAATTACGCCGATCCGAGCAGGTTGTCAGCATTAGCATATAATTTGACGAATCGTATAATCGGTGTTTCTTTGGTAAGCGTGCATATCTGGCTATCAATAGAGCTAGCCGTAGATGTTATTCAAATATAGGGGTGGTTGGTTAGAGACAGCCTAAGATGATTGGAGTGATGTATCTTTTTGGGGATACGATCCTTGATGACGTAGGTTTGCTAAATTGTAATAATATACAAATGCCCAAATTTATCTCATTTAGGGGTAGTATTGCGGTGGTGAGGCTAGGTAATCCCATTTATGAAGCGATAAAATCTGTTCGTTGGTTGGCAAAATTGCGGATCATACTGTAAGAGAAGGCGAAAAATCGGGAGTGGTGAGAGATACGAAGACCAGATAAAACTGGAAAAATGAACACCTGCCGTATGTCACAATACACAAAAGCAAGTGAAGACGGGTAAACATGAGTCGGGTAGTCAATCAGGGCTATCTGCTCAAACCGCAGAAACGGATCGTTATAGAATGGGTGTTGGTCTGAGAACAGCGACAGCGCGAACTGTGGCGCTTAGTCACCAATGACCGGACTTTAACGGCCACGAGGTATAACCACCGCGTATCGTTCAAAGCTTTTCACGGTAACTTGCGTAAGTGCAGTGAGTAAGTTTCGATCGTCTAAACCCTTCTAACCATATACCACCAGCGATCCACACACCAGACGCAGCGCATCCAGTTCTATGATCTGCCTCCGATCGCGGTTATCATTTAAAAAATCTACAACGACAGACACAAGGAGTCGATTCGTGAGTCCAAACCAAAAAATCCGCGTCGCGATCATCGGCGTGGGCAATTGTGCGAGTTCACTCGTGCAGGGCGTTTACTATTACCAAGATGCCAAGGATGATGAGTTCATCCCCGGTATCATGCACAACAATCTCGGCGGTTATCGCATCCGGGATATTGAATTTTCGGCCGCCATTGACATCGATACGGAAAAAGTCGGAAAAGACCTTGGCCAAGCGATCTTTTCTGGCCAAAATAACACGGTGAAATTTGCCGAAGTGCCGATCAACCTCGGAGTCAGTGTCGAACGCGGCATGACCCACGACGGATTAGGCCCCTATCTTTCCCAAAAGATCACCAAAGCGGCCGGTAGTACCTCCAACATCACCCAAATCCTAAAAGACACTAAAACCGATGTGGTGATCAATTACCTACCTGTAGGCAGTGAGCAAGCGACCAAATGGTATGTAGAACAGGTCTTAAACGCCGGATGCGCGTTTATCAACTGCATTCCGGTGTTCATTGCCCGCGAGTCCTATTGGCAAAATCGTTTTAGAGAGCGCGGTTTACCTGTGATCGGTGATGACATCAAGAGTCAAGTTGGGGCGACGATCGTGCATCGGGTGTTAGCCAACCTATTTAAGGATCGTGGCGTGAAATTGGAGCGCACCAGTCAATTAAACGTCGGGGGCAACATGGACTTTTACAATATGTTGGATCGCACCCGCCTAGAGAGCAAGAAGATCAGCAAAACCAACTCTGTCACCAGTCAACTTCCCTATGATATGGGAGAAGGCAATGTGTATATCGGGCCGAGTGATTATGTACCGTGGTTAGAGGATCGCAAATGGGCGTATATTCGCTTAGAGGGCCGTAGTTTTGGGGATGTGCCACTCAATATCGAATTAAAGCTTGAGGTGGTCGATAGCCCTAACAGCGCTGGCGTGGTGATCGATGCGATCCGCTGTGCCAAATTGGCTTTGGATCGTGGGATCTCCGGGGCGATCGAAGCCCCTAGTTCCTATTTCTTTAAATCGCCGCCGATCCAACCGCCGGATGACATCGCCCGCAATATGTTAGAGGCCTTTATCCGCAACGAGTCGTTTATCTGGGAAGGCCAAGAACGCACCCGCGGCACCACCTAAACAGGATTGCCTCATGTTTGTGTTGTCTAGACAACAAAGCGTCATCACTAAGGATGTTATACCTAAAGCAACTTAGATGAGGAGCAGTTGACCATGACGACACAAACTTTATCCGCAACCGGACTTTCTCGCCCTGTGATTGCCAGTTTGATCGGCGGTGTTGCGGGTGGAATCGCCTTTGGGGTCATGATGGGCCTACAAGGTATGTTACCGATGGTCGGTATGTTGATCGGCCAAGACAGCCCAGTGATCGGCTTTGTTGTTCACATGGTGATCAGCCTGCTGATCGCCGCACCGTTCGGGTTGATCGTTACCCGTTTACCGCAAGGATGGCCAGTGACGATCGGGGTCGGCGTGGTGTATGGTGCGATCTGGTGGGTGTTAGGGGCGTTGATCCTGATGCCGTTGATGTTGGGGATGAATCAAATGGTGTTGGTGATCGGCGACATGCAATGGATGAGCTTGATCGGCCATGGGATCTACGGGGTGATCTTAGCGGGCGTGGCCAAATTCCAGTTACAACGCGCCTAACCGCACTTGCGAGTCGGTCACCATGGCCGACTCGCCTTCCAGATCGAAAGGCCTTGCCGTGCAGACACTACTCAACGCCCCGCTTTTTAACGGACTGACGGAATCCGAAGGCTTAGAGGCCGCCCGTTATATCGCCCTGACGCGCTACGATCAACATCAATATCTCTTTCACACGGGCGATCCCGCCGATTGTATCTATATCCTCCGTTCTGGCATGGTCAAAGTGACCTATGGCAATCCCCGCGGTGATGAGACCATTGTCAGCATTTTTCAACAGTGGGATGTGTTCGGAGAGCTATTTTTAGGGCAATACCGCTTTCGGGTGGGAAGTGCAGTGACCTTAAACGAGGTGATCGTCGGTAAGATCACCGAGTCGAATTTTTGGGCGATGTTGGAACGTTTGCCTAAGCTTAGCCAAAATTTTATTAAACACTTGGCCGACGCGCAACGCCGTTCGCTTGCCCGTACCCATGCCCTGATGCACACCGATGCGCGTTCTCGTTTACTCGGCACCTTATTAAACCTTGCGCGTCATTTTTGTTGTCTCAACGACGATTGGTTAAGCGTACCGGAAGGCATCACCCAAACGGACATCGCCAGCATGGCCTGTTTGAATCGCACTACCGTCAGCTTATTGATCAACGATCTACGCCGTCAAGGGATCTTAGGCGGTCACGGACGCACACTCACGATCAATCATCGTGCCGTCGTAGCCTGTTTAGAGGAAGTCGGTTTAGAGATTTTAGAGTAAGGCAAATATGCCTCTCCATGCGGCTAGTGAGGTAGAGAAAGTTTCCGTCAAAAGCTTTAAATCATAGTGGACACCGAGATCGCAGAAGTAGGCACAGCAAAGTTTCTTGTCTACAATTCTATCCCTATCGTATATGGAGCAAGGAATCGGCCTGTGTGATATGGTGTGCTGTGTTTGAATAGGTATGGCGCTAGGCGATCCGCTTATCGAAAAATAATAGGTTTAGGGAGCGCATGGAAAACAAACAGCACGGATAAATCATTCGTTGGGAAACCGCTGTAACGAGGTTACAAACGGTGAGGGAGTTGAACCCCCCGAACCAGAGAACCCAAACGATCCGACCCGTGCTGTTTGAGGTTGTAAGAAGTATTCAGCGCCCGGATAAATGTGTGTCATGGGGTATGGTTTGCTCAAGAGGCAAGAGAACCCATTGACTTCGACCCGAATTCTGAACACTAAAATGTTTTTTTGATCAAAGATGTGCGGATAAAGGATCGCCAATGGAGTTTTTTTTAGCGCGTCTGCCACTTCCGCCACACTCCCATAGAGCGGGAGTGGTGGGATTCGAACCCACACGACCTTTTAGATCACTACGCTTTGAACGATAACCCACTAACTACGACCCGCACATCACATAATACTGACTCGTTGACCGAAACATTGTGGATAAAGAGAGGCGATGGTTTAAACACTCTGCTCTACCGTTGAGCTACCGCGCAAGCGCGGACAGGACTCGAACCTGTAACTCGATAACCCATAGCTTTCGACCCACAACACACGATGATATTTGCGTAACAGGATGCGGATGAGTTTGCGTCATGGGGTATGTTCAAGATAACCCATTGACTCCGACCCGCATCCCACAATCATTCCGATTATACCTCATCCCGTGCAAATGCACTAATCAGATCCGGCGCAGCGGTATCAAACCCGACCACATCCAACATCCCCTTATCGTTGGGATTCGCGATCGTGAATTGATTGGCGATCATGCCGACGACGACTAAGCGCGCTGGGATGTCCATTTGTTGACGATATTGTTTTAACGCTTGGAATGGGTGAATGTTCCCGTACCAAGTCTCACTATCGGTATAGATCACAAACGTATCCACCGGAATCCGATTTTCTAATGCATATAACATCGGTTTCGCGCAATCCGTTCCACCGAAAGGCAATCCTCGGATGTCTTGGATCACATTATCTAAGCGCTGTTTGGCCGAAATTTTAAGCGGCATGATCTCTTGTTGGAAAGCGACGATATGATAATTCGGCTCAGTTCGCATCGTCACCAACGCCATCGCCGCCGATCCATCACGCGGAGTCAAGCCCGGCACGCCCGCGATCATGCCCGCGCCCATCGATCCCGATACGTCTAAGGCCAATAACATGCGCTTGTTAGCCGGTTGCACCGTTTTGAATGCCAGTTCAAACGCATCATCTAACGCATCTAACACTCGCGCCGACGGTTTCCACCCGGGTTGTTTTTCACGCTCAGCGTGTGAGGTCGCTTGACCACGCAAGCTATAGCCTAACTTGTACACACGCATCGCCGATAACACCGCGATCGGGTGAATGCGGGCTTGCGCCAAGCGTTCACGATCGCGCAACCGTTCGATCACCAGTTGTTCCGCCTCGCTTCCCGGACGGAGCAAGCCCACCCGTGACATCGTGGCCAAATTCCGGATCATGGCGGTCATCGGCATGTGCGGTAACAACGCATCCCACACACGCACCTGATTAAGCCATTCGGTCGGTAACGCCTCGCGAGGCAGATCGTAATCGGTGATCAACTTCAGCACCTGATCGATGTCGGTCTCCCGTTGCACCCGCTCAAAGGCCCAGATCGTCGCTAACGCCGCGCTTTCCGGTTTTGAGTCCGCGTGCGCCCATTCAGCCTGGTCTCGCTTGGTGATCCAGTTGAAGATCGCCTTTTGATCGTCATTTTGCGGTTTCGGATGCGCCAACCGAAGGGTATCGGTATGTGTCCACCCGTTGCGCTGACGGTATTTGATCACTTGGTAAGCCAATTTGCCTGCGTCGGTCGCGGTGTACCATTGGCCGATCGCCCGGCGCAACCCCCGTCCCCACCCGCGCATCCCTTGCACCAATTCGGCAAAGGTAAACAGGTGCGTGCCGATCCGACACACTTGAGGCAAGGCCGCTAAGGCAACTTGTCGAGTCGCATTATCCCCAAAGGCGGCGCACATCGCCAGAACAAAGATCGCCGGGTCGTTTTTGGGCGCACGGCCCGCTTGCGAGATCCCCACGACTTCACTCACCACCCGCAAACCATTCGATTCGATGCAGCGGGCGACGTTTGTCGCATTCTCTAAGGTCAATTCACGCTCTTTCGCGTAATAAGACCCACCCTCACTGCCCAAAATCAGAAAGCGCCGCAAGTGATCCCACGGATCAATTTGCCACACATAACCGCCGGCCGAATTTTTGACCTGATTCGTCCCCGGTATCGGTTCGTTTTGTGGTGTTGATTGGGTGGAGAAGATTTTTTGTAAGTAGTTCTTCGCCATGTCCGCTCCTTTGGTTAAAAGACGGTTGGCGGATAGGCGAAAGGCTAACGATGATTCTTTGCCATCCGCCGCGCCTATCCGGTTTATCCCGTCGAAATTTATCGTATCACAGGTTGATTTCAACTGTCAAGAGGGTTCACAATGGGTCAGTGAGAAGTTGGTGATAGAATCTCCTAAGCTGTAAGCGGCAACTTATAATCGGACAAAATCGCCTTAGTGAGGGGGAATGCTTATGACGATCGCTTTAGACCATGCTTTTTTTCAAAATCCCTACCCGATCTTAGAGCAAATGCGTCAAACGCAATTTGCGACCGCTGTTTTAGAATCGGGGCGCACGGTGCCAACGTGGTTGATCACCGGCTATGAAGATGCCGTCGCATTTATGCGGGACTCGCGGTTATCAAAAGACATTCATCGTTTTGGGCCGGGGGAATTGGTCGCAGACGGTGATTATGACATCCCGATCACCCAAAATATGTTGTTTCGCGATCCGCCGGATCACACCCGCTTACGCGGCCTGATCCAACGCGCTTTTACGCCACGCATGATCGATCAATTGCGTCCACAAATCTTAGAGATCATCAAAACGACCTTGAATCGCTTAGAAGGGCGCAAAACGTTTGATCTGGTACAAGATTTTGCCTTGCCGATCCCAGTGGCAGTGATTGCGGAATTGTTGGGTGTGCCGGAAACCGACCGCGAAAAATTTCACCATTGGTCAGAGATATTGATCAAAAGTCCGGTCGATATGGATGAGTTGGGCGTGGCGGCGTTGGAATTTGTGATGTTTATCAACGAATTTTTAGAGCAGAAACGCGAACATCCGACCGAGGATCTCACCAGTCGTTTGATCGATGTGCATGAGGATGAAAGCGGCGGTGAGGTGCGACGCTTAGACACCGAAGAACTGGTGGCGATGATCTTTTTGCTGTTATTGGCCGGCCATGAGACCACCGTAAACCTGATCGGCAATGGGGTCTTTTCTTTGTTACAACACCCCGGGCAATGGGAGCTGTTGCAAGGACATCCAGAGATCATCGAAAACGCGATTGAGGAGATGCTACGCTATGAAAGTCCGGTAGCGGTCACCACGCCACGTTGGGCCTTGCAAGATATTGAGCATCGCGGCATGGTGATCCCCCGCGGACATCAGATCTATATCTCGTTATTGTCAGCGAATCGCGATCCAGCCGTCTTTGAACAACCCGATCGCTTTGATATCACCCGGCCGGGCGCGGGCAAAAATATCGCGTTCGGATATGGGATTCATCACTGCCTAGGTGCGCCGTTAGCCCGGGTAGAGGGGGCAATGGCGGTGAATTTATTGCTTCACCGCCTACCACAAATTCGACTCGCGATCCGACCGGATGAGGTGCAATGGAAAGATGCGATGTTGGTGCGCGGTTTACGGGCATTGCCTGTAGAAATCTAATCAGCCCGGGCGTAGATGCGCGCAAGTCCCGACTCAAAGACTAGGGTGAACCCGTCCGCGATTGGCAATCCGATCGCATTTGACGACTGCAAAAACAGGTAATCCACTTCCGGTGGTGGCGCTGACCAAAGTTCCACTGCCGGCCGATCATCCGGCTGAATCCAACTGTAGACGGCGGCCCGCTCACTAATGATCGGAGTCCACCACCCGATCGCGGTGGGGGTGTTGAGGATCAGTGCATCCGGCGGGGTGTTGGCTTCTAACCAAGCAAGCGCGGCGCGATCATCATCGGTGACCGGGGACGCGGGCAAGATCCGCGCCAGATTGCCCGCCCATAGCACCAACCCGATCACAGCTAAAATCAATGCAAGACGGGGGTGCGGGAGTCGGGGCGCGATCGCTTGTTCCCACAGGTAAAGCAGGCCGATCCCACCGAACACCGTCAACGGGATCACCAAGCCATAGCTCAACGGTAAGACCAACAACGCGGGTAGAAAGGCCACCGCTAAAAAGCCGATCGCTTGACGTTGACGCAAGCTCACCCCTACGCCGATTAAGGCCGCGATAAAGATCAAAAGCCCGTGATCAGCCACCAGAATGCCCCAACTATCGCGATACGGTGTAAGGTCAAGTGCATTGAAAGCACGCGCTAAATAGGGCAATGTCGCGATGATCGCGATCACCGGCACGGCGATGATCATTGCGATCAGCCGGCGGATCGGCGGGCGGGGTTGACTGAAATTGAGCAGGATCACCCATATCAGATAAGCGAGCGCTATCAAAGAACACAGCGCTAAATGAACCAGACTCACCGCGCCGATCATCAAACCCGCCGCGATCAGATCCAATAGATGACCGTGTTGTTGATAACGATAGGCATACACCCAAAAAGCCAACGCGAACACCACCCCTAAGAGCGCGGTAAAATCACCCCGAAAGTAGAGGGTGATCACCCCGAAACCCAGTAAGGCGGCGATCGCCATTGCGCGCCCCAAGCGCTTATCACGGATCTCCGAGCCAAAATCATAGGCTAACCAGATCCCCAAAAAGCCGATCACCGCGCTGATCCCTAATTGAATCGACGCGATATTGAGATTCAACTGTTCACTCAGATAGGCGGAGAGTGCGCTAAAGCCCGGCGCATAGCTATAAGCGATCGCCGGATTGAAGGGGGCGTAGGTGTCGAATGAACCGCCCAACTTAGCGCTTAGCGCCATGTATGCCAAAGGGAGCGCGGTGGGATCGGCGGGGGTCTGTAAGATCAAGGCGGGGATCGCGAATCCTAGTGCCACAAACGCAAAAAAGAGCAGGTCTTCGGGGCCAGTCCACCCTTGCTCCGCATCAGAGAGGATCTCACCGCGCTGTTCGGCGCGGGCTTGACCGAAAGAGAGCGTGCCGCGTAAAAAGATGCCCGTGATCAACGCGAACAAGATGTAATCTACAACGAGAGTATTCCAACCGAAGGCCATGGCCCAAAAGATCGCGCCGCCGATGATCAAGGCGAGGGCAAAGGTAGCCGTTAACCCAATACGCGGTTGTGAGGTGAACCAGGCAGGCGAAAGCATCGCGCCTGTACCTAACAACATCGCGCCAAAAATGAACATCACCAAAAGCACCATGAAGCTTAAATCCGTCTGGTAATCTGCAAGACAATGGCGCAAATTGTAACACGCAATCGCTCAACTTATACCCACCAAGCGATCAAGCGCACTAAGTGAAACTCTAAACCTACTTATCGGTGTCTTTGAGACGTTCTACCCATTCGGTATGAAACCGCTTTAATTCATGACGTAAACGTGGCAAGACCTCCGGGTCTGTGTTGACCTCAATGATCAAGGCGGGATGCCCTTCTTCTAATTGATGTGCGAGGATTTCGACTTGGTGGGTTTTAAACCCAGATTCTAAGAGGTTGGCGGCAAAGCGTCCGGTCGCACCACCGATCAAACCACCCACCAAGACTCCTGATCCGATCGCGATGATCGGCCCCACACCGGGCAAGGCCAACGCCCCTAACTGCACGAGTCCTAAAGCGGTCATCACCGCGCCCAAGGTGCCGCCCGCGATTCCCCCTTCATCGGCGCTGATGTCATCGTCAAGGATGATCACTTCACCGCTGGCGGCCTTAGCGACAATCGCAGCGCAAACTGCCACTATCAATTCATTCGACATGGGTAATCTGACCCGATCGCTGTTTTTGGATCATCAGAGTGTATCACGAGGAGGCGTGGCTTACGAAAATTTGGAGGGTGGTGAATAGGGCCGGAAAGTATCCCACCTATGGAGACGGATTGGACCATGCCACGCACGCCATTTCCCGCCGCATAATATAGGGCGGGCTAGGGTGGGGTTGGACGCAACAACCTTTCCTGTACCTACATTAGGGTCATTTCACTTTTTCTATCTCCAGAAACAGACAAATGTGACGATTTTTCCGCTCATCTGTGCTATGCTTCATCTAACACGACTCGTATTGTTTTTAGGAGCATCCGATGACCGACCCTTCCCGATCTAATTTTAATTTTTGGCGCGTTAAATTTCGATCTTACCATCAAGCTTAAGATACCGCCGAAAAATTTTTTCTTCCTGCCGCCGCTTTGATCAAAAACGATCGACTTGGCGCTCCCGTTGAATTTGTGTGCCGTTTATGTCACACTCTGTTACTCAACATCGGAGATCTCGCCTTATGCGCTTAGCCAATCGCTATGAATTGTTAGAGTCCATCGGACAGGGTGCAATGGGGGTGGTGTATCGCGCTCTGGATCACCTCACGGGCCAAACGGTGGCCCTTAAACGCATCCGTTTAGAGGTGGTTGACGGAAGCAGTAGCAGCACCTCGGATCATGATCATCATGTGCGCGTGAGCTTATCGCGTGAATTTCGCACCCTTGCGGCCTTGCGACATCCGCATATCGTTCGGGTGATCGATTACGGTTTTGATCAGGAACGTCAACCGTTTTTTACCATGGATCTGCTAGAAGCGGCGCGCCCGATCACCCAAGCACACCCCGATGATGACCCGATCCGCCTGTTAAGTGAGTTGTTACAGGCCCTCGCTTATCTGCATCGTCAACAGATCGTGCATCGCGATCTAAAACCGGCCAATGTGCTGATCGATCCCCAGGGGCGGGTGAAAGTATTGGATTTTGGGCTGGCCGTCGATCGGGAAGATACCGATGAGATCACGGCCGGCACCTTAAGCTATATGCCCCCAGAAGTGATCCAAGGTGAACGAGTCACCTCTCGCGCCGATCTATATGCAGTTGGGGTGATCGCTTATGAGTTATTGAGCGGCCGTCATCCGTTTATTCGCGATAATACCACCAGTTTGATCCACGATATTTTGACCGAAAACCCCGATCTCACTCTACTGCCCCAGACGCTCACCCAAGTGATCGGGCGCTTATTGGCCAAAATCCCAGAAGAGCGCTTTCCTTCCGCTGAAGTGACCCTCAAGGCGTTGTCAGAGGCGTTAGATCAGCCCTTAGCAATCGAAACGGTGGAGATCCGTGAAAGTTTTCTGCAAGCGCCTGCTTTCATCGGACGCGATCACGAATTGCGACAATTGCGGCGCGCCCTCAAAGGCTTAAGTGAAGGACAAGGATCGGCTTGGTTGATCGGAGGCGAAAGTGGAGTAGGCAAATCCCGCCTGTTAGATGAATTGCGGATTCATGCGTTGGTGCAAGGGATCACGGTGTTACGCGGGCAAGCGGTGACAGGCGGTGTCCCTTATCAACTTTGGCGCGATGTGATCCGCGCTTTGGCCTTGTTTAGCCCGTTGAACGAGTTTGAGATCGGCGTGTTGAAGGACTTGATCCCGGACATCGAGAAGTTATTACATCGGGAAGTCAGCCCAATCCCCACTTTAGATCGTAAAGCGACTTTAGATCGCCTGTTCAGCACGATCATCGGGTTATTTCGCCGTCAAACGGAGCCGATCTTATTGATCTTGGAAGATCTGCAATGGGCCGGCGAAAGCTTGGAACTGCTCAAAGGCCTAAGCCGTTGGGTGTCCCCCTTACCACTCTTGATCGTCGGGAGTTATCGCGATGATGAAATGCCACAATTACCAACCTATTTTCATGGCGTGATGACCATGCGCTTAGGGCGCTTTTCGGATCAAACGATCACCGCGTTAAGTGGCGCGATGCTAGGCGAGATCGGACGACATCCGGCGGTGATCGATCTGCTGCAACGCGAAACCGAAGGCAATGCGTTTTTTATGGTGGAAGTGGCCCGCGCTTTAGCGGATCAAGCGGGGACATTAGCGGCGATCGATCCGTCCATGTTACCGGCCGCAATCAAGGCACATGGGATCGAACAGGTGCTAAAGAGACGTATTGAGCAGATTCCGGCGTGGGGGCGGTCGGCGATGAAACAAGCGGCCGTGTTCGGGCGATTGCTTGATCTAACCCTGTTACAACACAGCGATCCGGATCTGCAATGGGACGCTTGGTTGACCATGGGCGCTAATGCCGCGGTGATCGAGATCATCGATCAAGTGTGGCGGTTTAGCCATGATAAATTGCGCGAACAGATCCTCACCGATCTGTTGCCTGCGGAACGAGTCGAATATCATCGGCGGGCCGCGCAAGCGATCGAAGCGGTTTACCCAGAAGATCGGGCGTATGATGAAGCGCTCTTAGAGCATTGGTCACAGGTGGGCGACTCCGAAAAGATCCTCAATTACTTATCACCTGTGGTTGAACGGTTGGCCTTGTTGGGAGATCGCTTAGATTATGTGGAACGGCTGTTAGAACGCGGTTACGCCCATGATCTCAACGGTCAACATCAAGCGGAATTGTACAAATTGCGCGGGGGGATTATGGAAAGTTATGGGCGGTTTGAGGAAGCCCGAACGGCCTATCAACATGCCTTAAGCCTAAAGCCCGATCGCAAATTGATCTTGACGATCACCAGTCAATTGGCTTTGGCGCAATGGCGATTGGGGCAATTTGACGCGGCGATCGAACACGCCCAAAACAGCCTTGAAACGGCGTATGAATTGCAAGATCGTTTCATGATGGCCTGGAATTTAAGCAATTTGGGTTACATCGCCATGTCGCAAGGCTCATACGAATCGGCCCGACGTTATATCAATGAGAGCCTCACCCTTTATCAAAAGTTGGGCAATCAATGGGGTGAAGCGCGTAACCTCAATGATCTTGGAACGGTGTTCTTTTCGCAACAACGTATCGATGAGGCCCGCGCCTTATTTGAGCAAAGTTGCCAGATCCGTGCGGCGATCGGGGATCGGCGCGGATTAGCTTTGGGCCAGAACAATCTCGGGTTTTTATACTACACGGCTGATGATCTAGAGGCAGCGCAAACCGCCTTAGAGACCGCTTTACAGACCAGTCGTGAGGCCGGTGATCAGCATAACGAAGGTGTGGTGTTGGTGAATTTAGCGTTGATCGCGTTTGCCCGCAAACATTATGAAGTCGCTTTGCGCTTGGCCGAACAAGCCTATGGTTTATTTCAACAAACCGGCGATAACTTTAGTGAGATCGAAACTCAAGCGCACTTTATCGCCAGTCATGCCCACCTAAAACAATTTGATCAAGCGGAAAAATGGCTGATCAAGGCGTGGGAATACTTGCAAAAGATAGATGCGCCCCCGCGCTTAGGCTTGGTGATCATCAGTCTTGCGATCTTGCGCCATGCACAAGGGCGTTCCTTAGAAGCGGCGCGCTTGTTAGGATCGTTGGGCGAAAAAACCCGTTACATTTCCGATTATATTCGCTGGCACGATCAACTAAAGGCCGTCTTGAGCGCTGAATTGAGCGCGGAGGCCTTCAACGCGGCATTGACTGAAGGTGCAATGCGCGATCCTAAAGTCTGGTTAGCGGAAAACATCGGACTCGGTGATGTTTAGCCTTCTAATTCGCCTTCATCCGTGGTGATTTCTACTTTTTTACCCGTCACTTGGCCGCGTCGAGTCTCAAAGTGGTCAAAATCACGCGCGATGATCGTATTGGGGAAGGCGGCCCGCGCTTCTTCTAAAATGTCCCGTTCGCGATAGCGCCGGGAGACATGATTGAGTAATAAGGTTTTGACTCCGCACTCCGCGGCCAATTCCCCCGCTTGACGGGCCGTGATGTGACCGAAGGCCCGCGCTTCTTCTGATTCATGATGTAGAAAAGTCGCTTCGATCACCAACACATCCGCATCTTGAACGTGTTCGCGGAGATTTTCGGTGCGTCCGGTGTCCCCGATCACCACTAACTTTACGCCAGCTTCATATTCTCCCAACACTTGATCGGGGGTGATCACGCGGCCATCGCTTAGGGTGATCGTCTCGCCACGCACCAAGAGGCCGCGCTCTGGCCCGGCGGGGACTCCCAACGCGGTCGCTTTATCGACTAAAAAGGGCGCGTGGGCTTGTTGTTGAAAGACAAAGCCATAATTGCCCGTACCGCGATGGGTGACCGGAATCGCGGATACCTGAAACTGCTTGCCGATGAACAGCGTCCCCGGTTGCAATTCAAACAATTTAATCTTCAGATTGGCGCTTTCACCGCGCAAGACCACCTGATAGATCAACGCATCGACTCGCTCTAAGGCCGGGCGACCGCCATAGATATTCAGTTCATCAATGCTTTCCCAGTGGGCAAAGGTGGAGATCAAACCGCCGAGTCCTAAGATGTGATCCAGATGTCCATGCGTGAGCAGGATATGATGAAGTTTCTTGAAGCCGATCCCACTTTTCAGGATCTGGCGTTGTGTCCCTTCGCCACAATCGATCAGAAAACGATGTTCCCCGGCTAATACCATCAGCGAGGGCAATCCGCGATGAATGGACGGGGCCGAAGCGGACGTACCAAAAAAGACAATTTCAAACATGCACACATCCTATAAAGGGCGGCTCAAAAAGATCGCAAACTCATCCACCAGGTCATAATAGGTCTCATCAAAACCAGAGAGGGTAAAGCCCACTCTAAGATAAAACTGAATCGCCGGATAATCTAGGTTAGAGGTCTCTAAGGCTAAACAGCGCATCGATTGTGAGCGACCATAATCGGTCGCAGCTTCTAATAAGCGCCGCCCGATCCCTTGCCCGCGATAGGCCGGATCAACATACAAATGCCAGACGATCGCCCGCCGATTCCAATGGGATAACACGATCGCGATCATACCAACGATCCGATCGCCGTCTACGGCCACAGTGGTATGATCCCAGACCATATCCGGCGGTTCATCTTGGATCGAAAACGCTTTTCGGCGTGGGGGATCGACGGGTTCAGGGATCAGCCTAAACGTCAGATCGTCGTGTTGGACGCGATAGATATACGGGGTGATAAACGAGGTATCGATCGCCGCGAGGGGTTCGATCTCATCGGGTAAGCGTGCTGGACGCAAGCTGATCATAGGTTCTCCAAGAGCAATTGTAAGGCGGCCTCAGCACTCGCTTGTTTGTTGCCTTCCCGATCGAACGTCCAGATAAACCGTTGTGAGCCGATCAAACCGGTGCGTCCTGCTAAGGCGATGTAAGTGAGTCCCACGGGTTTATCGGGAGTTGACCCGCCGGGGCCGGCGATTCCGGTAACACTCAATGCGAGATCGGTCTTAAACAGATCGCACGCGGCGATCGCCATTTGAACAGCGACGGGTTCACTCACCGCGCCATAGCGGATCAACAGATCCTCCGAGATGGTCAAAAACTGTTGTTTGATGCGATTGTCATAGGCGATAATGCTACCGATATAATAGGCAGAGCTGCCGGGGATATTGGTGAGCCGATGCGCGATCAACCCACCTGTGCAGGACTCGGCAGTTGCCAACGTCCACCCGCGTTTGAGCAAAGCATCCCCAATTTGTTGTTCATAGAGCGTCATAGTTTCGATCTCACCTCCCTGTCACAACGTTAGTATAGCATCACCAAGCGCGGGGATCTAACCGATGTTGCTGCAAAAATTGATGAGTCAACCCCTTGGAAATGAGGAGGGTGGCTTAAAGTCAAGGGTTTACAAACGCTCTTAGATCAGTTGGGTAGTTGGGATAGGTTTGTTTGTAAAGTTGGCGCTGATTCTAAGCATAGACCAACAATTTGATCTGTCTGTAAACAATAGAAGCGGCGGGAAGCGCTGAATCTCGCGGATATGACCATTCAAATTGAGCCACAAAGTCAATCACTATCTCCGTGAGGCTCACCAATCTCTAGTCATAAATAGTTGCTCACTTGTAAAGATTAGAATAGTGGGTAAAATTAAGAGATGAGCCAAAAACGAGAGCGTAAATCCATGCGCTAGACGGGCAAAGCGCATGGAATCGCGCAAATAAGCGTGCGGGGTTACACATATCCGAAAGGCCCACAGCGGTTCACTCAACCGCAGATTGTTGTGTGCTTGCTGCTGAGCCAATACCTGAATTTGAGCGACCGCAACACAGAAGAAGACTCACTCATAAGCGCGGAATTGCGCGAGGCGTTGGGATTGACCCATATTCTCAACCGCAGCACGATTTCGCGGATGCTCAAATGCTTGGTGCTTTCACGTTTGGAAACAATGTCGACCCAAGTGATCAATCGACTTGAAGGGATGGGAAAGTTAGTTGCGTTGAACCCGACCGAGTTTTGTTTTACCTAAGCCAGCGCCTACCACACCACTTAAAGCGGGCGAAAACACCCCGATTAGGTGAAAGGTGTATGGCTTTAGCACACGGTTACAACTGATCTTGGCATGGGACAGCGCTTATCATGTGGTGCATGATACCCGCATTCTCGCTCCCTTTAGGTTTAAGATCGGGGGTTATGTCCAACAAACAGCAGGCGCAATTAGCTACTAATAGCTGATGTAGGCTTTGACTTCCCTAAATTGACCGACTATGACCTCGTATCGTCGATTCGATGCGAGTGCAACTTGGTTGATCCAGACCGCAAAGTGTGGCCGGATCGGGTGGCTCAAGCACAATTGGGGAGGGTGACTTTGGGCAGCGCTGGAAGTGTGAAACTGGACTTTCCGCCATCAAATCCCTGTTTTGCGAGGTGTTCTGCTCACGTTCATGACCGATTCAACGCCATGAATTTATGCTCAAAGCACTTGTCTCCAACCTTCATCGTTAAGGTTGGAGTGCTTCTGTGTTATCTTTGTAATTGAGCAAGATAATCTCATTATGAAATATGGGTCTGATAACTAGAAAGAACCCTAATCAATTCAATTTTGGAAAACCCATAGAGGAGTCGTCCGAATTGTCAGAAGATAACATTAATAACAAACAAGGAATCAAGATAGCGATTATCGTTGCGATCTGTATGGTGGTTGCTTTTATTTATGGCAGACTTAGCGAAGAAGATCAGATGTCAGTTGTCTTAGAGACAACTCCAACACCAACACTCACCCCTATCACACCGACGGCCACTTTGACATTGACCCCACTCTCACCGACAGCCACTTTGACATTGACCCTACTCCCATTTGATGTCTTAGCGGCTTTGGAGCGCGCACACGCTTTTAGAGTTTTAGAAAATCCCACCAACCGCGATTGGCAACCCTTTGTCCACGAATTTGAAGATGGTGTGCCGATGGTGTTAGTCCCAACAGGTTGTTTTGATATGGTAAGTGAGGATTTCTCGAATAGAATCCTAATTGATAAACAATGTTTCGATACCCCATTTTGGATTGATCAAACCGAGGTGACACAAGCACAATTTGCAGACTTAGGAGGATATCAAGCTGATCCGAGTGATTTTGCTGGTCAAAACCGTCCAGTAGAGAATGTCAATTGGTTTGAAGCGCGGGATTTTTGCATGAACTCATTGAACCTTTTCGTCCGCCAGTAAGTGACGGAGGTTGATAAGGGCGTATACGATGTAGTGGGCACCCATGAAGTGCGCGGCTTTGGGGTCAAAGCGAACCAGCAAGGCACGGAACTTGTCAATCCAAGCAAAAGTCCGCTCACTGGTAAAGCGCAGCTTGTAGACATCGCGGTTGAACAAGCGTT
>JALOOG010000226.1 GCA_025454525.1 Anaerolineae bacterium | reverse complement strand
GTCACCCCAAAATGATCTAACATCTCCTCGGAGCGCAAGAAGCCGGGGGTCAATGAGACGGCGGTGATCGCGGTGTCTTTCAGGTCTTGGGCCATGTTGTGCGCGAGTCGGATCACGCCCGTTTTCAGAAAATCGTAGATCAGGTTGCCGCGATAGGTGAGGTCTTCGCCGTCGGTCACTTCGATCACCAGTCCGCGATTTTGGGCGATCATCAGCGGCACGCCGTAGCGACTGGTGATCACATGCGTCAAGATCGCACGTTCGATCAAGGTGCGGGCCTTATCGATCGAAAGTTCCCAGAACGGTTTGCCCCATTCGATCAACTTTTCGCCGCCCCAAATGTCATTGATCAAGATGTCCAAGCGGCCCGCTTGTTCAGACGCGATCCGCGCAAATAACGCTTGTACTTGGGCCTCATCGGTGTGATCGACACGCACGGGGATGCCAACGCCGCCCGCGGCCGTCACTTGATCGGCGGTGTCCTCAATGGTTTCGGAGCGTGCGAGATCGGAGGCCCGTTCACGGGTGCTACGGCCGGTGCAATAGACGGTTGCGCCGGCCGCCCCTAATTCGACCGCGATCCCGCGTCCCGCGCCGCGAGTTGCACCGGCGACCACGGCAATTTTTCCCTGTAAGGTCATGATCGACTCCTGTTTAAAAAAATGCGCTTGTGACGATTATAACGGACACCTTCAACGTATTGAGGGGTTTTTGGGTTGATCCGATGTGCATCAAGTGGTGAGGGGGATGACCGCTCACGATGAAGCGGTCTTTTCGACAACCAACAAATGCGATAACCCGAACGTATCGAACGGGGTGCCTTCTAAGGCATGAAGGGTATCGCGCAGCGTATCGCGCAGCCACTTGCCCGGTGTGCCTAAGCGGGCCACGATGTTGTCATAACCGCCGTAGATCCGCCCGTGATAGATCACTTTCACCGGAAGATCGGCAAATAACCGTAAGAGGCCGCGTTTGGTATACACGCGCACATGCGGCGCGAGTCGATCGCGCAACGCATCCGGTAGATAATTGATCAATGGTGTGTTGCCAAAGTGATAGGTACCACGCCAATAATGACCGTGAGTCTCAAATGGATACCAGCGATTCGGGCAAAAGATCACCAAGCGGCCGCCGATTTTTAACACGCGGATCATCTCACGGGCCGCGGCGCGATCATCTTGGACGTGTTCGATCGTCTCATGTGACAAGATCGTCTCAAACGTCTCGCTTTTATAGGGGATCTGTTCGTTGGCAGCGACCACCGCATGAGGGGTGTCATTGATCACCGCCGATTTAGCGCGCTCCCATTCGTATTCAAACCCTTCCACTTGGGCGGAGGCATAACGCCGCCGAAATTGTGAGGTATACATGCCGACTCCGCACCCTGCGTCTAAGATCACCGCGTCATTTAATTGGGCCCATCGGGCGATCATCTGGAGGCGGCGCTCTTGGCCATAACGCCAGACGTAACTTGGTTCACCGCGCAATGCTGCTAAATTTGAGGGTGTCATCTCGTGTCTCCTTCGCGGATCAAACAGGACACGGTTAACCGTGTCCTGTGCATCTTACGCGCTCTGTGTGCGCTTGTGAAGTGAGGAATATCCCTAACGCACGCGGGTTTTTTGGCTCTTGCCGTCGGGAACAGGGCGAGTCGGTTTTTTGTCTTGGATTTCGGCAATGCTCTTGCCGCTGTTTAAGAGTTTTTCGGAGATCGGAATGGTGACGGTGATTCGGGTGCCACGTCCGATCGCGCTCTCTAGTTTGAGCGTGCCGTCTAACAATTCGGCCCGTTCGCGCATGTTGACCATGCCAAAGCTACCGCGATTGTCATATCCTGCGTTGACCGCTTCGGCATCGAAACCCTTGCCGTTGTCGCTGATGATCACCATTAGCACCTCACCGCGCCGCCCGACCTGCACCGAGATCAACTTGGCTTCGGCGTATTTGCGCGCATTGTTGACGGCCTCTTCGATCAGGTAGAAGACCACCCCTTGCGCGTTTTGATCCATGTACTTTTCGACATCGCTGCCCACTTTGACAGCCATGTTTTGTTTGTAGGTCTTTTGCATCTTATCGGCCAGTTGATTTAGCGCGGCACTGAGGCCTTGGCTCTCTAAAGCCAACGGACGCAACTTAAACAAGACATGGCGCAATTCTTCTGTGGCGCGTAGCGACATATCTTCAACGATTTTGAGTTCACTCATCACCTCATCTGACCCACGTTCCACCAATTTTTGGATGATCCGTAAGCGCATCGCGATCGCCGAAACCGTCTGAGTCGGAATATCATGCAGATCGCGCACCAACGCTTTACGGGCGTTTTCCTCCATTTCGATGATCCGCTCTTTTTCGTTGAGCAGGCTACGATGCAGATCGGCATTACGCAGCGCGATGCTGGCCTGTGCGCCGATCGCCTTGATCGTGCCGATGTTGTTTTCATTAAAGGCGTTAACTTCTTCGGATGCGAATAACAACGCGCCGTAATTGGTGTAATTTGCACGCAACGGGACGCATAAAGTCGAACGCATCCCATACAGCGATCCGATCGTACCGAGTTCGGGATCATCCTTCACCCCTTTGCTGATGATCGGCGCACTTAGATCCATGGTTTCGGCGATCAAACCCTGTTTACCGGGGATCACCCGCGACTCATCGATTGATGACAACCCACGAGAGCTGATGATCTCTAGGCTTTCATCGGAGCGAAATAACATCACCATGCTGATCAAGCGCGTTTTCCCGATCTTACGCACACAAAGCTGACCGACGTTCAGCACCTCGTCCAAGATGCGCTCATAATTGGTCGTGCTGCTCAACGCCTCAGACATTTCGGCAATCGCGGTGGTCTGTTCGCGGATCGAATTCATGTCTTGATCGACTTGTTTCATCACATTGGTAATGCGGTTTTCGATTCCTTGGATGTTTTCATCGCGGAAGTAGGTCCAGAGTGCGGCGGCCAAAGTAAACCCGATCACCGCGGCCACATTCAAGAGATTTTGTTGTGGATTAAAGCTCACTTGTAGCGCGGCTAACGTCACTGGCGGGATCATCAGCGCGCCGAGTGCTTGTAGACCGCCGATCAACAACCCTAAGCGCAAAAAACCACTCAAGACGAAACTGATGATGATCATCGTGATGATAAACGGATCACCCATGCTTAAATAGGTGAGAAAGGCCAATAACACCCAATCACCGCTGATCGCGGCAACCGCCGTCCCATCCACTTTTAACAGGATCATGCCCGCGAGGATCAAGTTGGTCACGACCAACGCCCCCCCTACGATTAAGAAGGGTGTCCACTCAAACGGGGTAACGATCGGGGGAGTGGTGCGTTGTAGATACACCAACACGGCGACAAAGGCCACGATCAAGACTCGCATCCCGAACAGCGCCCAGTCTGGCCAGTGGTTAGGTTGTTCTCGTTTAGGTTGTGCCATTGGTCTAGCCCTTTGTTTGTTTTTCGTTATAACAAACATGCCCCTTCATTATAACGGCAATACGGCCCAAGACGCATTACAGTTATAAAAATTTTACGTAATTTAACGTGAGGTTTGCGTTAAGGCTAGGGCGATAGGACTTAGGTACGTATTGCAAACTATTAATGACTGGGAATCTGTAGCGTAAAGGTTTATTCGACGCAATGAAGTGGATCACGATGGGATGATCGGGCCGCTTATTGCTGAGAGTAGTGAACGTCAAGGATAGAGACAACAGGTTTGAACTTATTGTTCGATAAGCATAGCCATGCAATTCGGGAGTGGTGAATGTCACGGATATACAAAATCAATCAAATGAGATGGATAGTTCGGATAACGCCGACGATTCCAAGCAAATACAAAGATCTTGATGCTACCGCACAAGGCTTGAACACAACGCGAGAAATTACGGGTTTTACGCACCAAG
>JALOOG010000031.1 GCA_025454525.1 Anaerolineae bacterium | reverse complement strand
ATGAAGCCTATTTTATGCGCTTGCCCTTGATCAGCCGCGCACATACCCCGACTCCGATCCCGACTGAAACCGGTGAAACGCTTCTCCCATAAACGAAAGTTAGGGGTGCTGGCTTTGTGACACACCCTCTACATTATCTCTACATCCCATTGCCAAAAGCGTTTGGGATGATAGATCCTCCTGAAGTTACCGATACAAATTGCCTCCGAATATTGATGAGGTGTCGCAACACTTGCAACACTGCCTAGATATAATGCGATCAACAGACTAGTAGCATACTTATTCTTAGGCGTGTTATACTGTGGTTGTTAAAGGAGTCTATGATGAGTTATGCCGATAACAAGCGTGAACGTCAAGAAGAAATTGAACTCCGTTTACAGCGCTCACCCGAAGGATTCACGCCGGGGGAGTTAGCACATGCACTGAATGTGAATCGCAGCACGATTCATCGTGATCTCAACGAAATTAGGGTGCGTGTTGAAGTGAATCAGCACGAAAACGGCCGTTATTACATCGATCCGTCGACTTATACCCGTTCGGTGCGCTTATCAAATGCCGAAGCACTCACCATCTACATTGCGTTACGGCGCTTTATTCGTCAAACATCTTATGCACCAAATTTTTTTGCCAGTGCCATTCAAAAGATCGCAACCACCTTACGACATCCGTCCTTACGCGCACAATTGGGCATGTCAACCGCAAGTTTCGACTCGGAGCGAAGCGCCAATCGCGATCAAACCGAAATTTGGAATCGTCTGCTACAAGGTTGGTATGAGCGTGTATGGGTAGAAGTTGATTACCAGAAGGGGCGACAAAATCAAATTGACACGCATCGGTTCGCCCCTTACCTGTTTGAGCCGGCCGTGTTAAGCCATGGCGTGTATGTGATCGGATGGAGTCAGACCCGCGGTGAATTGCGAACGTTCAAAATTGACCGCATTGTAAGGGTGAGCATGACGGCGGATTTTTTTGAGCCGGATGCACAGCTTCAACCCGATGTGCTGCTCCGTCATGCGTGGGGGGTCTGGTATGGAAGTCAACAGACGCACGTAATTTTGCATTTTGATCCGGCGGTAGCCGGCCGAGTCCGTGAGGAATTATGGCATCCGTCACAGGTGATCGAAGATCAACCCGATGGAAGTGTGATCTGGTCAGTGGAGATCGCCGGAACGTTGGAGTTAGTGTCATGGATTCGCGGATGGGGGCATGAAGTTGAAGTGATCGCCCCGGAGTCCTTGCGAAAGGAGATCGCTGAAAGCTTGCGACTGGCCGCGGCACGATATGACCTCAAATAAAACACGGGGATAGAGCATCGTTGAAAGTAAAGCTAGAAAGGATGTATCAACATGAGTGAACTTGGATTTCGTTTTATCGGACACCCGATGATCGATGTTGGGGTAGCGACACTCTGCGCGGCGGCGGGAGTCGATACACCAGAAAAACTGACAAAAGCACATATAGAGGATTTCAGCGAATACGTAATAAATCACTATATTAATTCAAATCTCGCTGGCTTTCTTGGTTCTAGTGTATTTCCTAACGCACGCTTCGCGAACCCAGCCCAATTGTCTATGGATACTGAGCCAAAACGTAAACAAATTTTGAAAGCGTTATTTGATTTATGGAAAACTAACGCGCCTATCCCAGATAAAGAAACACCTGCAAAAGACGGCGAAACTTGTGTGTTCTCGAACGATCCTGCTGTCATTCGGGTATCTGGTATGTATATTCCTGGCTTAACGGATGAAACAAAAATCAATTTCATGCCTCAAGGTAAAACAAAGCTGCCCATCTCTGGATGGTGTTTATTTGCCATCCTAGTCATGCCAATGAGCGGTGTCATTGCCGAAGGTCAATTAATGGTTGTTACTGCGCCAAACGGCAAAACAATGATCGACATCGCAGAAGCAAATTTAACGAAAAACCGAAAAGTTATGGCTTTAGATTCATCCGCGCCTCGCCCTAGCTATGCATTTGCAAAAAGCGAGTTCATCAGCAGACTGCTCTCATTATTTAGAAAATATGCCGTTGTTGGTTCGCTAACCGCATATCGATTTAGCGCTAGTCCTGATCCAAGTCGAGGAAAGATAACTATCGAGCATTTACCGTCCAATGTTATACGCTTTGTGTCACGGGCGCAGCGAGAATTCCCAACTGCATGGAACGCTATCGTTAAAAAAGCTAACTGGCTTGGCAAAAACGAGTATAAAATTGATCCCAAAGGCAAAAAAAACACATACCTTCAAGGCAATTATCTCTATGAGGATCTATGGAATTTACCACATCAGTCCAAGCATTTCCTTGACATTTACTTGCTCCGAAAGCGACGCAAAGGCAATGATGATAAGAATGATCCACGCTTCGGATATGGTTTAAAAACAGATTTTCACCTAATTTCTTGGGGTTTGACGGAACTTTTTCTTAAGGAGATAACTGGTATGAACGAAAGACGCATTGATGCAATCAGAGACTTGGCTGATTCTTTAGCTAACTACATCAGAGAGGAGAACAAACCCAAAATTCTTAAAGAGATCTTTGAAGCACGCGATGACAACTCTTTCCGAAAAATTGTCAAACGTATTCCCTTTGAAACTGGTGGATTGCATGTTGGTTTCGATCAGTTTGTTGATGTGTATTACCATCGCGACGATATGGGCAACTGGCGTACTGATTGGCGGCTTGCACGAGATTTGCTGGTAATCCGTATGTTGGAAAAGTTGCGGGAAGACGGATGGTTTTCAGAGAATGAAGCAATCTTGACTGAGTTGGCAACCGAAGAAGTCGAAGTGGGTGCAGACCCCAACAGCGAAGATAGCGATATCGAAGTTTAGAGTCTACTTTACCATTTAATCAGTATAGGAGAAAAAAATCATGGCATTCATCACAGGTATGATCGTAATTGACGCGAACGCCTCAGCATTGAACAATTCAGATCGAAAAATTGGTTCGTCACCGTACAATAATTCTGTAGCTGTAAAGCAAATTAACACTGGCAATGGTGCGTATGTGTATGTCACTGCACAAGCTTTCCGCTCTTGGGTTTTGAAAGCGGCTGAAGCTGAAGGTAAAGTTCCGCTTTCCCCAACCCATGGTGAGGATAGTATTGCTTATGCGGATGGAAATCCAATTAAATACTGGAATGATGACTTGTTTGGTTATATGCGGGCATCAAACAGCGCGCAAGAAGAAAAAAAATTTGTTGAAAATGGTGGAACACCACGTCAACGAAAAAATGGAAAGTCAAAAGGTAAAGATACAACCCAGCTAACGACCTTAACCCGCATTTCCCCATTCCGCATGAGTACACTTGTCGCCATTGAACCCAATAACATTGCCCGTGATTTCTCGACTATGAGTCGCCATGAGGGTAACTCAGTTATCGCTGAGCATCAGTTCTACCGCGTCTCATTGCAAGGTTTATTCTCAGTCGATCTACATGCAGTTGGTCGATTTACATATTTAGGACGTACCGGCTATCAGAATCTTGACGAAGTGCGGAAAGAGATAGCTGACAAGCACGAAGATATTACCCATATCCCATCCGAAAGTGCCTATCTCCTAAGCCTTGATGAACGTGTTGAGCGCGTTAATTTGCTGATTCGTCTGCTAGGGCGAATTAATGCTGGTGCCAAGCAAACGTTACACTATACTGATGTTACACCGGCCGTTACCATTTTGGCGTTCACAAGAGGCGGCAATCACCCATTCAACTATCTATTTTCCAATTATGGAGGTACACCGCGCTTCAATAAAGAGGTGTTTCAAAATGCTATTGATGATGTAAAAACAGGTAAAGATCTGTTGTCACCTGTGTTTATTGGCTGGAAACATGGTTATTTACCTGAAGAACGGACAAGAGCCGAACAGGTTCAAATTAAGGATGAGGTTGAGTTAGGTACACCGCGTGAAGCTTACTTATCGGCGGAAAACTGGCTCAGAGAAAACAGTTGGGTTATGGATCTTAACAATCACAATACTGATTCAGATTCGCAAGCATAACATGCTTAATTTCATATAGATACTATGGACAACCAAACAAGAGAACTTTCAGTCCTTCGTGTGCGAATATGTGGTGCTGTAACATCTTTTCGCTATCCTCATTTTGCACAGGTGTATCAGCCAACATTTGAAATGCCACCACCATCAACCATTTATGGTCATATTTGTAGCGCAGTTGGGGCTTATATTACCCCAAGCTCAACATGGTTTGGCTATCATTTTACTCATCAAGGTAAGTTTGTTGACTATGAACATTTGTGGTTCAAAGACGGAACGGACGATAAGATGATTCCGTATAAACGAGAGTTGCTATACAATCCGGTGTTAACACTGTATCTAACCGATCTCAGCTTGAAAGAGGCATTTCGCTCCCCGCGCTACACGGTGATCTTAGGGCGCTCACAAGATCTGATGACCTACACCGAAATCAAAGAAGTGACGTTAGTGAGCGCCGAAAGTGCCTACTTTGAGCATACGCTTTTACCGTTATGGATGGCCCCGCGCTTGCGCGAACCCACGATCGCCGTCACCATGCCGCGCTATATTGACCCACGCCGTCGTCCCACTTGGGGGCAATATGCCTTACTCAATCAGCGCGCTCTCTGGCCCCAAACCGCGATCCTAGATGATTGGGATGATGACCCAGATGATCAAACCCTAACCTTTGAGGATGAGCCGCTTACCCTATGGGTTGATCCCGAATCGCCGTCCGATAAACGTGATCCGAATGTGAAGCGGGCGATCTGGTTACATACTTTTGCAGATCATGTGGAGCAACCGGAATCATGACACAGCCTAAGAGGTTTGATGAACCGACTTGCGTGAATCACCTGATGGCCAAAAGCCCGGATATGGGGGGGCAGACCTTGGCACAACATACTTGGGAGGTGTTATCCCGGATGGCAGGTCAACGTCACCAGTATCCCTATCTGACTGAATGGCTTGATCAACGCTTCTGGAATCAGGCCTTTTGGGCGGCTATGCTCCATGATTTTGGCAAGGCCGCCGCGGGTTTCCAAGCGATCTTACGGGGCGAAAAAAATCATCCGTGGCGTGAGCAGCAACATCGTCATGAAGTCCTCTCGTTGGGATTCGTTGATTGGTTATTTCCCCGTGATCACCCGGATCGGATCATGATTTTGGCGATGGTCGCCTTTCATCACAAAGATGCTTCTCCGTTGTTCGATAAATACGGCGGCCGTGTCCTCTACAAAAATATCACAGATCAGGGGGAAAAAGCCGGGATCAAAAAACATCTACAATATCTCGCGGCTAATATCGATCGACCCACCCGCAGGGCGTTATGGGATTGGTTAGATCAATGCGCGCAACCTTGGGCGGAGGCATTGGGCTTCACATTGATCGATCCGCCCTCATTGTTGGCATGGGAACAAGCGGAACAGACCGATTTAGCCAAATCGATCCATCAAGCGTTGGTAGAACTGCATAACGCTTTTCTCGAAAAACGCGACTCCAACACGCTAAAAAAGGCGTTCCTTGCGCGTGGTATGATCCTAAGTGCCGATCACACTGCTTCAGCGGGTGTCACCACCTTCACCGAGATGCCCTTGACTCGTGATCATGCGGAAGCCCCGTTGCGGAAGCATGGGCGTGAGCTACTGGATCATCAGCGGGCAGCGCGGGATACGAAACTGGGATCGGCGTTGCTGGTTGCACCTACGGGCAGCGGGAAAACCGAGGCGGCGCTCCTGTGGGTGACGCAACAATTGACCTTACGTCCCGCGCAACGGCTCTTTTATACCTTGCCTTATCAAGCGAGTATGAACGCGATGTATCAGCGCTTAGGCACTGAGATCTTAGGCCATCCCGTTGAGGAGCTTAAATCCGGCAAAGTCGAAACGATCAGCATCCGGCACAGTCGGGCATTGCTCAAACGCTATCAAGACATGATGAGCCTTGATGAGCGTCATCCAGCGGAAACCGCCAAGCAAGCCAAGTGGCTCAAAAACAAAACCGATCTCAATACCTACCCGATTCAGGTGTTTAGCCCCTATCAAATGCTGAAAGTCCCATATGGCCTCAAAGGTTTTGAAACGCTCTTGCTGGATTACACCGATGCGCTGTTCATTTTTGATGAGATCCACGCCTATGAGCCGAAACGACTCGCGTTGATCATTGAGTTTATCCGTTGGTTACGTGAAGAGTATGGCGCACGTTTTCTGGTGATGACCGCCACACTCCCGCCGATGCTACGCGATAAATTGAGAGACGCGCTTTACCCCCAAGAGATCGACGCAAGCGACACGGTGTTTGAGGCGAGTCGCCGTCACACCGTTCAGATCCTTGACGGGCGGTTAAGTGAGCGCATCGTGGAACAGGTGCGCGCCGGATGGGACAAGGGGCAAGCGATCTTGGTGTGTCTGAATCGCATTGCGGACGCGCAACGGGTCTATCGGCAGTTGCAGGAGGCGCTCTCATTAGCACCAGAGGATGATCTGATCCTGTTGCATGGGCGATTTAATGGGCAAGATCGGGCGCGCAAAGAGCAGATTCTACTTCAACGCGCCGGGGTGGGACGGGCGGTGCGTCGTCCATTCGTGTGTGTGGCCACGCAAGTGGTTGAAGTCAGTTTAAATGTTGATTTTGATACGATTTATAGTGATCCCGCGCCGTTAGAGGCTTTGATTCAGCGTTTCGGACGGGTGAATCGTGGACGCGGCCCGCATGGCCCAACGTTACCCGTTCATGTGTTCGCTGTCCCAGATGCGCCTAATGCCTGTGAGCCTTATCTGCCTTATGAGGAGGGGTTAGTCCAACGTAGCCTTGAGGTATTGCGACAATTCTGTGATGGAAGCGAGATTGATGAGGGCCTAGTGACCCAGATGCTAGGTGAGATTTATCAAGGTGCGTTGTTGGACGGTTGGGAGCGGGATTATCAGGAGAGTTTAAACACATTTACATGCCATATCCTTAACAAGCTTAACGCCTTCGAGTCCGGTGACTCCCAAGAATTTTATGACCTATTTGATGGCATTGAAGTGCTACCCCAAAAATCAGTAGAAGCTTACTATAACGCACGCGAGCAACGTGGGTATCTGGAGGCGAGTCAGTATCTGGTGAATATCAGCTACCGACTTTACGAGGATTTTAGACGTTATGGCTTGATCGTGCCAGCACGCGAACAAGAAGGGGAATACGCTGACCATATCAACGTCAATTATCATCCTGAATACGGTTTACAGATCGATGAAGCACGCCAAGGCAAAAATCCGGCGGGATATTAGAAGAATGGGAATAAGCTAATGGAGACAACCACCGATGCGCGTCGTTTGATGCAAGGGGTTACGGTGCAACATTTGCGTTTTCGGGGACGCGCCCGCGAGTCGATCTTCTTTGAGGGTGAGCCGGGGTCAGCTTTGCGCGGGGCGTTGTATCAATCACTCTCGAGTAACTTCTGTTCCGAAACATTTGAATTTGTCGCGACAGGCGCACCCCATGATCGCGAAACGTGTCCAGTGTGTTGGTTATTGGCGCGTGAAATTCCTGAAGCCGGCCGCGGTCAAAATATCCCGCGTCCGCTCACCTTACAACCCCCCCTACACGACTCCCACTTTCATCCCGGTGAAATATTGAGTTTTAGCGTAGCCTTGATCGGCAAAGCGCAAAATATGTTACCGTACCTTGCGCGGGCCGTGCAGAAGATGGGTGATTTTGGGGTGGGACGTGGACGCGGACGCTTTAAGCTAGAAGCGATTGATGAAGTGCATCCGTTGTTAGATACTGAGCGAAAATTGATGGATCAACGGGTGGTACGACATCCCACCTTACAAGTTACGCCCTCGGTGGTGGAAGATGTGGCCCGACGCTTGCCGACCCATGCGGTAACGTTAGAGATCCTCACCCCGATGCGCTTGACCGCAGGTGAAAAGCCGGTGCGAGAGATCACGCCACGGGTGTTTATGCAACGCTTGATCGAACGCTGCCAAAATTTGAGCGAACATTATGCCGAATTGACCGCCGATCAGACCCCGATCGATCGTCATGAGTGGATTACAGCTCAAGCGGCGTTGTTAGCCGTGGCCGAAAACGTGCAGATCAGCTATGACGATACCCGGTGGGTAGAGGCCTTTAGCGGGAGTCGCCGAACCCGTCATCTCTCACCGATTAGCGGGATCATCGGGCGGATGCGTTGGGAAGGCCCAATCGGCCCGTTGATCCCGTGGTTATTGTGGGGGACATCGTTGCATGTGGGTAAAAATGCGGTCAAAGGTTCTGGGTATTATCAGATCATCCGCCTTCCGTAGTGTTAACGCCAATGGTTTTAAAACTCGGTCTCAAACACCGGTTGGCCTATCAAAACTCGTTGCATGAATCATGACGGTGATCGGTTGAGAAATACAGCCGAATGAGGTATCGCTTTTTTGGATGCAGGTGGCTGACATGGCCGTTTGAGGATACTGAAACTCAAGATTTAGAGGTAATGAGGCGGCTTCATTGCCGCTTCACTAACCTTCCCTAAGATCAGGATAACGCAATTGTCCGTCTTTCAGGATATACTAGGATTTCGGCTGACTTGAGAAAACGGCGGTCTAATCATGAATTACCCTCATTTGTTTCAGAGCGCACGGTGGTTTGGTGACACCGATGTCCAATTTGAATTGCGCGAGACGTTGCCAGCAACGGCACAAATCGCCAGTATCAACATCGTCCCTTATATCGGGGATCGCTGGGTGATCATCCAACATCAGCACGGTGAATGGGATCTCCCCGGTGGTACTTTGGAGTCTAATGAACCGCCGTTAGATGCTTTAGCGCGTGAATTACAAGAGGAAGTCGGGGCGTATCTGGTGTATCATCAGGTGATCGGCGCTTGGGCCTGTTATTCTCATGCTGAACGCCCGTATCGCCCACATTTTCCACATCCGCGCTTCTATCGTTGTGTGGTGATGGGCGAGATCCAATTAAGCGGCGCGCCAAGTAATCCGACGGATAGTGAGCTAATCACCGGAGTCGAAGCCTTGCGCCTTTCGGAAGTGACCCACTGTTTTTATCAACAGGGACGTGCCGATCTGGCCGAATTATATTTATTGGCTGCCAATTTGCGCGGCCGTCAAACCGCACAGATCTAAAACCAAAGGATAATATAAAAGATGATCGGGATCATCATGGGTAGCGATAGCGACTTAGCGACCATGCAAGGCGCAATTGAGATCTGTCAAGAGTTTGAAGTCCCTTATGAAGTGCGTGTGGTCTCCGCGCATCGCACCCCATCCGATATGGCACATTACGCCCAAACCGCGCATGAACGCGGGATCAAGGTGATCATCGCGGGCGCGGGGGGAGCAGCTCACCTCCCTGGTATGGTTGCGGCCTATTCCCCGTTGCCGGTGATTGGTGTGCCGGTGCAGAGCAAAGCGCTTGCGGGACAAGACTCCTTGTTATCGATTGTCCAGATGCCGAAAGGTGTTCCGGTCGCTACTGTGGCGATCGGAGGTGGTCACAACGCGGGCCTCTTAGCGGTGCAGATTTTGGCAACGGCCGACGCAGGCCTCCTAGCGCAAATGATCGCCTATAAAATCCGATTAGCCGATGAATCGCGGGCCAAAAATAATCAATCCCCGTTTCAGGTTGGATGAGGAGCGCCCCACATGGCCAAGTTAAAATTGGATCTCCACGACATTTATAACAAGGGACAATTGATTGACACCGAATTGAATCGCATCATCCAAGAGGCGATCGATAAAAAGATCGCCTTGGTGGAGATCATCCCCGGCAAAGGGAGCGGCGCGCTCAAAAAGAAGGTGTTGCGCTTTTTAGATCAAAAGCACATCCGCGCTTTATATCATCGCGTCGAAAAAGACGATAAAAATTTTGGGCGGATCTTCATCCACTTTCGGCATTAAGCGGGGTTTCTGAGTTCAACAGCCTCTTATCTCTGATTCGCGCAAAACTTCAAGATCTCTATAATCAAAAGTATCGACAACCGATTGACAAAGGTTAAATTATGAAATTGAAAATGCTCTTGTTCTTGGCTTTAGGCGTGCTGCTCACATTTGGACTCAACGCTCAAGCGGATCTCAGCGAGACCTTCACCAGTTCTACCGGCCTCACGTTTGATCACCCCGAAGGTTACACGGTGAGCGAACAAGGCGGCGGCGATAGCTTAGCGATCCAGCAAGATGACAGCGAAAGCGGTTTTCTGTTGGCTGTCGGCGCGGCCGCCACTGAAAACGTCGTCGGAGATGTTGAAACCACCGAAGGTGTATTCGTGGCCTTGGGCGAAAGTTTCGAGGAACAAACGGGTGAACCCTTTAATGAAGACGATCAAACCGTCCTTGAGATCAATGACGAAGATGCTTACTTCCAATTCTTTGAAGTTGAAGGCAATGATACGGCTTTGTTGGTGTTTGCCACTCCCGACGGTGAACTCGCGATCTTCATCGGCTTACTCTTAGATCGGGAAGCGATCGAAGAAGATAACTTGATGATCCGCATGGCGGAAACTGTGCGCCGTGAGGAAGCCCCAGAACCCGATGAAGATCCCGATCAAGATGGCGGGGGTGAAGTCCGTCCGTTAACGGTGAATGAGATGCCAGAAGGCTTTATCATCATCTACACTGAAAGCGGTTACAGCGAGTTCGCCTATCCTGACACCGTGGCCCCATTTGACGCGGATGTCGAAATTCAGACTACGGTAGTTTTACAATATGTCGATAACCTGTTCGCTTTGATCACCGTCACTGACCTTGGTGCAAACAGTTTCTTTGACCTTGAATTGATCAAAGAGAGTTTTGTCGGTGTAATCGCCGAAAGTGCAGGCGATAATGATTTTGATACCGAAGACAGCTTTGAAGAGGTCGAATTAGCCGATGGCCGCACCGCCGAATACTACGAATTTGAAGGCGATTTAGCGGCGTTTGTCTATCTGATTCAGTTAGATGATGACCGTTTTGGCATCGTACAGTCCTTAGGATCGGTCGCGAATTTACCGGACACCTTAGAGGATGACCTTTACCAGATCGCCAGCTCATTTATGGTGAGCGATTTTACCCCCGGTGATGTTGAAGCCCCTGATGAGGATGAAGACAGCGCCGAAGTGGAATTTGACGGCGAAACCGTGACTTTAAACCCCGATGATTTTGACGTACAAGATCTTGAATGCGGAGTCGTCGGTTTTAATGTCGTAGACGAAAACAATGAAGAAGCCTTGGTCACTTGCCCGGCCGGATGTGGAGACGGCGCAGTGTGGGGGACAGATATTTACACCAGCGACTCCTCCATTTGTACGGCCGCGATCCATGCGGGCGCGATTACCACTGAAGGCGGCCTCGTCTTGATTCGCCTTGAGGACGGCCAAGAAAGCTATGAAGGCAGCGAACGCAATGGTGTTTCGACCAGAAACTGGGGATCATGGAACGCAAGCTTTAGCATCTTCCGTGTGATCGAAGAAGAATAAATCTATCCGGTGGGGAAGTGGTAAATTTCCCCACCTCTACTTCAGGCATGACATACGCGAAATGGCCTTAAAAAAATACCCCCTATCCGCTGATCGAAACATTAAGTTTTATCTCAAAAACTCATCCATCGCGTGATTTTTAAGTATTGACATCCTGTTTTTTTCCTTGATATGCTCTGGATCATCAAGAAGTTTTTTATCTGGGGGTTAAAAATATGAAATTAAATCGTTTAAGATCGCTTTTACAGCCACGCTACATTCCCCTGCTCTTAGTGGTTATCTTGATCATCGGCGGCATGATCCTGCAAAGGCCGGCTAATCAACTTCAACCTGCGCCGCCCTTAAGCTTTGAAGGCACGTTTTTTACGGAACGGGATTGGTATCGTGCCGGGCGCGACATTGCGCGTTTTAGTGGATTGGTCGGCACACCGACCGAAGAGCGCGGCGCGTTGATGACCTTTGGATCGTATGTCACCTTAAATCCTGATTACCAATCTGACAATCAATTTGAAGGGGATCATCCGATTTTTGTGTATCAGGCGTTTGGAGATATTCAGGGTTCATCGAGTCGGGATGATATTGAGGTGATCGAAGTGTTGTTTGATGCGACCGATGCTTTACCATTCAGCACAGCGGCCATACCACGCGATCATGCGACCGATTTAAGCTTTATCCCGATCGATGCGGGTATTCGGCGACCAATAGAGATCCCACCCACCATGATACCCTAAGCGAATCCCGAACTGATCCCAATGCCTTAGCGCTCTAAAGGAGATTTTCTATGCTAAAGTTACGCTATTTTCCCATGATCTTGGTTGCCTTGTTGGTGGTCGGCGGGATAATCCTGCAAATTCGGGCTAATCAACCTCAACCTGCACCACCCTTAAGCTTTGAAGGCACATTTTTTACGGAACGGGAATGGTACATTGCTGGGCGAGAAGTGGCGGTTTTAAAAGGATTGGTTGGCACACCGACCGAAGAGTATGGAGTACTAATGACTTTTGGATCGTATGTCACTTTAAATCCCGATTACCAACTTGATAATCGATTTGAAGCGGATCATCCGGTGTTTGTGTATCAAGCATTTGGGGATATTCCGGTTTTATCTGGTTTTGGATTAGGAAGTGGGCCGCGGGATGACATTGACGTGATCGAAGTGGTGTTTGATGCGACCGATGCTTTTGTGTTTAGAGAAGCAGCCATGCGACGCGATCAAGCGTTAGATTTAAGCTTTATCCCGATCGATGCGGGCATCCGGCGACCAATGGAGATCCCACCCACCATGGCACAGTCCGCACCCCAAACGGATCCCGAATTGATCCCAATGCCTTAGTGTTTGATCGCCACAAAATGCGCGAAATGGCCTTCATCGCTGTCTAACAAGATCTTCCAACCGGAGCAGGCCAAGCGCCATTCCCCCGGTTCCACGATAAACGGCCGTTCGATCGGAGTCGCTTGATCACGATAGCGATGATTAAAGGTGAGCGAGATGATCCGACCGGACGGCCTGACCGTATTAACCAATTGCGGTAACAACGCCGCATGATGATAACGAAACACGATCACCACATCGTAACGTTCACGCGGAAACCGCTCTTGATCCAGATCTGCTTGTAACAAGTTGACCGATGTCACCCGCCGCTGTTCGATCTCACGACGGGCCAAAGACAGCGCGTTGCGACTGATGTCAATCAGATCTACCGTGTAGCCTTGTTTAGCGATCCACAGCCCATTTTGTCCTACCCCACAAGCGAGATCTAATGCACGCATTTCGTTGCTAGGGGCGATCGGCACATATTCATATAACAGCGGATCGGAATCAGGATACGGTTGTTTCCCCCGCGCCTGATACACTTGATCCCAGTATAAACGGTCTTGCGGAGTCATCAGATCCCCGCTTTCCCAGCAAAGATCGGTGTATAGATCAGCGCGTTGGGGACAGCGGCGATCGCTTCTGCATCCCCCGGATAGAGCATCGCGTTAGGGTTTCGTTGACGACGTTGTTGTAATTGATATGCATCCCGCAACACCACGTAATCCGGTTCACGCCATACGGGGATCGGCAAACACGCGAGGACCGCGGCGATCTTCTGTCCGCCCGCGCTCTGCCAATCGATCCGCTGTTGCTGGAGGATCTGTTGGCCGGCGGCTTGTTGTTCTGCACTCAACAGTTTACCGCTCATTTCGGTCATCCATTTTTGCGCCTGACGGGGATCAACACCTCTGACATCAGGGATCACGGCAAGCGCGGGATCGCCCTTGGTGACGGTTGATCCCGCGCCGTCGGGTAAATCCCAGACGCGGGTCAACTGGTCAAATTGCGCGGCGGTGAGTAGGTTTTGTAGCGCATCCGGACGGGGGTCAAGCGCGTTTTGCGCTAACACCCGCGCTTTCAGCCCTTGGTCAGACCAATCGATCGCAAGGGCCGGCAAGGCGAGTCGTGTTAAAATTTCGTCAGGAAACGGCGTATCGGATGCAAGAATCACGCGACTCCAACCGTTTTGAGGCGGTGCGAGAAAGCCCTTGACGGTGCGCGCATAAACCTTGGTGATCGGCATCAACCCGAACGGATCGTAGCGTGTAAATCCCTCCGCCGCCAGACCCGCCCAGATCGACTCGATGAGCTTATCCGGTCGATCGCAATAAAAGTAGAGACTGTGCCAACTGCTGCTCATGGTGATGTTCTCGCTGCTCATCCTTGCCTTCGGAATACCATATCATACTTCCGTAATCCATGAAACCGTTTTCACGACAGAGCTTGCGTTCGATCTCGCTATCACCCGAAGTAAACACCATGTTCACCCCGCGATCTAAGGCATGTTGTAAGGCGTTACGTTGGAAGAGTTTGATCAGATCCGGTGTACGGACTTCTTTCATCAACACCATGGAGAGCAGATGCGCGCTGTGATTTTCGGGATAAAGCGAGATCCGAGCCACACCGACCGGAAAACGATAACGGTGCATCACCAGATCAAGGTGATACCCTAAAGCGATCGCCCGCATATTTTGACCAACATACAACGGTTCGGCGGTTTGAGTGATCACATCATAATAGGCATTACGCCACACATACCACCACAACGCACACCCGTCTTGATCAGACACCGGATCGATCGAAATGCCGTCAGGTAAGGGAGGCAACGTGGGCAAGGGACGCTCCACCTGATACACCATGATCGGGTTTTCGCGTTCCACGCTAAGCCCCAAGTCCATCAGATTCCGCGCAAATAACGGCGGATACAGGCCTTCAATATATTCAATCCGTCCGACTCGCTCCCGTGCGCGCAGGGCATTCAATCCGTTTTCGACCTCTTTGATCGAGATCCATGCGGTGCTTTTGCGCGGGGTAATGTAGTTAAAATCCCCTAGGATATTCTTGGGGTGATAGATCACATCTACGAAACCAAGACTCTCCGAGATTGCGCCCAGATTCAAGCGTGACTGGGTTAGGTGGCTTTGCACCTGTCGCAGGACGCGGCGCGTCTCTTTGACGGCGGCATCACTCATGGCGGGACTCCCCTGTTTAATCGAATCACCTTTAAGCGTATCACGGGCGCGTCGGATCACAGGTTATAAGACGGTTTGTTTGAGGATACAGTTTGGTAGAAAGCGTTATAATGAGTGTGATAAACAGCGAGGAGGTTTACTCAATGAAAACAGCGATCGCGGTGCTAATCGGGATCTTGATCGGGACAATCGGAGTCAATGCGCTTCAGCAAAATCAGTGTGATCAAAAATTTGGGGTTGAGGACGAAATTAAGGGCGGTTGTCGCTTGCAGGCCTCGTTTACCATGGATGTGGCCTATCCGGCTTGGTTAGTCGATCATGCCTTTGCCGATACGATCCTCACCGAGGTGATCAACGGGATGCGAAGCGAATACGGCGAATTTTTTACCGACGATTCGCTGTATGGCATGAGCGCACACTGGTCACTCATCGGGGGTTATGAGGAATTATGGCGGTCGGAGTCGATCGTCAACCTAGTGTATACCTTTAGCACCTACACGGGCGGCGCACATCCGAACAGCTTCTATCGCACCTTCACCTTTGACCTAGAAAATGAGCGGGAAGTGATGCTCTCGGATCTGTTTAACACCGATCTTGAAACCGTCTTAGTGACGCTTGTGCCGTTGATCCAAGCGGATCTCCGGACGCAAATGGGCGAATGGGCCGAAGGCGCGTGGATCGAAGACGGCACGGGTTTTGATCCGCTGAGTTATGGCAATTGGGCGATCGATGACACCGCGTTATATTTTTTCTTCCCACCGTATCAAGTGGCGGCCTATGCGGCGGGATCATTTCGTGTTGCGATCCCATTAGAGTCGATGAGCGCGCTGCTTGCGCCGGAATTTGCACCTTAATCCGTGTGAGCGCCCAATTCAGATCACGCTATTCATGGGGTAATCGTTTCAAAAGACAGCGGCGAAAAAACGGGACAAATGTTACGATTTTTCCGCTCATTTGTGCTATCATCGACTCAATACGACCGGAGTCACGCTAAGGAGTATCGGATGAACATGCGCTTCTTTGTTTTGGTTGTTTCGGGATTGCGGTTCAACTTAAAAGCGCAATCTTACGATCCCTCTAACCACGTTGCGGCCGTCGCCGAAATAATTTTTGGTCTTTGCTGCCGCCGCACCCAATCGCCTTAAATATCGCCTTAAATAAGGAAGTATCCATGAATCGCTTTGAGCGCCGGAAAGCCCAAACCTATCAACGTTTGCAAAAAATCGGGGTTGAATTGATCCTTGCACACGGTTATGAGGCGGTCACGGTGCAACAGATCACCGATACAACCGATGTAGCGCGTGGCACATTTTATCAGCATTTTCGGGATAAAGCGGCGTTGATCGAAAGCGTGATCGCAGATGAATTTCGGGATCTGCTGACTGGTGAAGGATTATCAGCGTGGCAAAGCTTGATCCAATTTTTTCAGGTCTTGCAGCGTCATCGATCGCTGTTAGAGCGGATGCCTGAAGGCGATCGCTTGCGCGTGGTCTCTGATGAATTGGCGGCTTTAGTGTTGCGTCCATTTCCGCTAGACGATGTGCCGATGAGCTTGAATGGTGCGATGAGGGCCGGTGGATTAGCGCGGGCGATGAGTTGGTGGGTAGATCAAGCGACCGCTTATCCGGTGGAGACGATCGCGCTCTATGTCTATCGGTGGTGGTATCGCTGCGATCCCCCGATCGAATAAGCAAGGATGGGCTTTCACCCATCCTGTAGCGTGTTAGCTTACGGCATCGGGATCAATGGCGCACCACCGCCACTCCCAAAGCCGGGCCCTTCCGTCAAACGCAACTGCACATTGTCCACCGTCAAGCGACCCGTTCCATCACGCACACGGATCTCCACTTTCACCTGTCGCACCAATCCGGTGAGCAGTTGGCTATCGGTGAGGGTGACATAGCTATATGTGCCGTTGTTGATCGCGGCCGGGTCAAGTTCTAAGAGTGCGCTTGTGCCGTCCGCATAGAAGATCGTGGCGAGGATGCGTCCTCCAGTGAAGGTGCGTCCCATCACGTCGGCGCTGAGGGTCAATGTATCGCCTAATACCCCACTAGAAGTCGTGATCGATTGGGATAATCGGGTCAACACGTTCGGATTAGCTGTCAATTGAAAGGCACAATTACCCTGTGTCACCAACGACAGATCACACACGATCCGATCGCGTACTGGATTGATCAAACGCCATGCGGAGGTTGTGTTTTCAAAGCTACCGTTGATCAGAAGATTGTGATCAATCAGGCGTGGACGCGCACTCACCATGAGTCTAAACGGAAAAGTCGTGTTGTCGTTTGGATCGTTATCCACCCCAAAAAAGATCTCTCGTCCGTTCGGTGTGATACTGATTTGACCAAAGGGACTACGCACCGCGAACGGCTCTAATAACCCGCTATTGGTTTGATTTACGACGGTGGTCGTTTGTAACACCCGATCGCGTAGGTAAACTTTATTTTCCGCCCCGTCATAGATTCCAAACACCACAAAACGTCCGTCTGAGCTAATCGCGTTATGTCCCCAAGTGCGCGCTTGCGAGATTGGGGTTCCATCAGTTTCAACGTTGATCAATTCGGTGCGATCGGTGAGTGTGTCACGGAGATAGATAAAATAATTGGCGTTGGAACCATGCCGATTATCTGAGTCCGTGAACACCACATAACGCCCATCTCCGCTGAGTGTATAATCAAATAAACCCCATGGCCAACGCATATCGCGGATCAACGTACCATCCGGCCGATAATTCACCCGTTCGATCTGTCCAGTGACAAGATCGCGATGATACAAGTTCCAACAGGGATACGACCAAGTGGAATCTGGCGAAGACATACATTCCCGATTCGGGCCGACCAAGTTGGTCGCATCCGATAAAAAGGTGATATAGCGGCCATCATTGCTGATTTGCGCGGCCTGATTGTTGTTATTGGCCGCTACGCCCGCTTGATTTAGACTCACCCTCACTTGTCGCCCTGTCACCCGATCCCAAAGAAAAACATGGAAACAGGCAAATCGTTCATAATCCAACACCGCACAAGGTAGGTTATTGATCCCGTCAAACATATTGGTGGCGTTTGAACTGTAGAGGATATAACGCCCGTCTGGGGTCATATCGTCACCATGAACATCCGTGGCATTTGTCCCGCGCCCAAGTCGGCGAGTCGTATTCGTCTCTAAATCGTAAAGATAACCAAAGGTGTAACGAGGTCCCGCAGACGGACGATAATCAGCTAACACAAACCGTCCATTATCGCTGATCATCGCATTGGTCGCACCAGGGACATGATCCGGCATCGGATCGATGTGACGCACTTCACCCGTTTGCCGATCATAACGCATCAAACCACCGCCTTGTAGCAGATTACTTCCGGTGGCTAAAAACAACACGTAACGGCCGTCTGCGGTCGGCACATTCCAATAGATCGTCCCGTTTAAGCGTTGGCCGTCGGTGGTGAGTATCAGTTCATCCACCACGTAATAAGCAGTGCCTTGAAGTACGGAAGAAACCATGAACAACAGCGTCAAAAGTGCAATTTTTGGTAACATATCGTTTCCTTTAGTCGTTTTATATCTCACCTATTATAGCCAAAATCAACTATCTGGTAAGATGATATTGCTCCTATAAAAGACCTGAGAAACGTAGTTTTACCTAGGCAATTCAATCCAAAAGCAACTACCCGCCCCCCACATCGACTCCAATCCCACACGCCCACCCATTCGTTCAATCCCTTTCTGCACGATCGCCAACCCGATCCCCGTCCCAGGATATTTATCGGCGGTATGCAAGCGCTCAAAAATGCGGAAAATCCGCTCCTGATGTTCCGACGCGATCCCAATCCCGTGATCCTGAATACACAACCGGATACAGTCACCATGAATTTCTGACCAGACCTCCACCAACGGCGCTTCATTCGGCTTAACAAACTTGATCGCATTGGTGATCAAATTGGTGATCACTTGATCCAATAAGGCACGATGCCCTCGCACGCTAGCCAGATCGCCGATCACGTTGATTTGAGCGTGCTGTTCATCCAACAACGCCTTCAATTGAAGTTGAATATCGCGGATCACCACATTGAGATCAATCGGTTCTAGATCCAATTCAGCGCGAGTGAGTCGGCTGTAGGTGAGCAGATCGATCAACAAACGATCCATGCGTTCCGCCGCCGTTACAATGCGGGTGGTAAAATCTTTCCCGATCGTATCCAAAAGATCCGCGTAATCCTCTAATAAAATGCGACTAAACCCCTGAATCGACCGCAACGGGGCGCGGAGATCGTGCGAGACGGTGTAGCTAAACGCTTCTAGTTGTTTGTTGACCTCTAACAATTCTTCGGTGCGTTGATGAACCCGCCGCTCTAATTCCATGTTCATCTGATAGATCGACTCCCGCGCTTTACGTTCACCTTCATATAACCGCGCCCGCTCTAACGCTTGCGCGCATTGTTGTGTGATCGCATCTAAAAACGCCTGCTGCTCATCCCTCAACGTTTGTTCAAGATCAAAGGTCAAGCCGATCGCACCGATCACTTGATCATTGGTGATCAACGGCAAACCGATAAAGCGTTCGGAGAGCGGACTCGGCGCATTTATCCAGATCGGCACACGATCGCGGATCACTTGCGCTAAGGGGCGTTGGCTATTACGGGCAAAACGCGGCGGATTATGACCAAAAGACGCATAACCGACCGTGTAGATCGTGATATATTCATCATCGCGATCTTGTAAGACCACTGTGCCAGCAATCGCCGTTAACGTGCTAACCAATTGATCAAGCGCGATTTGGCCGATCTCGGTGGGGGTGAGCGCATTGGCAAATTGCGCGGTGACAGTTTGTAACCGTGCCAATGCCGCGGCGGCTTGTTGTGCGCGTTGACGACTCTGCTGTTCGGTCTGATACAAACGCGCATTTTCGATCGCCAAGGCGAGACGTTGTGCCAATTCTTCGGCGAATAACACATCCGCTTGATCTAAGACCCGTCCAGATTCCGCGATTGTCAAGGTCAACGCCCCGATCGGCCTATTACGCGCCGTCAGCGGCACGATCAACGATGATTTTAAGCCCAAGCGTCGCAAATAATCGAATTGACGCTCATCTTTCGACACTTCCCGCAAAATCTGATCTGAAATCCCCGGCACAAACGTCGATTCTTGGGTGCGAATCACCTTGCGATGACCATGCGGATTTTCATAAGCATCGGGATACTCCTGCATCATCTGCTCAAACAGCGCGATCATCGCCGGATCGCTGTGCGAGAGCGCGACTCGCCGCGTATGTTGGAGATCGTCATTTTCCACCAGATCGATAATGCACCAATCGGCTAAAGTCGGGATCACCAGATCGGTGATCTGTTTGAGGGTTTGCTCAAGGTTCAAACTGGTCGATGAGAGTTGACGACTGGCATGAGCGATAAATTCTAACCGGTGCTTGGCCGCTTCGGCGGTTTCGCGGGCGCGTTGTTCGGCCTCATAAAGACGCGCCCGCTCTAAGGCTTGCGCGCATTGTTGGCCCATCGTCACGATAAACGCCAACTCATCCGCGTCATAACGCCGCTCACTAGGGAATGAGATCCCGAATGCCCCCACGACTCGATCTTCAAAGGTGACCGGGATCGCGATCAGCGCTTGCGTTTGAGTCTCCGTCTGAAACCGTGCAAAAACCGCTGGGTACTGTCGCTGATAATCCGCCCCCGTTTCAATCCAGATCGGTTGACCGCCCTCAACCGCATCGGTGAGCGGTGTTTTACCGAAACTGGAATAGGGTAAACGTTGGCTTCTCAAGTTGGGATTGGCCGCATCGCCCATTAACAACAAAGTTTGATCATGTTCCCCCACAATCATCACGACACAGATATGCGCGCCGAGTTTTAAGATCCCGCGATGAATAATCTCGGTAGCCACTTCTTCGGCCGTCATCGCCCGTACTAAGGCCGCCGTCAGATCTTGGACGATCATGGAGCGCTGTTGAGCGCGTTTTTGTTGGGTGATGTCCTCAAAGTAGATCGATAAGCCGGACGGAGACGGATACAACCGATAAGAGACCCAAATCCCAATGGCTGACACATATTCTTCATCATCCCACCGCGTTTGAGTGGTCAGCGATCGTTCGGCCTTAAGGTAAAATTGGCTGTTTAAGACCTCTGGAAAAGTCTCCCACACGATTTGACCGATCAATTGATCGCGGGTACGGTTCAACAATTGTAAGGCCCGTTGATTGACATATACATAGCGCCATTCGCGATCTAACGAGACAAAGCCGTCGCTGATGCTCTCTAAGATCGTGAACGCCTGTAAACGCTCTCGTTCCGCTTCGATCCGCGCTTGGTATTCGGCCACATATAAACGCGCCCGCTCTAAGGCTTGCGCCGATTGATCTGCCAACGCCACCATTAACCGCCGATCATCCTCAACAAACGGGTTGGGATGATAAAAACTCAACGCCAACACCCCTAACACCCGTCCATTGCTGATCAATGGCAAAGCCGCCCAAGCTTGATGCCCCTGATCGCGGGGACGTTCGTGATCGGCGATGTGATATTGTTCGGCCTTTTGTGGTGACTCTAACCAGACCGCACGCTGTTCGCGAACCGCCGTGGTAATCCCAGAGGAGATCGTGATCGGAATCCGTTGCCATTTTTGCATCAGTTCTTCTGAATACCCCTGATACAACAAGGTCTCTAAGAACTGCCCGTCATCGGTCAATAAGCCGATTGAGGCTGCTGCTGCACCAACTAACTCTCGTCCCCGCGCTACGATGATCTTAGCGATCTCGGTCGGATGAAGCGCTTCCGAAAACGCGGCCGTTAAGGCCTGTAATTGGATCATCCGTTGTTCGGCACGCTTACGGCGGGTGATGTCAATAATGCTGATGATCACATGCTGAAACGTGTCATCCCCTTCCGGAAAGCCCACCGTGATGATCGCGTTTAGCGGCTCACCGATCAGCGTGCGTTGCTCCGCTTCTGCACTAAACACCCGTTGACCTTCTGCCAAGGCGATTAATTCTTCTGTGAACACCCGATACGTTTGATCTAAAAAGATCTTGTCCAACGATCCCAACAGATCGGCACGGCTTTGCGCCTTAAACATCTGTAAGGTGGCTGCGTTAATGTCGGTGACATGCACTTGCGTGACAATTTGACGCACAAAATCCGGGTGATCGTGAAAATATTGTCGAAAATCGGTGATTCCTTGTTGTTTGAGCGCTTGTAGCGCCTGATACACTGCGCTAAAGTCTTCTTCCCACAGCGCAATCGGCGCAGTCTCAAACAAACTCCGATAGCGTTGTTCACTTTGACTCAAGCGCAATTCGACTTGTTTACGTTCATCCACATCGCGAAAATACACCGCGATCCCGTTTTGTGTCGGGTAGATGTTGACCTCCACCCATGCCTTTAAGAAATCGGAGAAAGTCTCATACCGGGCTGACTTACGTTCATTCATCACTTGGTGCATCAGCCGATATGACTCACTGGCAACCCCGCTTGGAAACGTCTCCCAAATGTGTTTGCCCAACAAAAAATCGCGAGATTGCCCCCATAATTGGGCCGCTTTTTGATTGACATAGGTAAAATGCCACTGATGATCTAGGGCATAAAACGGATCGCTAATGCTCTCTAATAGGTGTTCAATCTCAGGCAGGTTCATCTCAATTTTGGTCATTATCTATGAATGATGATGACATTGTAAGACATCTTGTTACACAATGCGACGAATTTTCGCCTTTTTATCCATGTGTTAATGTTTCGTTTGTGTTAAGATGATGACGGACTCACCTACCGTCGGATATGCGCTATGTATCAAAATTCGGAACAACACCTCCTGCATGAATTAGCCCGGATCGAATGGTTGATCCGTTTGGCCTTGGCCCGCATGGAACGCTTTTTCCAAGAGATCGGTTTTATCTCACCAGAACGCATCCATAGTCTGTTGCATCAACCGTTAGGCATGGCGGGCTGGTCACGCCGGCCGGATGAACCTATTCACCCCGATCTACTCCGTTTAGAGCAACAGATCGCCGCGTATACCCGTGCGAGTTTAGAACGTGGAGTCCCCTTACGCTTACAACAATTGATGCAGGCTTTTGACCTTGATCCCTTAGAACGCGATGTTTTGTTGCTGGCACTTGCGCCGGAACTTGACCCACGCATCGGGCAGTTTTACGGTTATTTGCAAGACGACATCACCCAAAAATCACCGACCTTAGACACCGCGCTTAATTTGTTATGTATGAATGTGGAGGAGAAGATCCGCGCCCGGTTGTGTTTTGGTGCGACTCAAGCGCTGATCAAGTTTCAGATGTTACAAGGGGAACGCGCCCCGAACTTGGTGGAAAATTTGCGGGTAGATCGACGGATCTTGGATTACCTGTTGGGATCGGATGAAATTGACGCACGTTTAGGATCAGCTGCCTCATTGACCACCCGCGCCCCGCGTTTTGATGCGCTCATTTTGCCGGATGCGCTCAAAAATCGTCTCTGGCAAGCGTTACAGGCGGCCGATCGGCGCGCCTTATTCTATCTACAAGGGGAATATGGAGTCGGCAAGCATACCACGGCCGCCGCTTTATGTGCTGAAATTGGGAGCGGCTTATTGCGGGTGGATCTGTTGCCATGGTTGGCTGAGGCCGATTTTAAGCGGTTGTTACGCTTAGCCCGTCGTGAGGCGCTGTTACAAAACGCCGCACTCTATTTCGAGAGTTTCGACGCGCTATTACAAGAAGAACGTGAGCCATTTTTACATCTGTTTTTACGCGAGATCGAAGATCATCACGGGATTGTGTTTTTTGCCGGACGCACTGCATGGGAGCCGGCCGATGCGTTTGACGCGCACCTCTTCACCCGTGTTGAGTTCCCGCTCCCCGCTTATCAGACTCGTGTTGACCTATGGCGCTTATTGTTACAAGCGGAACGAGTCGATACAGACGTGGATTTGATCGGGCTTGCGACCAAGTTTCGCTTTAGTGGCGGTCAGATCCGCGATGCGATCGCTTCGGCGCGCAGTTTAGCGCAATCCCGTAACGGTTTGATCGGCACTGAGGATCTGTATAGTGCGGCGCGGTTGCAATCAAATCGCAAGTTAGCGACTTTAGCGCGTAAGATCAGCCCGACGCATGGGTGGGACGATGTGATCTTGCCCGAAGAACCGAAACGGCAATTGTGGGAGATCTACAATCAGATGAAACACCGCGCCCAAGTGTTATACGAATGGGGCTTCGATCGAAAGCTCTCCATGGGCAAAGGGATTAGCGCCTTATTTGCGGGCCCTTCCGGCACGGGCAAGACCTTAGCGGCGGAGATCATCGCGGGCGCGTTGGGACTCGAACTCTACAAGATCGATCTCTCGACCATGATCAGCAAATACATCGGCGAAACCGAAAAAAATCTCTCGGAGGTGTTTAAAGAGGCCGAAACCAGCAACGCGATCTTGTTATTTGATGAAGCGGATGCGATGTTCGGTAAACGCACCGAAGTGAGCGACTCGCACGATCGTTATGCCAACGTACAGGTGAGTTATCTTTTGCAACGCATGGAAGAATACGACGGGGTGGTGATCCTCACGACCAATCTCCGTAAGAACATGGATGAGGCCTTTGTGCGTCGGATGCAATTTATCATCGATTTTCCGTTCCCGAATGCGGGGTATCGGCGACAGATCTGGGAAAAGGTTTTTCCGCTAGAGATGCCGATCGCGCCGGATGTGGACTTGGATCGTTTAGCGCGGCAAATGGAGATCGCAGGCGGCAATATCCGCAATATCGCATTAGGGGCGGCGTATCTGGCGGCGGAAGACGGCGGCCGGGTGAGTATGGCGCACTTGTTATTGGCCGCTCAACGTGAGTATCAGAAAATGGGCAAGGTGATCTTGTAGGTTAATTGCGCTCTTTGGCGATGTAGCGTACATCGCCGTTGGTGGTGACAATCGCACCTTTTACCAAAGAAGCTTCCGAGGGGTTGGTGGTGAGTTGAACACCGGATAACTGAATGCCGAGTTCTTTGAAAACGGACAAAATATCAATCGCTTTGCCAATACTGCTGTAATCCCCACCAATCACGTAATACTCGACATTGTTTAACTCTTCAAACGACACTCCGGCGTTTTCTGCCAATGTTTTTTGCATCAATTGAATATTCAGCGAAATCAATTTTGGTTTTACTTCGCGAAAACTATGCCATAAAACGCTATACAGTTGATCCGCTTTATAACCTTTTACAATGATCGAAATACAAGGGGCCATGTCAGTCGTATAAATTCCGCCTTCGCTAGGCGCAATTGTGTCCCATTCGTGTTCTTGAGTCACCCCTTTTAACCCACCCTTTAGCTGGTTAAACTGCATCTCGGAAATTTGTTGAACCTCTCCAGCATTCACCTTGTTAATAAGAAATCCTAATTTATTGTTTATTTCAGTGTATTCGCCTACAGACATTCCACCAAACTCTTGTTCTTGGAGGGCTTCCTGAATTTCTTCCTCATTAGCACGATCCCAGTTACGTTCATTACCGCGCCGTTTATAGAGGTCAAAAACCCCTTTAAGCGGAATATCTCCGTGTTTATTGGACAACTTACGCACTTGGGTGTCTATTCGACTATTGGGTTTATAATACCGCGCATTCTCGGCTATTTTCTCTTGAGTGAGTTCATTGCTATATAGATTACTCTTAGAAAGTTCAACAAAGTAACTCCAAGCATACGCTTGTTCTTCGTCTGTAAAACTATCCATGAGATTTTCAACATCATCCCAGCTATCTTCGTTGTCACTATAGAGTCGCTGCGCTTTTTCAATGGCAGCTTTTACTTTCCACCGGATCATGTGTTTTTGAATAGGTTCTAATTCACGTTGTATAATTGATTGCGTAATTTGGGGTTTTGAAGCGGAATGGATAGCACGCATCACAAATTGATTGCCGTGGGTGCGCTGTAAGGCCTGTCGGACTTCAGGAGTCAAATTTTGTCGTGTGGGATGATCTAAGGCGCGTTGAATCTGTTGGCTTAACGAAACGGGTCTGGATGTTTCGGAAGTTGTAGAAAAGCTGGGTGTAACTTTTCGTTGCTTAGGCTGTTGACGGCGTATCATTTTCCACAATATCCACGACTCGTTGAACAAAGGGGTTCTAAACTTGATTAAACATGCCTCTGTTCGCCCAAGCTTTCAAGATGGTATTCTGATTATAGAGTGATTTCACAAAAACACAATCAATTTGCGGAGAGGAGATGCTTTAAAAAAGTGAACCACCGTTTCAAGCAATCCCTTTGATGGAAATCGCGGGCGGTGTATCTGTCGGCGAAGGACGGCGGACGGTTGAGTATGGCGCGCTTGTTATTGGCCGCTCAACGTGAGTATCAAAAAATAGGCATGGTGATCTTGTAGATTGGCGATCATTTGTTAACGAATTGCCCCAACGAATCTAACCGAACAAAGGAATTATTCCGTTGCGGGAGCAGGTGAAAGCGACGTTGGACAAGCTAAAAAAAGAGCCGCCGCCGGGACAATTGAGCTACTCTTGATGGATGAAGCGCAAGTCGGACGGATTTACTCTGCCCTCAAATGCTGAATGAAACGTGGAGTGCAAAAACGCTTGCCGATGCCGACCTGCCAACGTCAATCTCAGGTCTTAGCGGACGCGCTCCAACACTTGGATAGGGAGAATATTATGACTGATCTCGAATGGCTGTTGACCACAGTCTATCCGCATCAGCGGGAGGTTTTTGTGTTGGATAACGCCTCTGTTCATCACAGCACTGCCGTTCAAGCCGCTCTGACCTGTTTTGAGCAGCGTGTTTTGGGGTGTGGTTGCCGCCTTACTCCCCTGATCTCAATCCGATTGAGTGCTTCTGGAAACACCTCAAGGCGACGGCATGTGCCAATCACCTATATACGTTTTCTAAAAATTTTTAGGACTCTACATTATGTTCTCTTGGGTTCAAAACTTTTAACAAAAGCCACTTCTAGGCCGATCCCTGTTTGCATCGAATTAGGACACGCTTTACAATCGGCGCGTTTTGGATACTTACCGGAGAAGCCCTTGTGGAAACCCCATTCGTAACCGTGGTGATGCCCATTCGTAATGAGGCCGCGTTTATAGAGCGAAGCTTAGGTGCAGTGTTGGCACAAGATTATCCGTCTGATCGGGTTGAAGTGTTGATCGCGGACGGGATGAGTGAGGATCAAACCCGTGCGATCATCGCCTCCATGCCCGGGACGGATCGGGTACAGGTGATCGATAATCCCGAACGAATTCAATCATTCGGATTAAACCGCATCATCCCCTTAGCGCGGGGTGAGATCATCATTCGCGTGGATGGCCATACGATCCTCGAATTGGATTACGTCCGTCAATGTGTGGACTTGCTGCTCAATACCGATGCCGCCAATGTGGGTGGAGCGATGAATCCCGTTGGCACAACACGGATCGGCAAAGCGATCGCAGCGGCAGGAAAATCGGCGTTTGCGGTGCCGACTGCATTCCATGTCAGCCAAAAGCAGCAGTACACCGATACGGTGTATTTAGGGGCATGGCATAAGAGGATTTTTGACCAAGTGGGGTTATACAATACCGAACTTGAAGTGAACGAGGATTATGAACTGAATTATCGCATTCGACGGGCTGGTAATAAGATCTTGTTTTCACCAAGGATTCACTCTGTTTATTATGGTCGTCAGACCTTACCGGCCTTAGCACGGCAATACTTTCGCTATGGACTTTGGAAAGTTCACACCTTGCGCCAACATCCGAGATCGCTCAAATTGCGCCATGTGATCGCACCGCTATTTGTGGCGGGTTTGGTGATTGGCCCGCTCCTTGTGTTCTTAAATCCAGTGTTTTTAAGCTGGTGGTTGTTTGGAATCGGGGTTTATCTGCTATTAAATGCGAGCTTTTCGATGCTGGTGGCGTTGCGTGATGGATTGGGTTTATTGCCCTTCTTGCCGTTCGTTTTTCTCACCTTGCATCTGGCATGGGGGAGCGGTTTCTGGGTGGAATTGTTAACCGTTCGCAAGGCCTAGCTCATCTCACTATCAACTTAAGGTGATAGCGTGGATGGCAGATCGGGATCGAAGGGGGTCAGAAGATGCTGCGACCTATCATGAGCGCAAGTGTGATCGTGGGAATTGGGGCGTTGTTATGGCGTTATTGGCCGCGCCGTCTACCACACACTTTCAGAGCGATCATCGTTCAAATTCCACGCGCCGATCGCTTGATCGTTTGCTACGGTTATGGTCTCCCCTTAGTGCCGATCCATTTGTGGGGAGTCGCTGCCCCTCAACCTGATCAACCTTTTGGTGAACAAGCGATCGCATTGATTGCCACGTTAAACGCACAAGCGATCGCCCAAGTGGAGATCGTGCAACATGGGCCGCCTATTTTAGCCTTTGTCCGCTTTGAGGATCAGAAGGTGAATGCGCTATTGGTGGAGCGCGGATTGGCATGGTGGGATCGCTATGCGCCAGATTTCGAGATCGCCGAATTACGGGCGCGTTTAGCGCGTATAGGGCTTTGGCAAACTTCCGATCCTATTGAACCATGGCGTTGGCATAGTACAATGGGTTCCTCTGATTAAGCGTTTGCTCTGGAGAAACCGCTATGCCGCGCATTGCCAACCGGGTGATCCCTTTTGGGACGACGATTTTTACCGAGATGAACACCCTCGCACAACAGCATCAGGCGATCAATTTAGGACAAGGCCGTCCTGATTTTGACGGTGCGCCACAAGTGATCGATGCGTTTGCCGAAGCCTTACATTCGGGACGCTATAATCAATATGCTCCCGGTCAAGGCGCGTTAAACCTACGGCAAGGGGTGGCGAATCATGCGGCACGCGCTTATGGACTCGAGGTAGACATCCAGCGCGGAGTCTTGATCACCCCCGGCGCAACTGAGGCGATTTTTGCGGCCCTTATGGGTTTGGTTGATACAGGGGATGAGGTGATCGTGATCGAGCCGTTTTTTGATAGTTATGTACCGGGGATCTTGATGGCTGGTGCGACTCCGGTATATGTGGCCTTGCATCCTCCCACATGGACATTTGACGCGGATGAATTGCGGGCCGCTTTTAGCCCAAAAACCCGGGCGATCATTCTCAACACACCGCATAATCCCACTGGACGGGTGTTCACACGGTTAGAACTGGCCTTGATTGCTGAATTGTGCATCGAATTTGATGTCACGGTGATCTCGGATGAGGTCTATGAACATCTGATTTTTGATGAAGCGGAGCATATCGCGATCGCCAGCTTACCGGGCATGTTTGAGCGGACTGTTACCGTCGGCAGCGCGGGTAAGACCTTTGGCATGACGGGTTGGAAAATTGGTTGGATCTATGGACACCCAGATCTGTTACGGGGTGTCGGACAGGCGCATCAGTATATCGCATTTGCAGCCAATCATCCGGCACAAGAAGCGGTTGCCTTTGCGTTCACCTTGCCGTCTAGCTACTATGAGGAATATCGCGCCTTATATACCGTCAAACGCGATCTGATGATGGCCGGGTTGAACCATGCCGGCCTCAAAGCGTTAACCCCAGAAGGCACTTATTTTGTAATGGCCGATTTTTCAGAGGTATTTGACGGGGATGATCTCGCTTTCGCCCATTATTTACCGAAAGACGTGGGAGTCGCTTGTATCCCCCCCCGATTTTTCTATAGTGAAGCGCATCAAGCGATCACCCGTCATTATGTGCGGTTGGCCTTTTGCAAGGGGGATGAGACCTTGCGAGCTGCATCCGAACGCTTAGCAAAACTTAAGCGTTAAACAAAAACAATGCCTAAGGTGAGCCTTAGGCATCTGTTTCACTTTCTAGCCGTTGATCAAACGCCATTCTCCACGCCGCCAACGACGCACGAGATCGCGATCGGTTGGTGCAAATCGGGCTATTTGCAGATCAAGCAACGATTCGTCCGCGGAGGGTGCAAAAATCGCCCCGTAATAATCGTTGATCAATTCCCACGATGACTCGATCTGGGCGGGAGCGATCGTCTCCGCGATCACCGCTAAGCATATCCAAAAATCAAACAAGAACTCCGAATCGACTTCCGGCACATTACCCGAGGATCCCTCAACGGGATACCGTAACAGACTCAATAACATCTCAAGATCGGTTGGGCGTGGGATACCACAGCGTAAGATCTCCGCTAATTCATGCAAGCTTTCGGAAGCTTGGGGTTGTAACAAGGCGCTTAAAAACACCCGATTAAACGGGGAAAGTTCACGTAAACGCGGGAAACAGCGCCCTTGATAGGTCTCAAAGAGGGCCGCTTCACCATGATCGTGCATGAGTGCCGCTAAGGGCAATTGGTCACGCAAAAATAGAAAATTCGCCACAAATAGATGTTGTTGTGCGTAGGGGGTTAGGTCAATGGCACTGTTTAAGGCACGCCAAAAATTATCCCAAAACCCTTGGATCTCATTGTAACCTAAGCGGCGTGGAAGCGGATCAAGCTCTAAAAATTGATCGAAATAGAGCGCTAATTCCAAGAGCAAGGGATCGGGATCCACAGTCAAGCGCGTTTGGAAAAAGCGTAAACCGACACTAAATACAATCTCGCGATTTGGCCCTAAGGCCATCATCAGCAATTGGATCAAACGATGAACACGCGGGCCTTCAGGCGGTAAATCTTGCGTGCGCGTCTGATGATCTTCGATCACACGCATCAAACAGATCTCGGTGAGTGCGGTGATCGTGGGCGTGGATGGCGTGAATAAGCCTAAACAGCGTGCCGCCATCCATAACAAATTGATCTGCTGTTCATCATCAAAGTCAAATTTGCGGCGGGACGCATCGATCAAGCCGGTGATGAGGCGATCAGGTGCTTGAGGATCGCGTTCGCTAAAGCGTTGGAAGGCCAATTCGGCGACGATTGTCCATTCACGCTTGGCTAAACGCGGGCTTAAGGTAGCCACGAACGCTTGTGGCGAGTCATGAGTCGTTAACAGATATTCGGCCGTGTAATACTCTAAAAAAGTGCGATGCGTGAAACCATATAAAGGCGATCCATCATCGGTGTGCTTGACATCCCCGAATACCCAAGAGCGACCCCGACAAAAAGCAATCAGATCCCGTGTGGGCGTTTCAACATCGCCTACTTGGCGTGCGAAATGGCGTTGCACGGCTGCGATCAATTGGCGCTCTGTCACCCCGCTTTGTAACTCGCTATTTTCATAGATCCAATGGGCAAGATAAGCCAACGTTGGACGCAGATCCCCGATCGATCCTTGGCTAGTCCGCTGCCATGTGTATAACAGCAGTTCTGAACAGGCGCGGTAGACCTCTGGGGCGGTTTGTGGCATGGCGGCATCGTTATATAAATTACAGAGCAACGCCAAGATCAGCGGATTCGAGACGAGATCAGGGGGTAAATTACCCAGATCGCGTAAAAATAACTCATTTTTGCGTTGTTGATCGGCTGTCGTTAAAGTCAACCACTGACGGGCATAGCGCAAGGTCTCACCCTTATAAAATGGATCAAGCGTAAAGCGCTCAAAGCGGTTTTTAGAAAGTGGCGACTCGTCATAACCGACTTTGCGCGAGGTGATCAACATGGCCGTAGCTGGAAACCGTTGCGCGAATACCTCTAGATCTTCGGTAACAGCACGACGATAAGAGGTCTCGGTGATCTCATCAAGCCCGTCACAGATCACCATGGCACGCCCAATCCGTAACAGATACTCGATCGTACTTGCCGAAGCGGGATCAATTTGCGCGATGATAAACGCGCTTAACGAACCCTGATGCGCTTCGCGTTCGACTCCGTAATCGCGCAAGTGGATTAAAAACGGGGTGATCTCTCCGTCATTATCGGTCAACAAATGGCATAACTTTTGTGTTAAGGTGGATTTACCGCTACCCGCATCTCCTAACACCACAGCGCGATAGATCACTTGGCGCATCTGGGTGAGCGTCAAACGTTCGCCTTCGGACTCGGTTTGTTCCAAGTAGGTCAACGTCTGTGGCACATACAGATCCGCGATCGGGATGATCACCCGTGGACGATCCGCTAACGGAGGGATCAGATACCCAACGCGCGCCCGTAAGATCTCTCGCCATGTTTGTTCAAAGGCGGTGATCGTTTGATAAGCGGGTAGTGAGGTTTGTTCTAAAAATAAGCGCGTGCGATCCGCATTTTCGACTGTATCTAACAGCATCCGAAAGCGTGGCACAGAGATCGCATCTTGCGGCGAAAAGAGTCCATAACCGACTGCTGTATCATAGGCTAAGGCGCAATCCTTGGCGATGTGATCAAACAAAGCAATCGCGGGTAAGCGGATCGATTCGGGGGTGGTTTGATAGAAATAAGCCAAGAGTTGGATAAATTCGACTCGGATGATCGCCAATGCCCCCTTGCGTTGCTGATGATCCGCGTAAAGTTGACGCACGACTAAACGCGCCTCGTGAGTCCTCAGGAAGGGGTGATACTCAGTTTGATAATCGCGCACGACGCGATCGATCACAAGATAAAGTTGATCAATTACGCTTTGGTGATCGCTTCCACCAAAACCGAGGCCGCGATGGATTCCCGTAAGTGCGGAAGTGCCGATCCAGATCAGTCCGCTGGCGATCAAATCGGTATAAATGCGCTGTTCGCTCATGATAATGTCCTCTGGAAGCGATACGATCGTGGTACTTGTGAAGATTACCTAAAATTATATCCATTTCAAGGCAGATCGGATAGTTAACATTCACGATTTGGACGGTGGAACACCTGCGTGAGCAGCTCAAGCAAGAAACGGGAGTGGCTTTGAGCGTTGGACGGTTGCGTTTGCAGATGCAAGCGCAGGGTGATGTTTGGCATAGACCGAAACCCGTTTTAAACGGGGAAGTGGTGGCTTCGGTGCGGGAGTCTGTGGCGGAATTTTTGGATGAGTTAAAAAAGGCCCTCAACGGAAGCCTCGAGTATTGCTATCTGATGGAAGTATTCAATCATCTAGCGATAGCGGTCGTAGCGCACGATAGGTATATTGGGCATCTTCCACAGACTTCACTGACAGTGTGGTAACAGCCCGTCAATCGACTCGGTGACTTCCGATGGAGTATTCATCTCCTGTACCCCCACCCCTGCACGCTCAAGGGTTCAAATAGGACTGTCGCCTGAAGCACTAAGGAGATTGTGCGCGTTTAAGGTAATCACCCCAAAAGACATCAGCGAAAAGTCGTAACAAATGTTACGAATTTTCCGCTCATCTGTGCTATCATCTCCTCTATACGATCGGGATTATACTTAAGGAGGATCGGATGAACGTGCGCTTGTACTTTGTTTTTGCGGTTTCAGGTTGGCTGTTTGTTCGATTTTGGGGTGCAATCTTACGATCTATCTGACCCTAGTGCCGCTGTCGCCGAATCTTTTTTTGGTCTTTGCTGCCGTCACCACCGCCCGCGAACCGACGAGTTTGGAACAGACTCGATCGTCCCTGTTTACTAATCACCCTCATGGGCGGGAGTCGCCCGCAGAGAGTCCGAATCCGTTTAGAACGTGTTTCTTAGATGCGCTATAATAGAGTTTATGCGTTTGAAACCTTAGAGATTGACCGGTTTATGACTCCTTCTCCAGATATTCCTGAACGTGAGATTCGGGAGCGTTGTTCGACCTTGCTCTCCGCGGCAGCCGAAGAAGCTCGCCGCATGAATCATAATTATATTGGCACTGAACATCTGTTTATCGCGGCCACGCGCAACGAAAATGGCCCCACTTCACGACTGTTACGCCGCGCTGAATTGGTGCCGCGTGAAGTCCGTAACGCGATTCGCAAAGAGATCGGCATGGGCGAAGGCATTCTCGATCAAGTGTTGCCACTCACCCCACGAACGGAAATGGTTCTCTCGTTAGCGATCTTCCTCGCCGAACAAGACAACGTGCGCGAGATCACCGAACAACACCTCTTGATGGCCATGTTACAAGAGGGCGAAGGAGTCGCGGTACGAAAGTTGCTTGACCTCGGTTTTGACATCAACCTGTGGTTACAGCGCTTGATCGCTGAAGAACAATCGGATGAACCGGGCATCTCATCGATCCCCGATAGCGAGTTGTTTAGCTTTTTGGACTCCGATAGCGATTTTGAACTCCCATCGGTGCGATCGACCGTGCAACCGACCTCGCATCCCAGTGAACACCGCGCTCCAACCCCTTTATTAGACAAATACGGACGCGATCTCACTGCCCAAGCGGCTGCGGGTAAGATCGGACCGGCGATCGCTCGTGAATACGAAATCCGTGCGATGGCCCGTACCCTCTCTCGTAGCAAAAAGAACAACCCGCTTTTGTTAGGCGATGCCGGAGTCGGAAAAACCGCCGTCGTTGAAGGCCTCGCTTATGCTATTCACAGCAAAAGCGCCCCCCCGTCGTTACTCAATCGTCGCATCGTACAGATTGAGATCGGGACTTTGGTCGCTGGCACCAGTTTACGCGGCCAATTTGAGGAACGGTTGATCGGGATCGTTGAAGAGATCAAAAATTCTGGTAATGTGATCCTGTTTATCGATGAGATCCATACGATTGTCGGCGCGGGCGACACGATCGATAGCAATTTAGATGCGGCCAATATCCTGAAGCCGGCCCTCGCACGCGGTGAAATCAATTGCATCGGCGCAACCACCCATGAAGAATATCGGCGGGCGATCGCGCAAGATCCCGCGTTGGATCGGCGCTTCCGTACCATCGACATTGAAGAACCGAATCCCGAAAACGCGCTCTTGATCCTCAACGGTCAACAAGAACGCTTAGAAAAACATCATGGCGTGGTGATCCTGCCCGAAACATTGGATTCGTCGGTCAAGCTGTCGATTCGTTATATGCCGGATCGCCGTCTACCGGACAAAGCGTTGGATCTGTTGGATGAGGCGTGTACCCGTGTGGTGATCCGCACCCGTCATCCGGATATTGATGATCACAGCGCCAACGATGTTCGACCGGAAGATGTAGCCGCGGTCTTATCCGAATGGACGGGGATTCCGGTCGCTGAATTGACCCAAGATGAGCGCCGTCGCATCGCCAACATTGAACAAGAGTTACTCAAACGGGTGATCGGGCAGGATCATGCGGTGCATACCGTCGCCGAAGCGATCAAGACCGCCCGGGCTGGCCTCAGTGATCCGCAACGTCCGATCGGGGTGTTTTTGTTTTTAGGGCCGTCTGGGGTGGGAAAAACCGAATTGGCCCGCGCCTTGGCGGAATTTTTATTCGGAAGTACCGATGCGATGTTGCGCTTAGATATGTCCGAATTTCATGACGCGCACACCGTGGCCCGTTTGATCGGATCGCCACCCGGTTACAAAGACACCAATCGCGGCGGACAACTCACTGACGGACTCCGGCGACGGCCGTATAGCGTGATCCTATTGGATGAAGTCGAAAAGGCCGCGCCTGAAGTATTTGACATCTTCTTACAGGTGTTTGATGAAGGTCGGATCAGCGATGCTCACGGACGACGGGTGGATGCACGCCATTCGGTGTTTATCATGACCAGCAACATCGGCACGGTGGAAGGCGGCAAACCTTCCTTAGGCTTCGGCGGTGCGATCGAATCGACTCGCGATTACTCTGGGTATTTGAGTCGCTTCTTTCGTCCGGAATTTGTGAATCGGGTGGATGAGGTGATCACCTTCAAAGGTTTGACGCAAGAAGTCGTCAGCCGGATCTTGGATCTGCAATTGACCGAATTGCATCATCGTTTAGCCTCGCAACGCTTAAAACTGGTGTTGAGTGAAGAAGCGCGGGACTTGGTGTTACAAAAAGGCTTTGATCCGATCAACGGGGCGCGTCCCTTGCGTCGTGCCATTGAGCGCTTGATCACCCGCCCGATCAGCGCCCGCATCCTAGAAGAAGCGTTCAAACCCGGTGATGTGATCGTAGCGCGGGTGAATGACGATCGTGAGCGCTTGCGTTTTGAGTCGGAAGTCCCCCAAACTTAAACAGAGGGGGCGCGATGATGCGCCCCTAGTTTTCGCTAAACAAATGGGAGGTAACGTCTCAATGTCCGCAACATCCCGAACAACGCGATGATCGTGTCGTCTACGATGCTTAACGACGGTTTTGTGCCGATCATGCGATCAACCACGATCGATTGTGTGTTGGTGAAGCGTAAGATGCCTTCTGGCCCACCGCGCCGTCCGATTCCGCTCTCTTTTTGTCCACCCCATGGCAAGGCGGCCCCAGCTGCTACGGCCCCCGCCCGATTGATCGAGACATCTCCGGTCTGTAATTGCGTAGCTAGATGCTCCGCCCGCGCCAAGTCATTGGAAAAGATCAAACCCGATAACCCATATTGGCTGCTGTTAGCCAGACTAAGCGCCTCGTTCTCATTTCGCACGCGCATAATCGGCACAACCGGCCCGAATGTCTCCTCATTCATCACATCCATGCTGTGATCGACATCGATCAACACGGCCGGCTCAAAGAACAAGGGGCCCAGATCGGGGCGGCGTTTTCCTCCGTAGACCAGTTTTGCGCCTTTTGCGATCGCGTCCGCGATGTGCTGTTCGGCGCGATCGACTTCGCGGGGGGTGGTCATGCTGCCAACATGGACTTCAAAACCCGCTTGCGCGCCGATCTTCAAGCCGTGCGCGTATTCGGTCACTTTCGCCACAAACGGCTCATAGATCGCTTCTTCCACATACACCCGTTCAACGCTAATACACATCTGTCCGGCGTTTTCTAGCGCCCCGTTGAGCGCATTGGCCGCCGCAAGATCGAGATTTGCGTCTTTTAAGACGATCATCGCATCCTTACCACCGAGTTCGAGTCCATAGGGGATCAAACGGGCGGCAGCTTGGGCAGCCACTTTTTTCCCGACGTGGGTACTTCCGGTAAAGTGAATGTAATCGACCTGATCGATCAACGCTTGGCCGGTGCTACCGTCTCCTGTGATTACTTGCACCAGATCGCGGGGGAAACCCGCTTGTTTCATCAACTCTAACACATATAACGCGCTGTAGGGGGTGATCTCACTCGGTTTGATGATCACGGCATTTCCAGCTACTAAAGCGGGGATCACATCAATATAGACCAAGAGCAAGGGGTAATTCCACGGGGTAATAAAACCAACCACGCCATGGGGTTTATGATAGACCCGCGCATATTGTAAGATCGGGAAGGCCGGCGCACGGTTTTCGGGCGCGAGGACATCAGCGGCATGGTTGATCAACCATGTGAGATGGCTATCCAACACTGCCACTTCGATAAATGCGCCAGTGTCACTTTTACCGGTTTCAGCGCGGATCGTGTCCATCACTTCGCGTTGACGCTCCCACAAGAGGTCAGCCAATTTGCGGAGAAATTTACAGCGTTCACTGACCTTTAAACCTTGCCACAAACGTTGCGCTCGGCGGGCGCGATCCACTGCCAGCAAGATTTGTTCAGGTGTGCCGGTTTCGATCTCACCGATGAGCGCACCTGTAATGGGATTTTTGACCGCGATCCGATGTGCCGGATGTCCATTTTGAGAAAGGGTTGAATTTGAATTAACTAGAGTCATGGTGAGGTACTCGCAATAAACATTTTTTCTGATTAACTAGAGTCATGGTGAGGTACTCGCAATAAACATTTTTTCTGATTGCCCCTATTATAATCGTGCTTGCGGAAAGAGTCACGCCACCCTATTATCCCAAGTAGGGCAAACGCATCAAAATCGAAAGCGATCAGAATGTCCCGTAGGAACGTGATTTTCGTGTCTGAGAGTGCCAACGTCCCTCATTCTGTCCCAATTCATCCGATGTTCTACGCGGGATTAGAATTGGGTATTCCGATTCCGCCGCAAATTAACAAATCGCCTTTGGTTGTCAATAAATCCGCTGCGCTATTGTTGTTGTCGTCGTCATCATTGTGCGGAGATAAACCGCATCAACGGCCCACATATCGTTATATTTGGATGCGTTGGCCCTAGCGATTGCGCCTGAAATAAGACGATCGCGTCGGTGTAAAAATCTGTTGGGTAAAGCTTCATAAAGAGGATCTGCGTGCTTTTTACCGAAAATCATTTAGGTAGATCCTGAGGCATGATCTCATTCGGTCATGCCTCATATCAGCTTTTAAGGAGTCGGTGTCGGCAAAATACCGGGATCGGCGTTGTTGGTGGGCGGAGTCACCACAACCGGGGGAGTCTCACTAGGGGTTGGATCACCTGTTGGCGCACCAGAAACCGCCTCACGCCGATAGATGTAAAACTGGCCGTTGAAGTAATACAATTGGATACCGGCCTGTTCCATTGCCTGATACGCGGCCTGATTCACCGCGACCGGCCCGCCTTCCTGATACACTTCCGGCCGCAATTGTTCATCCAACGCCGGAATCCCGCCGATCGGCACGAGGCCCGTTTCAAGCGGTTGATTCGCCGTCGGTACAGGGGCCGCTAACAAATTCGGTTCATAGCCCAACCCCGCTGTGCGTGAAAAGCCCGGCCATGGGCTACGTGAATAGTCGTTCGGTTGTAACAGGTTCAGACGGCCCGCGAACAGGTCACTGGCAAACGGCCCGACTTCATCAAACCCGCTTGGCAAATTGGTTAAACCCACCGCTAACGGCTCAAACATCAGTTGTAAGTTGGCAAAAGGATCATGCAATTGGGTTTCACGTAACGGGATCACCGCACGCACATCTAACTGTACGGGCAACGTATCACGCACGGCCACATCCAGATCCAATCGCACGGGTAAACGTGTTCCCGCGGGCAAGGTGATCGAGACGGTCGCATTGTCTAAGGCCAATGCTGGAGCGCGAATCACCGCCCCCGTGATCGTGATCGGCACCCCTTCGGTTAACTCAACGACGGTGTTGGTCTCTAAGGGAATATCTAGGTTAACAGGGACTACGGCACTTACGGGGATCGTCCAATCAATGGTGGCTTGATCGAGTCCGACAAAGCTACTATGTAAACCGGTGACCAACGGTTGCGCGATGTTGTTTTTGATGTCAAAGATCAATAACACAACCGCTAACAACACGATCACCAAGATGAGGTTGACGATGAACGAGAAGATCACCATAAAGCGCCAGATAAATTTGCCGATTGCTCTTAGGACGCGCATCCTACCTACCCTGCCTCCCATTTATCGGGAAAAATCAAACCTAGTGCAAACTATAGCTTAGACTCGGCCGGATCGGCAAATTTAGCCTAACTTCACTTTCGGACATTGAAATCTGACACACATTAAGTTACAACTCTTTTATCTCTGTACATGAGTCTAAGAAAAGGTGATCAGCGTGGCGGATAAACCAGTGATCCTTGTGGTAGATGATGATCCGGGCGTATTAAAGTTAGTCGAAACGTTACTCGCACGCGCCAATATGGCCTGTGTGTTGGCAGAAACCGCCGGTGAAGCGGCCGCTCACCTCAAGCAGCCCCCGCTCCCCTCATTGATGATCCTTGATATGATGTTACCCGACATCAGCGGGATCGAATTTTTACGGCAAATGCGTTCTAAAAGCGTGTTTGATAACCTTCCTGTGTTGATCTTGTCCGCTTTGGCCGATCCCGATCAGATCCGCGAAGGCCTCGCAGCAGGGGCGGATCGCTACTTGACGAAACCGTATCTTGCCAACAACTTGATCACCACGGTGCAAGAGATGTTACGCACCGGGCGCTTACGAAAATAAACACCGATCATCCAGCACAAATCGGCGTTTTGCGGCATAATCATCTTATTGACGGGCGGATCCACGGGTGCTACGATGGAAAACCACATGAATGAGGCCGAACTGACCATTTTAAGTCTGTTATCCGAGGGGGCGCGCTTTGGCCACGATCTGCACACCGTGATCGAAGAACGTGGGTTGCGCCAGTGGATCACGATCGGCTTTTCGTCGATCTACTACCTCCTCAATAAGTTGGAACGCCAGCAGATGCTACGCAGCGAGTTACGCCTTGATGCCAGCGGCGTAGCGCGCAAATTCTACACCCTCACCGATGCCGGGCGCGGTATCTTACAAACCGCGATCGCCGATCTGTTGCGTCAACCACGCGCTTTAGGTTCTGGTTTCGAGTTGGGGTTGGCTAACTTGCATGTATTAAAACCCGCGCAAGTTTATCAGACGCTTTCGCATCATCTCGCGGACTTACGGGGTCGCTACGAGGCGATCGCGCAATCATGGCAACGTCATCAGAGCGAGACATTGATCTCCGATACCTTGAGGGCCTTATACACCCATAATCTCCAGATGATGCAGGCGGAGATCCACTGGTTAGAGGGGTTTATTAACGATTGGTTGGCACGCTATCCAGAGGCGAATCGTCCAGCCACTCAACCGCGCCGGGACGATGCCGATCCGAGTGAAAGCCAAGCCGCAACCAAGATTCATCGGCGTACTACCCCTCAACCGGCCAAACAACTTCAGCGGATCAAACGTCCGCCCAAGGAGGAATAACCCGATAAACCTGATAACGCTGATTTTGGAACACCAGACCTACGATAAACCCGCGTCGCCGAAATGCGTCTACCCACGCGCCTAGATTTTTAGCACGCGAGGCGATCAAATAGCGCGGCGCGGGATCAGGATTACGAAGCGCATCGATCGCTTGAATTTGCGGTTCTGGATAATAGACACGCCGCTTGTCTGACCATGCGCCGATATAATACCCCAGTTCCCAACCCAACCCATGATCATATACGATCGCGCCCAACGGTTTCGCGTTCAAGTAGTCTGCAAGCGCTAGGATCGTATCATCCCGCGCCCGTTGATCATCCGGAAAATAGGGTGGTGTGGTGATCACAATCACCCCGATCACCGCGATCAACATAAAATGCGGCACACGGGCAAGCCCTGTCCCGATCACCATCGCGCTCAACGGGATCAACGGGATCAAATAGCGATCGTAAGTGTTGAAGGCGATCAGCCAATGGGCGATCACATAACCGATCAGATAAAGCATCAATGGCAACACCGCCCGACCGCGTGCGAACACGATCAATAGACCGCCCAAGCCAAAAAACGCCGCGATCACCGCTAACCATGCCCCGAATCGTGGCCCCAATTCATCGATCGAAACCCACACGCGCTCCGGATTATTGTTGTAGGAAGCGAGGACAAATAAGCTATGCTCTGGACGCACCTGATCCCAAGCGATCAATAAGGTGCATCCGATCCCCAAAGTGAGCGCAAAATAGCCCAAACGATGCAGGCGCGGGATCGTACTAGGAGTCACCCAGATCGCCCATAAGATTAAAGGCGCGATCAACAAGCCTTGTTGTTTCGCCCAAAAACTGAACGCTAAGGCCGCACCACTCCAAGTGGGGCGATCACTCAACGCGGCCCATAACGCCGCGATCATGCCTAACACCATCAACGGATCGGTGAAGGCGGTCGCGCTATAGCCGATCAACATTGGTGAAACTGCGACCAGACCGGCCGCCCACAAGCCGGTTGTTCGATCAGCTAAGCGCCGACCCACCGCATAGGTTAACGCGATCAACAGAATACCTGCATACACATTGGGCAAGCGGGCCGAAAATTCACCGACTTTGATCGGGAGATCCAATACTCCCGCCGGATTCACCGATACCCCCGTGAAGTGCATCGATAACGCCGAAAAATACAAGCTTAACGGGGGTTTATCCAACGCACCACTGAATAACCAATCGCCATGTACTGCGGCGTTACGCGCAAAGGTCGCAAATAACGCCTCATCTACATGAAAGCGTACATCAGCGCTTAACGCTTGAAACCGTAATAACGCGCCTATCGCGAGGATCGCAAGGATACGAATCATCTATAACACACGGTAAAGCCGTGTATTTAGATACAAGACCGCTAACGGTGTGCCAACTTCCGGCAACGGTTGGTTTTTGAGGTCAGTTCTCATGACCTCTTGCTGACCTTGTACCGTTTGCCCACTCACGGGATCGATCACCGTAAACGCTACTTTGATGTAAAAGTCATCATCGCTATCCTTGCGTGTGGTGAGCCGATCAATCTGGCTCTTGATCAATTTGCCTTCTCTGGATAAGCGCCGATACGCCTGCATATTAGACAGGACTCTAATGCTGCCGAACAATCCAAAGAGCGCGAAGCCCCCACCCAGCAGCATTATCAGCCAGATCGGCCCACCTTCTCCGACGATCCGTGAAGTGGTGGGATCCGTGGGCAGATAGATCACCTCGACCCCGCCTCCGATCTCTAAATCGGCGTATTGTTCGCGATTGAGCGAGGCCCGGCGGGTGTACGCCACGCCGTTCACTTCAAACCAATAAAAAGCATAATAATCGGTATCATCGGAGTCTTCTTCAATGGTGAGGTCGTCGATGATCCCCCGCGTGATCACACCGTCCCGTTTTAACTGTTCATCCGCTAGATACTGTTGTAAACCCAACCCAAAAAAGAGCAGACCGGCCAGACCAAAGATCACCGGGAATAACAGCATGATTGTGTTGCCGTTAGTTGTAAAATTGCGACGTTGACCACGTAAAAAATCACGATTTTCGGGATGCAACAGGAAAACGTTTTCCATGACTCACCTTTAATCGATCAGCCATTACAATACACGATATAGATCGCGATCATGATAGAGTACCGCGATCGGGCTGCCCACAGACGGTAAAGATTGATCCTTTCGATGTTGGCAAGGGTATTCCCCTTGAAGTTTGATCACCTCCGATGTATTAGGATCGGTCACTGTAAATACCAGTTTGATGATAAACAGTCCCTCTTGATTGGTCTGGCCGCTGATCTGTTCAATAGCACTTGGCAAAATCACACCTTTGAGCGCTAAGCGTAAATTGATACGTCTCAATTGAAGGAAATAAAAGAGTGCTATTGAAGCGACCATCAGAAAAATCACGGTCGTTACGAGAAAAAACACATTAAGAGATCGCCCTAAAATCAAGTTGGAAAGCTCAGAGAAAAGCAGTAGCGCTGAAATAAGCGCTGCTATACCAAGGACAAAAGGAGCGACCTTTAAAAATGTGATAAACGATGCTGAAAAAAACGGTCTTTTTCCCAGCAGAAAATCACGGTTTTTTTCGTATAACAAGGTGATTTGATCCATAAGCCTAGCTTAAACTCACATTCGGTAAACGAGTCGGAGTGTGTGGGATCTGGGCCAGTTGATCCAAAGTTGCAACCGCTTTCGGCAAGGTCAAACGATGATAGATCATCGCGGCCGTGTCCCGTAAGAGGCCGGGGCCTAATTGACGCGGATCGCGGATCGCAGCTCGGATCGCCTGTAAAGTCTTGCGACTCCGATAATCTTTGTGGATCACGGTGTGCAGTTGGCGATAAAATCCAGTCGTGAATGGCCCTTGATACAACATCGCTAAGTCTTCGCTATCGACCCAATTGGCGCGATCGGCTAATTCTAATTTCACCCGCTCATAAAACGGCGTGCCGGGCAAGGGATAACTCACGCTGATTCCGATGTCATCCGGCATCAGATCGCGCACCATTTTAAGGGTTAATTCGATGTCTTCGCGAGTCTCACCGGGGTAGCCGAATTGTAAGAAAAAGGCCACCTTGACCCCGTGCTGATGTAATTGCCGAGTCGCCTCGTAGATCTGGGTGACTTGGGTGCCTTTGTCCATGGCATCTAGGATCTTTTGGGATCCACTTTCCGCCCCAACCCAGACGATCTTCGCCCCGGCCCGAGCCAACGCGGGGATCGTTTTGCCACGCAAGAGCAGATCAACGCGATTCAAGCTCTTAAATGGCAGATGCAGATCCTGTGCATCTAAGAGATCCGCAAATTCTTCGATCCACCGATCTTGAATGCCCATGATGTCGTCCATAAACCAGAGTTGATCCGGCCCAAAATTTGCCTTGAGCCATGCCATTTCTTCCACGACATTTTGTGGACTACGCACGCCGTATCGTTGACCCCAGATCGGCTTGGCACACCAATTACAATGAAACGGACAGCCGCGTGTCGTCACCATGTTCACGCTGTAATAACCGTGATGCTGTTGCCACAACGCCCGATATTTAGCGTGATCAACCAGATCCCAAGCGGGAAACGGGAGATCATCTAAGCGCTTGATCACTGGTCGGGCCGGAGTCTTGATCACGCGATCCTCGCTGAGATAAGCGAGTGACTTGATCGCGTAAAGTTCGGACTCGGCGGGAGGTGCGCTCTGTTCTAAGCGATCGATCAATTCAGCGAGGGTCTCTTCCCCTTCACCGATCAAGACGTAATCTGCGCCGTGTCGCAAGTAAGACTCGGCGTGATCGGTCATATCTGCGCCGGCCGCGATCACGGTGATATTCCGCTGTTTGGCCATGCGGATCATATCAAAGGCGGCCTCACGCATCCGTAACAGGGACATTTTACTCAGGTAGTTAAAATTATCCTCAAACAAGACCGCGTAACGGGGTTGATGTTGGGCGAGGGCCTGTTCCCATTCTTGGGTTGATTCGGCTAACATCGCGTCAAATAAAGCGACATTTGCGCCGCGTTGACGCATATAGGATGCGGCGTATAAAGTGCCAAGCGGTGGATAAGGCTGCATGGCCCGGTAAAGTTTCGGGTCAAAGCGTAGATAGTAGGATTGTCCAAACAAGAGATCGATCACAGCGATAAACTCCGACTCTTTTGAATTGCAGTGTAATCCATTTTATAGGGATGTGCTACTGACGGTTCAAGATTAAAACACCCACGTTAACCAGATCACGCCCACGATCAAGGTGAGAACGGTGATCGGGACTCCGGCGCGTAAAAACACGCCGAAGCCCAAAGTAACACCTTGCGATCGTGCCACTTCGGCCACAATTAAACTTGCGGCTGAACCGAGTAAGGTCAAATTGCCCGCTAGGGTAGAAGCCATAGCCAACGTGATCCACGTCTGTTCCGGATTCGGGAAATTTGGGATCTCCGGCCGCAATAACAAAACGGCCGGCACATTCGACACCAAGTTACTCAAACCCGCTGTGATCAAGGTGAAGGTCGCCACGCCACTTTGTAACAGCGGTGCGAATTGCGCGAAAAGTACCCCGCTTAACCCAGTAGCGGCGATCGCCCCTGTCACCACAAACAATCCGGCGAAAAAGGCTAACAATTCCCAATCTAACGCGAGGAGTTTATGCGGCCGTAATCGTGAGATCAATAATGCGCCCGCGGCCGCACAAGCCGCCGTCACCACCGGCACCCCAATCAACAACGCGATCATCAAGCCGATCACGATCACCATGACGCGATGCAACAAGGGTTCATACACCCGCGCAGGCGGTAATTCCACCTGTGGCAAGCGCCCTCGAAATTCTTTTGGATACAGCGTGACGATCACCCCCCAACAGATCGCTAAACCGATCACCGCGATCGGGGTGAGATAAGCGGCAAAGGTGAGGTAAGGAATCCCACTTGCTTGTCCGATCACCAAGTTTTGCGGATTACCGGTGAGTGTAGCAGTTGATCCGACGTTAGCGGCGGTCGCTAAACCGATCAAGTACGGGATCGGATCGCGTCCTAAACGGCGGGTGAGATCCACCACGATCGGCGTGATCAATAAGCAGATCGGGTCATTCAGGAAGATCGCGGACAAGACCCCGGATGAGACGATCAATAAAGCCAACAAGGCCCGCGGAGTTTGCGCGATTCGCAAGGTGGATACGGTGATCAAACGAAAAAAGCCGGCTAATCGTAAATGCACATTGATCACCATCATCGCGGCCAATAACAAGATCGTGCCGTTATCGATCGCGTGGAGCGCTTGCTCTTCGGTCAATGCGCCGATGATCACCAAGATCACCGCACCGACTAACGCGATCGTGGCCCGATTCATCCGTAAGGCGGGGACTCGTCCAAAAGCGATCGCGGCATAGAGGATCAAAACGATCCCGCCCGTAATCAATTGCATGGAGGTCATGATTATTCCGCGTTTTCAAGGCGTGGCACAAGGCACAAAGTCAGCTCCGTTGACCCAACTGCCCCCGGACAAGTGCGATTTTGTCCATCAAGGCGATTGCTCACCTCATAAGGAGCGTTCCAAAATGCGCCGGCCGCGTCTACCGTGGTTTCTCCGACTTGATCACAGGCGATTGGGAGCTGGCGTGTGCCGCCTTCACGCCAAAAAGCGATACATTGCCCCGGGGCAAGCAAATTGAGATCCGCCACTGGGGAAATCGCGGTGATCGATCGGCGTGCAAAAGGGACACCACCGACAATAATCGCGGGTGTGGGTAAAAAGCGATCGGGAGCGCGGTTGATGATCACCCATGCGTCATTGGTATAGGCAAAGTAGAGATATTCAGCCGAATCGGTAGGGATCTCGGAGAGTGAGAGATACACCTCACACCGCCGAGTCTCGATCAAACAGCGGCCGCGCACGATGTTATCTTGGATCACCGTGAACTCGGTATTGCCGCCGGTCCAAAAATGTTGATTGCGATCTAAGCGAAATAGCCAATTTTGGATAAACTGACAGCCTTCTACGTCTTTATGGGCATTGGTGCGAACCGACCATAACTGCACACACTGATTCGGACGCAAGATCGATGACCATTCGCGGGCCTCAAAACTAGCGCCGCCTGGCGTGGTGAACTGAATCCGACTCAACGATAAGGCTTCAGTGGCGATGTTTTGCAAGGTGAAGTCGTTATCATCAAAGATCAAGATCGCTTTTTCCGCTCGCCACACCGTGAGATTCACGATCTCACCTAAAGGAAGGGGGGTGCCGGCGGTCGGGATTTGTTCGCGGATCGTATTTGGGGGTGCATTCACCGCGCTTGTCCAATCAGCGAGGGTGATCTCCCCTAGTCGATAGCCGGCCGCATTCAAGCGGGCCGCCGCGGCCGGTACGGTGAGTCCGATCACGTCTGGTAAGGTGATCGGAGTAGGATCGGGGGTAGCGCTTTGGGCAGAAAGGGGCATCATCACCATTAAACAGAGTAACCAATAAGCGAATATGCGTCTCAACATCATGTCCTCACTTGCTAAATAAACAGTGTTCCGTAATAATCACCCGTCACAGATTGAGGTGGTTTCATGCGTTCTTGGCCTAAATTCGATCCTCGTGTGCTGTTCGCATCAGCGGTACTGATCGCGATCATGACGGGGATTTTTTACCGCGTGTATGATGTGTTACCGCGCAATACCGACTTTCAACCGCATATCCGGTTTGCCCAAGAGATCGCCACGGGTGAGCGCGGGATCTTGACGCATCCGTTATTTCACCTCGCGATTATCATACCCCAAGCGGTCACAGGCGGGGATTGGGAGTCGATCACTCGTTGGGTGATCATCGGTTTTCAGGTGCTAACCGCCTTGGTGATCTTCGGCGGTTATCTGGTTCCAGCGTTAGGCGATCCGCGTGATGTGCGTCGATTAGCGATCGGCGTGATCTTGGCCGCAGCGCTGATGCTGATTTCGGCGATCTCGGTGTTGACATGGAATGCGGAAACCTTCCGGTTACGGTATCACATCGGCTATATTATGCCGCATGTTTACCATAATCCCACTGTGATCGCGTTAAAACCGTTTGCCGTGGCCTTATTCTTATACGCGGTAGGGGTCTTTTATCCGGAGCGTTATTCAGGGCGCGCTTATGGTGTGGTCGCGATCGCGGCGCTCTTAACGATTCTTGGCACGTTAGCCAAACCGAATTACGCGATTGCATTATTGCCGATCTTGGGTTTATTCGGCGCATTTTGTGTGTTGATCCGGCGGCCGTTGCAATGGGCGCTGGGGATCGTGGGCATTCTAATCCCCGCCGGGGTGATCTTGTTCGCGCAAATTGTGTTATTGCCTAATTCCGGTGGGGATGTGGGATCGATGAGCTTCATGCCGTTCGGGTTCTTGATGCGACACGGGGTGACTGATGGGCTGATGCGCTTTGTGATGTCGATCGCATTTCCCGCGGTGGTGTATGGCTTATATTTGGGGGCGGCCCGGCGCAATTTTCGCCTCAATTTTGCGTGGGCGGTGTTTGCTATGGGCGCGTTTTACACCTATTTTCTGGTGGAGTCGAATCGCGGATCTTGTTTGTGGTGACGATGGCCTTCTTGATCGTGCAGGTGCGACGGGAAGGTCGGATCACTTGGAAAAGCGGGATCGCGGCGTTGGTGTTCATGGCACATCTGGTGTGCGGAGTACATTGGTATGGCTTCTACTAAACACCGTTAGTGATAAGGCACTTTGACCAAGATGAGCCATAGTCCGCGTAAGCCGATCAAATAACACTTTTATCTTTTTCGCCTTCCCCTCAATCAAACATGGTGAGGGGAAGGCCTGTTTTTAAATCATTTAAATCAATCGCTTGTAAGATCAGCGGTCACTTGACGAAATCACACCACTTACCCTAGTTCGCGACAAACGAGTTCAAAATCGGCAAAAACAGCGCCTCATAAGCCGCTTCCGCTTCATCTAATGGCGCTTGCACCAAGATCAAGTAGCTTGATCCGTCCACTTCGGCCAAGCCAATGTATACTGCGATCAACCCCTGCACCTCCACATAATACGGTGTCCATTCGATCTCGTTAGCCACGATCGGATCACCGAAAGGCGCAAGATCCTCTTGATTCAATTGCGTTTTTAACAGATCCAAGAGCGCCGTATTATCGGTTGGAGTGATCTGTACGACTATCGTATAGAATTGGTTTTCCGGATTAACAAACGTCCCCGGTGCAAGCTCATCCCAACCTTCTGGTATTAACGCGGTGTATCCGATGGTGTCATCCGTGGTTTCCACCAACGGGATGTCAAGGGTGACCGGTTCAGCACCAGCAGCCCCCACAAACGACACGCTCATCTCATCAATGCAGCTTGCATCCGGTTCAGTGGTCGGATCGCTTAAAAATTGCAACGCGATCTCGAACGGGCAACCTCCACTAAGGCTTTCGGCATGACCCAAACCAGGGAATACATAGTAGAAGTGATTGCTTAAATTCGCACGCGCCAACTCACCCCAAGCGGGCGGGGTCGCCGGGTCAAATTGACCATTCAACAGCAAGCTCGGAATATCGCTGATCACGGGTTCAGTATCGATCGCTACAGCCGGTGCCGCGCCCCACGCTTCACACATCGCTTGATGCACCGCCGGATCACCATAATTGGCTAAGATCCCAAAGGCCTCAGTTTCGGGGGTTTCGGCGTAAATCTCTAAAATCGCTTCAGGCGTGGTGGTGAACAGTTCTTCATGGCAATTCACCGACATAAACATGCCAACGTTGACATTTCCCGCGATCAAAAACGGGATGATCAACGGAAACTCCAACGCGCTATAATCCCCTTCACTCACCGCGTAGATCGTTTGTGGCAAGGTCGGGATCAATTGTGAGGTTTGCAACGCGAAAAACATACCGCTCATAAACGTTAGACCGTCGATCGGCACGGTGTAACTATCGCCTGTCAACGGATTGGTGATCGTTAATTCACCCGGAGTCACGTCCAATTGCGCGTAAGTATCGTAAAAAACTTGTTCAAGGTTCGGGAAGGCGGTATCGCACCCGACATCCGCGCTACAGGCGGCGAACAGCGCATCTAGAGCTAACTTGGTCTTGGCCGATTGCTGCTCATACAAGTTTAACTCTACGGGGATCACGCCGTCTAAAACCATGCTCCGCACGATCTCCGGAAAATCGCGGGCTACGGTTTGTGCCAAGCGCGTCCCATACGATCCACCATACAAATTGACCTGTTCATAACCAAAATGAGCTGCCAGATCGCGAATATCGGCTGCACTGGCCGCACTGGTATACGCAGCCGTGTTCACCCCCAAGTCGGCCTCTAATTGAGCGCGGCAGTCGGCGAACATCTCCAGATTCGCTTGGGCGTACTCTTCTGGGTTTAGGTTCAATTCCAAGTCTTGGATATAGAGGTCAAGATAACCGTCGCAACTCAAGGCGGGTTGGCTTAATCCCGTCCCACGTTGATCATAGACCAGTAGATCGCGCTCCGCTAAGATCGGACGGACGAAATTTTCGATTTGACCCGCCAGCAATTCGATACTCCCACCGCCGGGGCCCCCTTGCAAAAACACCACCGGATCGGGCGCAGGCTCGCTGCTGGTGCTACGATATAACGCCACAGCCAAGCGGATTGTATCGGTGAGATCGCCGTTACGATCTTCTGGCACGATCAAATATCCGCATTCTACTGTGAGATCTTCCGGCACTGTAAAAGGACAATTGGTGCTTTCAAATTCAAATGCATCTGTCGCTGCTTGCGCGCTCACGGCCGAAACAGACAGCAACATCCCGATTATCATCCATAACACAAACTTGATCATCCATAACCTTTCGTTGAAAACCGATTTTTAAGGGATCTCACCCAACACAACCTGAAAAAATTGATTGTTATGTTACACACTATAAACATATCAGCTAAATATCAGATGAAAATCCGACCTGTTTTCGCCGAAATTTAACGTTAGAATGATCCAGACTTTACAAAAAGCGGCACTTTCCCTAAAAATGCGGTAACATAACCTCAAGAATCAACGACTCTGTTAAGCGTGTCCGCGATCAGTCGCTTCCAAGGTTCTCTTTTGCTGTTCTATTGAGAACATTGTGAAGGTTGTATAAATATTGAAAGCGGGGTTTGACGTGATTTGCTTGACAGATTGCCGATTCTTGTGCAAACTGTTAACTTCATTAATCCGATTTTAACCTGAACAAAAAAAACCTCTATATTTAGTTTTTGGGGAGGCGCATGTGGGTGTCCTGATGGAGGTCAAAGACCTAACTGTCCGGTTCTACACTCAAGAGGGGATTGTTTACGCGGTCAATGGCGTAAGCTATGCCTTACATGAGGGTGAAACCTTGGGCGTGGTAGGTGAAAGTGGTAGTGGTAAAAGTGTCCATTCCTTGGCGATTATGGGCTTGATCCCTAACCCGCCGGGCAAGATCGAGACTGGACAAGTCATCTTTCAGGGGCGCGATCTTCTGAAACTGTCTAAAGAGGAAATGCGGTTGGTGCGCGGTGCGGAGATCGCCATGATCTTCCAAGACCCGATGACCTCTTTAAATCCGGTGCTAACGGTGGGAACGCAGATCACCGAAGCACTTAAGTTACATCTTGGCATGAACAATACCCAAGCGGATAACCGCGCCGCGGAATTGTTAGATATGGTGGGCATCCCAGATGCTCGTAAACGGCTCAAGAACTATCCGCATCAATTCTCCGGCGGGATGCGTCAACGTGTGATGATCGCGATGGCCCTCTCTTGCAATCCGAAGTTGTTGATCGCTGATGAACCCACCACCGCCTTAGATGTGACTATTCAGGCCCAGATCCTCGAATTGGTCAAACAATTACGCGATGAGTTGGGCATGGCGATGATCTGGATCACCCATGACTTGGGCGTAGTGGCCGGTTTAGCCGACACCTTACAAGTGATGTATGGCGGTCGCATCATCGAACGGGGGCCGATCAAAGAAGTTTTCCGCGATCCCCGCAACGCTTATACCCTAGGCTTGCTCAATTCGTTGCCACGCCACGACATGAAAAACACGGGTCAACGCTTGCAACAGATCGAAGGCGCGCCGCCGGATATGCGCTATCCACCGCAAGGCGATCCCTTTGCCCCGCGTAATCCGTATCGCACCGATCGCTGCTTAAGCGAAATTCCACCCTTGCGTCCGGTTGAAGGTTCACCCGAGCATCTGGTGGCCGCGTGGTACGATCTCCGTGAGATTTTAAAGAAAGAAAAAGAAGAGGAAATGGCGCGTCATGGTTAACGCACAACCACAAACCACCACCACCACCCAACACAATCAAGATGTGATCTTACGGGTGACGAATCTTAAAAAACACTTTCCGATCACCTCCGGCGTGATCGTACAGCGTCAAGTGGGCGCAGTGCGGGCCGTGGATGATGTCAGCTTCAATGTCTACCGGGGTGAAACATTAGGCTTAGTGGGCGAGTCCGGTTGTGGTAAAAGCACCACCGGCCGCACGATCTTACAACTTTATCGCCCTACTTCCGGCTTTGTTGAATTTGAAGGCAAAGAACTTAGCTCTATGAAGGGTGAAGAACTGCGTCAAATGCGCCGCCGGATGCAGATCATCTTTCAAGATCCTTATGCCTCATTAAACCCGCGGATGACCGTCGGTAACATCGTGAGTGAGCCGCTCCGTATCCACAAATTGCGGCAAGGTTCGGAACTGCGCGAATATGTGGAGCATCTGTTAGAGCGCGTGGGCTTAAATCCCTTCTACATCAACCGCTATCCGCATGAATTTTCCGGCGGTCAACGCCAACGTATCGGCATCGCCCGCGCTTTGGCCTTAGAGCCTAGCTTTATCGTGGCCGATGAACCGATCTCCGCGTTAGATGTGTCGATTCAAGCGCAAGTGGTCAACTTGTTAGAGGATTTGCAAAGCGAATTGGGCCTGACCTACCTGTTTATCGCGCATGATCTCAGCATGGTGCGTCATATTTGTGATCGCGTGGCGGTGATGTACTTGGGTAAGATCGTCGAATTAGCCAACACTGACGAACTCTACGATAACCCGCTCCACCCCTACACCCAATCCTTGCTTTCGGCCGTCCCTGTGCCGGATCCCGAAATTGAAGAACGCCGTCAACGGATCATCCTCAAAGGTGATCTGCCTAGCCCGGCCAGTCCGCCGCCCGGTTGCAATTTTAACACCCGTTGCCCGGTCAGTTTCGAGTTATGCTATCATCCGCCCGATCCCGAATTGGTGGAAGTCAAGCCCGGTCACTGGGTTGCTTGTCATCGCGTCACTGAAACCGGATTGTAAGGGTTACTGGTATAAAGGCCTTTGGCATCATTCAGCTAAAGGCCTTTATCGTTTAGTTAAAAATAGCCTCTGTGGGGTAGCGCTATGAGATCTCAAAGTGTCCGAAAACCTTTCCAAACTTCAAAGAGATCGCCCAAGTCGTCCCCACCCGCGTCACAACCTCAAAATCCACAATCTTTGCGCGCTTTACAACAAACCCATGGCAATCAGTATGTGATGCGTTTGATGCAGCAAACTCAAGGGTCTGTTGTACAACGCAAGATCGCGGGTAAAACCACTTTATCCCAAATTGAAAATGCCATTAGAACCAATCTTACTGCTTTTTATATTTATCAAAATAGTCCTAACTTAAGGAACACGATTGATGAAAAGTTAAAAGAAACGGATGACTATACATTTTACAAAAATGCCTCAAACCCGTTGGAATTAGAGACCGCCAAAAAGAAAGGCTACAGTGAGCTAAGCAACGACGATGCTATCGCGAAATGGGTACTCAATGTCTATTTTAACTTCACAGGGGCTAAAAGTGATACCGGTTACGGGGATGATCACTCCGCTCAACTTTCTAAAACGGAAAAACCAACTGCGAATTGGGTCAAGTTTATTCAAACGCATCTCAGCCTGCTCCCTTTAAATCTTACGGTTAATCGATTGGTTAATCCCTATAAAAAACTGTATGATGACGCGATCCAAGCGGCAAAACAGTTAGATATGGGTGAAGCAAGTGGCAATACGATCAAAACCGACCTCACCGCGGAATTTAAAGCGATTCAAGATTTTGCTGATTTCGTGGATCTTAACCGAGATACCACCGCCACCAAAGTAAAATCGCAAATTCCAAAATGGCAAACCGAATCTAAATTTGGGAGCGGTGTTGGACTTCATGCGGAATTTGTCCCGTATGGCACGATGGCCCGAGGCAGTGGCATCGATATTACGACCCCGATCGATTGGTTTTATAGCGGACGCACTGATGGCAGTTCAGCGCGCTATGTGAAAGGCCACTTGTTAAACGATCATGTGGGTGGGCCGGCTAAAAATTATAATCTAGCGCCCTTACATGAACAAGCCAACCACCAGCACGAAAATATGATCGAAAGCGAATTAAAAGGCGCAGTTGCGATCATGCAACATCAGGCGCGTAACAATGTCTCTAATTTTACCTATGATCGGGTCATTTATGATGTGAACTTGGGAAAACAAAGCGCGAGAACCCATACCCAGACTTGGCGCACTGCCGCCGATTTTCTCCAAGCGTGTGCTGAAAAGAATGCCACTGTAGACGATATCCTCAACAAAAAGACCGTCGGTTTAGTCGATTTTTCAACAGCACCTCCAGCGATCACCGATATTATAAATAGCATTAATATAAATAAACATTTAAAAATTAGCCAATTGATCAACATATTTAATTTTAGTGCGCTCCTCTGGGAACTGGAAGATTATCTCGTTCGAGATTGGTATGTCCGCCTCCAATTGATCCAAGGGGATGGTAATATCAAAATCACGCGGCTCAAATTGGATAACCCTAAGCCAAAAGAACTCAATACCGAGTTTAAAGTGGTGACTGCCACGGGTACGGCTGGTAATAAATGGCAACCAGAGGCACCTAAGGCCAAGTCACCGCCGCCTTTAAGTGAAACTGAAGAATTTGACCCCAAACACCCGCTCCGTTTGGAGCATCAATTAGCGGCGATGTCTCGAAACGAATATGAGCTATTTCAATGGTGGGCAACCGATACGCTTTTAGTTCCTAAACCCCCTGACTACGCCCCTAACCTTGATCTTAGAACGTATGCAACCACCAACAAAGATGCGTTAGCGGTACTGCTAAAAGGGTTTAATTTCCAAGAAATCAATCATCGTCGTCAATCACGCGCACAACAAGAACGTTTGAGTTCATTTAGTATGGGGATGCAGTTTGGGAAAATGCAGCCCGAAGAGCAGTTCCAATTTGGAAAATCGCTTGATAGCAGCATTTCAAACAAAGAAGAAACACAAAGCTTCATTCATTCAAAACTAGGAATTATGAACTCACCCTTACGTCAAGAAAATCTGAGTTCACTTGAGGATCAGTTCATTCGTTTTGAGCGGCGTAATGCACCCAAAAAGAAAAAAGAACAAGAACAACAGCTCGATTTAAAAGAAGAAAATCAAGTTTTACAGGGACGCTTAGACGGAGTAAAACAAGCTGATCAAGGCTATAAAGATGGCTATCAAACCGGGTATCTCGGACGAGATGCAAAATCTAAAGAGCAGCTAGACATTGCGCTTCAATCGCAATTTATCGTCGGCTCAGATGCCTATCAACGCGGCTTCAAAGAAGGATTCACGGAATATTATCTACAGAGCTATAAAACCGGTTATACGCAAGGCCTTGAAGTCGGAACGCGGGAATATCAACAAGGCCTTGCTCGCGGGAAAGAACAAGGCTATAGCGATGGTTATGGCACTAAATTCTATAACGACTTTTCCAAGCCTTATAGCCATCCTTATGACTTAGGATATAAAAATGGCTATCACAATGGGTATTCAAGCGGTGAAAAAAAGCGGGCTGATGAACTTGGCTATCGGAATGGACTCAGCGATGCTAAGGCACGCAACACGTTTAATGATGCAACTTTTGGAACGACCAACTATCAACAACACTATCAAGCGGCTTATAAGCGCGGTTTTGATCAGGGAATGTATGACAGAGGTTATAACACGGGGTATTATTATGGTAAACAAGACGGGCGAAATGATGAAGCATACGATGAAACCATAAACAACCCTCATCCAGAATATGTTAGAGGTTATGGGGAAGGTTACTTTAAAGGTTTTCGGCAAGGACTAAAACAAATAAGAAATTTATATTAAATGTTAAATTTTTCGTATATACGATGCCAATAAACTTCCGGTTCAACGGCCATTTTCTCCAGTTAATACCAGGCCATCAGTTGCATTCGCCAACAACCCCCTCCTTTCAGAGGGGATTGTTTTGTCTATCAGTTACTGCTTAATTCGCCTCATACCAACTGTACGGAAAAAAATCATCATTCTCATTCGTCACTTGGTAGGTTTGTCCGGTTTGCAAATTAAACACGTAAATCTGATACGTGCGTGGGTTGATCCGATTGCTGGCAAATGCCAACCATTGCCCATCCGGGCTAAACACCGGATGAATATCATCAGCTGGATGATTGCTGATGTTCAAGGTGACATCCGCGCCTCCACCCGTGATCGGACGCAAGAAAATATCGTTGCTACCGTCCATCCCATTGTCAGCCACAAACGCCACTTCCCGGCCACTGGGTGAGAAACGCGCCATCGTTTCGATCACCTCGGGACCGGTATCGGTATACGGGCGAAATTCGTTGGTTGCAAGGGTAATGATAAACAGATCCGACCCACCGACCAACTCATTCTGATTGTAGCGCAACACAATCAGTTGTGTCCCGTCTGGTGAAAACGCAGGATACGCATAGAAGAATTGATCGTTGGTGATCCGGTTAATCCGTCCCGGGAGGGTGCTGTTGTAATCGAAAATGAAGATCTCATCCGTCGCTGTTCCATCCGCCTTCGCGATAAAGGCGATCTGATTGCCATCAGGTGAGAGGTATGGATACCGCGTGTTAAAAAAGATGTGCGGTGTGCCTTCCCAATCCAACCCCAACAAGCGATCTTCACCCGTGCTAAGGTTGATCACACTCGTCGTAAAATCAAAGCTAGACGGGGTATATTGCGAGTAGACAATGCGATTTTGACCCCGTGCAAACGGATACATCCCTTTATCACCGGGCGTGATCAGGCGATATTGACCATCCGCCACATTCAGCGCAAAGATCGGCGCTTGATCGTCATCCGTTTGATCTGGGCTGCCCCATCCTAACAACACACTGTTAGGCGACACGGGTGGAAAGATCAACGCGGTTGGCATTGGACTAGGGCCTTCAGTGGGTGTCGGTGGGATCTCAGTTGGCAGGTTCTGCCCGCGCTGATTGGTTGGGGTAAAGGTGGCGGTTTGAGTCAGCAGAAAGATTGCTTGCGCGGTTTCTTGGGCAGCGGTTGATGTGGCCACCAACGCCGTCTCTTGGATCACGGCATTGGTGATCGCCGCCGCCACTTGAGTAGAGTTGTTATTCGCTTCATTTTCGCGTTGTGTGTTGATCTGAATGATGACAAACACCACCATCAACACCACCACTATCAACCCTAGCCCACCACCGACGATCATCATCACTTCACGACGTTTGAGGCCGGGCGCAACTTCTTCATCATCCGCTGTTTTACCTTTACCGTCGCCTTGTTGTGCTTCCAACCGATCTAAGGCCTCTTGCGCCTTTATATTGCTCGGATCGATCTGCAAAATCGAGGTTAAAGCGATCCGCTTATCGTTGATGTCGTCGGTGACGCGGTATAATAACATCCACGCTTTGACGTTTTCATCGTCATTTTCGAGAATCTGCGCGATCAACCGTTGGGCTTCTTTCTTTTTGCCCTCACGCGCCGCCTCTGTCGCTTGACGCAACAGTTCATCGTTCTGTGAGCTACTCATCCCGCTTTTCCTTTAATTACTCGCTTGTTCTAACACATTAAACGGTATCGGACGGAAAATGACCGCTTGATCATCGCGTCCGTTGTTGGTCAACCGGATCGTCTCACGTCCACGCCGATCGCTGAGATACACCTGGAACAGTCCCTCTTCCCGATTAGAGATAAACGCGACCCACTGACCATCAGGGCTAATCGCCGGTTCGCGATGTTCCGCACTAAAATTATCCTGTGTCACCAACCGCCCATTATCCGGTTGTTGTAGGTCAATCACATACACCCCAGAAACCGTGGCGCTCTCCGCGTTGATATACACCAACCAACGGCCATTTTGTGACCATGACGCAGCGTAATTGTTGCCAGACGAGTCCGTGAGTCGTATCGTGGACGGTTCACTAATGTCCGTTGGCGGCGGGATTAAAAACTCTGGTAACGATAAGAGTGCGATCTCCGTCAAACCCGGACTATATTGATCGGTGGTAAACGCGATTCGCCCATCGGCTCCCCATGCCGGATCCCGATCAACCAATTCGTTATCGGTGACTTGACGTAACCCCGTCCCATCGACATTGACTAACCACAATTCTTCATCGAGTCCAGTTGCACCGCTACTCGAAAAGACGATCCATTGTCCATCAGGTGAAAACGATGGCGATCGGGTGTTATCTACGTTAAACGTGGTCAAGCGTCGCCCTTCATCATCAGCTGTGCCGTTGCTATCGACGATGAAGATCTCACTTACCACTTGATCTTCTCCTAACACAACATCGCGCACAAACGCGATCCGCCCGCTATCCGGTGAAAACGCCGGATCACGCATCTGGTTAAACGCCAACGACTCAAACGAAAGATCCAGACTTAAGAGATAGGTTTCGGGTTGTGCCGCACCACTGTTTAAGCTGGTATACAACACTGTAAAGTTTTCTGTACCAAGTGGCGTTTGGGTTGGTGTAGGGGTAATCGACGGGATTGCTGTCCAAGTTGCGGTGAGCGTTGGCGGCAAGGTCGGCGCGGAACGGGTGATCTCACTTAGATCGACTCCACGGATCGGGGTTTCGGTGATCGTCGGTGTTACGATCACCGTCGGCGTTTCGCTGGCTACAAAGATCACTTCCGTTGGTGGTGGGGTGATCACATTTCTCAACACGGAAAATATCGCAACGATCATCAAGATCAACACCACAATCAAGCTGATCCCGATCAATAATGAGGTGTTGATCGGCAACGCCCCCGGGTTATCTCCGCTTTCAGGTGTGGTTTGAGCCGCACGCATCCGGTTGATCTGATCACGTAAGCGCGCTTGATCGGCCGCAGGAGCGGCGCTGGTCTCACCACTGGTATTTAGGCGCGCCAACGCTTCTTGTGCGCGGACATTATTCGGGTTAATCTGTAAAACTCGCTCCAGACAAGCGCGTCGTTCTGACAACGTGTTGACTGATGAAGCCAACCATAACCACGCCAATTCGTTGTCCTCATCGGCGCTAATCACTTGTTCTAACAATTGGCGGGCGGTAGTGCGATCGCCATTTTTGGCCGCGGTGATGCCGGCGCGCAGTTTATTCTGTAGTTCTTCTGACAAGGATCACCTCGTTCCGTGTTCGGTTTGTTTAACGTAGACCGACCGCTAATAAAAACACCGCGATCGCGACAATGGTCATCACCGCGATCACCACCCCAAAGAACAGCAGGGTGCGATTTTGGCTGGCTTGACTCCGATATTCCAATTTTTTAAGCATTTTTTGCGCCGCTTCATTTTCTGGGTTGAGCTTAAGTACCCGCTTCAAAAACGACTCTTGTTCGCGCGGGTTTTTTGCGATCCGCGCCATCAGTAACAAGGCGCGTTCATTGCGTTGATCGCGTTGCAACACTTGACGCAACATCACCCGTGCGCCATCCGGGTTGCCGTCTTGGATCGCACGGTTTGCTAAGTTGATCATCTCTTCATTATTCGTGCCTGTTTGGATCGGTTTTTTTGCCACGGTTCACTGCCCCTTTGTGTTCCCCCACGATTGTAGCCAATCTTGCCCTAGATCAAAATAAAAACCTCGCAAAAATTGATCAGAGATAAAACCAGTGTTATTGTTTACCCCTCTACCCCTCGCGCGGGATAATCGCGATCACCCGCAAATTGAGACCTTCCAATTGTTCCCGACGGCGCAAAATCGGATCAAGATATTCCACTAAAAATGCCAACCCGATCCCCGCAATCAGCGCGATCGCCACTTGCAACAACGGGCGCAAGCGATTCGGCAAGGCCGGCGGTATTGCGGTTACGATCGGTTGATCTAACAGCGTGACACGGGCCGGTTGATCTCCCAATTGCGGAAAATAGACCTGCGCCCGGGTTTGTAACACCCTGATAGCTGCCAAAGCCACTTGTTCTAATTGCATCGCATCCATCGCATCGGGGCCCGTGATCGCGATCACCCCCACACTGCGATCGTTATCGGTCATAAAGTTAATGGCACCCGGGTCAATTTCCACACCCTCCGCCGCCAACATCGCCCGCACTTCCCCCGCAAATTGGGAACTCCGAATCCATTCGCTAAAGGCGTTAACGGTCAGTTCCGACGCAAGCCACACATCTTGAAAATCTCCATCGCGATCTGGAATTGCCTCTAAAGCTTGTGCGGCCGTATAGCGGATTGTGGTTGAGAAGCCGCCTGTGGCCGTCGGCCCCAACATCAACAACGTCGGTAAGCTAAACAGCGCCACAATCACCACCGGAATCACCACCAACCACCAACGTCGTAACACCACTTGTATCGGTCCCATCCATTCAAATTCCACGTTCACCTCTCCCCTGTCGTTTGTGTTGAAGCGTTTGTGTTGAAGAATGAACAGCATAATGATTTTTAACCGGATCGGGTAGGGCAATTTCTTCCTACTACTTTCCATTATACGCACAAGCGCAACATATGCTTAGTCATCTCATAAAAATACCCAGCCCTAGAGACCCCAACACAAATCCGGTGAACATACCATTCCACAATCCGCTAACACCAAACCCGAAACCGCGTCACCAAGACCCGTTTTGACCTTTTGTCCTTCCACCGGATAATTTCCTTTCCGATATGCTCACTCACTATACCCACCTTCATCACGCACATCCACTCATGGATCTTGGTTTCATCCCCCATCAGCAAGAACCGATCGATTGTGAAATATTAAGCGTTCTCTGACCGTTCGGTGGTGATCTCAAAAATAGCGCGGACTGTTACGCCTTGAAGATGACACCCATCACTAACCCACGCCCGCCGATCCCCCTCATAATAAGAGCAACATCATCACAGGCCGGACGAGGAGAAGCTCATGGCGGATGAATTTAGGACTCTAGATGGAAACGAGGCGGTCGCACGCATCGCTTACCAATTAAATGAGGTGATCGTGATCTACCCGATCACACCCTCATCAGCCATGGGGGAATGGTCGGATGAATGGTCAGCCGATCATCAAGCCAATTTATGGGGGACTGTGCCGCAAGTGATCGAGATGCAGAGTGAGGGCGGTGCGGCGGGCGCAGTCCATGGCGCGCTGCAAACGGGATCACTTACAACCACGTTCACCGCCTCACAAGGCCTATTGTTGATGATCCCGAATATGTACAAGATCGCAGGGGAACTCACTACCACTGTGTTTCATGTGGCCGCCCGGGCGATCGCCGCGCAAGGCCTTTCGATCTTCGGGGATCACAGCGATGTCATGGCGACTCGCGCCACAGGGTGGGCGATGCTCTCTTCGGCTTCGGTGCAAGAGGCCCAAGATTTCGCCTTGATCGCACAAGCGTCCACCTTACAAGCGCGTGTTCCCTTTATCCACTTTTTCGACGGTTTTCGCACCTCGCATGAAGTGGCCAAGATCAAATTATTAGATACCGCCGATCTACACGCCATGATCGACGAAAGCTTGATCTTTGAGCATCGCCGCCGCGCCCTTTCACCAGATCATCCGGTGATCCGCGGCACCGCCCAAAATCCCGATGTTTACTTCCAAGCCCGTGAGACCGTGAACCCATTTTACGCCCGTTGCCCTGAAATTGTGCAGACTGCCATGGATCGCTTTGCGACGATCACCGGCCGACACTATCAACTGTACGAATATCACGGCGCACCCGACGCGGAACAGGTGATCGTGATCATGGGATCGGGTGCGGAGACCGTGCATGAGACCGTTGATTATCTCAACGCCCGCGGAGCGCGGGTTGGCGTGTTAAAAGTGCGCTTGTATCGCCCCTTTGATGCTCGTTTGTTCACACAAGCGTTACCCGCCACGGTGCAAGCGATCGCCGTTTTGGATCGCACCAAAGAACCCGGTAGTTCAGGTGAACCGCTCTACTTAGACACGATTACCGCCGTCTATGAGACTTGGCACGGGTCACAAATGCCACGCATCCTCGGTGGACGTTATGGTTTATCGTCGAAAGAATTTACCCCCGCTATGGTCAAAGCGGTGTTTGAGAACCTCGCACATCGTGAACCGATCAACCATTTCACGATCGGCATTTACGACGATTTAAGCGATACCAGTTTAACCTACGATCCGACGTTTACGATCGAATCAGAACGTGTGGTACGCGCCGTGTTTTATGGCTTAGGCAGTGACGGCACGGTCGGCGCAAATAAAAATTCGATCAAGATCATCGGTGAAAACACTCCGAATTACGCGCAAGGGTATTTTGTCTACGACTCGAAAAAATCCGGCTCAATGACCGTCTCGCATTTGCGCTTCGGCCCCGATCCGATCCGCGCACCCTATCTGATCACTGATGCGAGTTTTATCGCTTGTCATCAACCGATGTTCCTAGATCGCTTTGATCTCTTGCGGGAAGCAGCCCCCGGCGGTGTATTCCTATTGAACACGATCCACGGCCCCGATGAAATCTGGGATCATTTGCCGCGGGAATTGCAAGCGCAGATCATCGATAAGGGTTTACGCTTCTACGTGATCAACGCCTATCGTGTGGCAAAAGCTAGTGGCATGAACGGCCGGATTAACACGGTGATGCAAGTGTGTTTCTTCGCGATCTCCGGCGTTTTACCGCGTGATGAGGCGATCAGCGCGATCAAGTCCTCAATCGAAAAGACCTACAAGAAAAAGGGTGAACAGGTGATCGCGATGAACCTCACCGCGGTCGATAACACCCTTGCCAACCTGTTTGAAGTCGTTGTGCCGGCCGCGGTCACCAGCCAGACCGCGATCTTAGCGCCCGTCTCATCGGATGCCCCAGACTTTGTTCGCAACGTGTTAGGCACGATGATCGCCCGCCGTGGTGATGACTTACCCGTCAGCGCGTTGCCAATTGACGGTACGTATCCCATGGCCACCACGCAATACGAAAAGCGCAACCTTGCCCAAGAGATCCCCGTCTGGGATCCGGACATCTGCATCCAATGTGGCAAATGTTCGTTTGTCTGCCCACACGCCGCGATCCGCGTCAAAGTATACGACGGTGAGGCCTTGATCGATGCACCCAGCACCTTTAAATCGATCCAAGCCCGCGATCATGAATGGGCGGACTTGCAATTGACGATCCAAGTAGCGCCCGAAGATTGTACCGGATGTCGGATCTGTGTGGATGTTTGTCCGGCGAAAAATAAACTGGTGGAGAATGCCAAAGCGTTGAATATGGCCCCACAAGCCCCCCTGTTGGATCAAGAGCGTGCCAATTGGGACTTTTTCCGCGCCTTGCCCGAAACCGATCGCCGCAATATCAAAGCGACCAGCATCCGTCAACAGCAAGCGCAACAACCCTTGTTTGAGTTTTCCGGCGCATGTGCTGGCTGTGGTGAGACCCCTTACGTCAAGTTGTTGACCCAATTGTTCGGAGATCACAGCTTGATCGCGAATGCGACCGGATGTTCATCGATCTACGGCGGCAACTTGCCCACCACCCCTTACGCGGTCAACAGTGAAGGGCGCGGCCCGGCATGGGCCAACTCGCTGTTTGAGGACAACGCCGAATTTGGTTTCGGGATGCGAGTCGCCTTAGATAAACAAGCAGAACAAGCGCGAGAATTGTTACTGGTGCTTTCGGATGACATCGGCGGCATCTTGGTCGATCAGATCCTCAAAGCGGAACAACGCGATGAAGCGGGCATTTATGATCAACGTGAGCGAGTCGCCAAGCTCAAGGGGCGTTTAGCGGCGCTGAATAGTCCAGAGGCCAAACGTCTGTATGAATTGGCGGATGCGTTGGTGCGGCGCGATGTGTGGATCGTCGGTGGGGACGGGTGGGCTTATGATATTGGCTTCGGCGGCTTGGATCATGTGTTGGCCAGTGGTCGCAATGTGAATGTGTTGGTATTAGACACCGAAGTGTATTCCAACACGGGCGGCCAGATGTCCAAATCCACTCCGCGGGCGGCGGTGGCGAAATTTGCCGCCGGAGGCAAGCCCGCCGCGAAAAAAGACTTGGGCTTGATCGCGATGAGTTACGGTAACATTTATGTAGCGCGGGTCGCTATGGGCGCAAAAGACGAACAGACCTTGCGTGCCTTCATTGAGGCCGAAGCGTATGACGGCCCCTCACTGATCATCGCCTACAGCCATTGCATCGCGCACGGCATCGACGACATGCAGACCGCGCTCAAACATCACAAGGCGGCAGTGGACACCGGCCAATGGCTGCTCTATCGGTATCATCCCGATCGGGCGGAGCGTGGCGAAAACCCCTTGATCATGGACTCGCGTGCGCCCAAAGTACCGCTCACCGAGTATCTGCACATGGAAAACCGGTTCAAGATGTTAGAAAACGCGCATCCCGAAACCGCCTCCGCCTTATTTGAGGAAGCGCAAGGCGATGTCAATCTGCGTTGGGCGTTGTATGAGTATCTCGCCTCGCGCAAACCCAGTTAAGCTTTACCAAGAAGCGCCTCAACGGGGGCGCTTCTATTTTTATATAATCATAACGTTTGGGCAAAAAAAATTTGATCGCCTTCGCCGAAGGATGAAGGACATCAGAATTCAGAACAAAGAACTAGAAAAGGAAAGCCGAAACCCTCCATCATTGTATGCTTGAAGCGGATCATACCCACCACGGTAATCACAGCGATAGTCGTTAGCGTTATCACCGTCCCACGCCCCACCACGAAGCACACGACAATTGCTATTTAGTTCAATGTCGATTAATTTAGTTTTAAGGTCAGTAACGCACCACTCCCACACATTACCGGCCATATCCACGACTCCAAAGGGGCTATTCCCTTTGTCCTTACCCTCATATTGTTGTACTAGGGTAGTCGTATTGCTAAGACACGGTTTGACCGAGCTGTTACATCGTCTACAATCCCATTTATTTCCCCATGGATAAGTGCGTTGATCGTCCCCCTGCGCGGCATATTGCCATTGATCTTCTGTAGGCAACATAATTTTTTCACTCGTGCGATCGCTTAACCATAAGCAAAACGCGACAGCTTCATACCATGACACACCTACCACTGGATGATCAGATTTATTCCAGCGCGGCTCTCTCCAATAGCGCGGTGCTGTCCAATTTTCGCTTTTCCGCGCTTTCCACCCCTGTTTAGTCCACCATTTTTCTTCTTGATACCCACCCTCGTTGATAAACACCGCATATTGCGCGTTAGTCACTGGATATTTTGCCATGTGATACCCCATGCCCGCAATTTCAACCCATGCAAACGGTGCGGGCATCAGATCTTGGCTACGCGGTCTAAGGATCACAGGTTATGGTGGATCGATTTTTGTGTCAAATCGCGTTCTAAAGCTTTTCGGATCGAAGATCTCATCTTTGTCTAAAAAAAAGTCATTCGGAAACAGCGTCAAATAGGCTTCCCACCGTTTTTTAAACATAAAACGTGTATGGGGTTGCGAGTCGATTAAGATCAATTCTTGGTAATGTTGTAACAATTCCAACCATTGTATGCCGATTTCCGCAAAATCAGCGATCTTACGTCGTACCAATTCACGGAACAATTCTTCAGACGCTTGAAACTCTAATGCATACGCACGCTCACAGGCTTCGGCGTATAATTCAATCCCGCCGCCCCATGGATCGCCGATGTGTAACGGGCGTTTAGCGGACGTTCTGGTTGGCCAATCCCGTTCATAAGTTTCGACTGCTGTTTGGAACTGGGTAAAAAATTCCGCCGCGCCTGTGTAAAACAACCATTGAATTTTCCTTAACCACTTGGGAAGCAACGCTTGGATCTCGTCATGCAATCGATAACTTCCCGATGTAGGGATCAGTGTATACGCGCCATCTAACACCACCACGATGATCGGCAAATTTAGCCGATAAGCGTAATCCAATTCCGCTTGGCACACCTCGCTTTTTAAGCTCTCCAATGTGAGATGAAACACAAACAGATCACTTTGTTCGATCGCGTCAAGGATCGCGTCCCACCAATTCGGGACACCGAGAGGCAGATCGCGTTTATCTTGCCAAGGAAGATAACGCGCCGTTCCATCCGCATAGGTGAGCAAGCGCAAATTGTGTGCGATCCGATCCACTTGCGCGGAGTCAGTCGTGCGATAGCCGATGAATAAGCGTTTGGTGTTGTGCGACATGAAGATCACCTAAGTTCAACGTGGTTACTCTGAGTCATTATGATCGATCGCCGATCATTTGGCAAGCGGACAAACTGATCGTTTTTTCTCCATGACCTCCTGAAAATTTCCCATTTTACGCGGGCCACTAATGGGGTTAAAAGGTCGGTACGACGGTTTGAAAAAAGGGTTCAGGGTTAGGTTCGGAGCATCCACCAAATACACCGAGAACCCAAGATGAACCCGAAACTACGACACCCACGGCAAAATGACGGGGCAAGCATTTTTTGCGTTAGGCAAATGGCAAGCGGTGGGACTTGGTTCCCTAAGTTTTAAAGTGATCCCCGCACGCCAGTTTAACGCGACTCCGATGGCCATTAGGAAGTCAGCTATCTTCATCATCCTGAACGCATGGAGCGCTATCGGTTGATAATGGACTTAGGGAATAGAAGCGCCTCCGGTTTCATCGCGATCTATGGTGAGGATCTGGTGAAGCATTCCAATATGTTTCGTTTGAGATTGCGTTACTTTAAAGAACGATTTTATCAACGTCCACAGGAGAAGATCGTCGGGCTGTTTTTCGCACCGTGATCTCCGTTACTTTAGGCTTTAAAGCAATCTCCCGATAGATAACCAATAAGGAAAGGAATTGGCTTGCGTGGCATAAAGTGGTGAGTCTTGCTTGGTTGGGTATTTTTCTGAGGTTCAAATTGCTCATTTTGTGTGGATCTATTAAGCTAGTCAAACATGACTGATCTCAAGGAGGAGTCCACATGGCGCGTTTTGGTTGCTTATTGATGGCGATGTCGATGGTGTTGATGTTTGCATTGATAGTGTTGCCCGTGATCGGGCCGTTTCGGGACAATCCGATCCTGATGAGCCTACAAGCCGCTATTAACTGCCCACCAGGATATAACTTTGAGAATGAATTTGACAGCTACCGCCCTAGTCCGGGAACGACGGTGGAAGCAGCCACTGGATTTTGTATTTCCCCCGAAGGTCAACGTACTGAACTCACCTCCGCCCAGCAAGAACGCTTTATCTTGATCTCGACAGGTGGATTTGTGTTTATTTTCATTTTAGGTGTATTTGCCATGATTGTGGGCGTAAATCGGACTGTGGCACAAGCGGCCGATATCTCGCATACCACTTCATTCGCGGGGATCGATATTGTCACACAAGGCGATCGGATTCGGGTCAACATGCCGGGGATAAGTGAGCCGATCGTGTTGGATAAAAATAAAAATACCGCTCAAGGGGCGCAAACCTTTGTGGTGACTTCTAACCTAAGTAACGACGGTACCGGGTCGTTAGCGGAGCGCTTGCATCAATTAGAAGAGGCCCGAGATCAAGGGTTGATCACTTCCGAAGAATATCAACGGATGCGTCAAATGATTCTTGATAATCTTTAACGAACAGAAGTAGCTACAGAAAAATTGCTGTTAAAAACATTGAACTATAGGGTGGGAAGAGGTGGTATTGTCCCGATGTCACGCGCATTCGCTCTGTGATCCGCGTGTACCCCTAGCTCTTACCCATATATGAGACAGGGAATCGGCTTGCGTGGGCAAAGGTGGGGTGCTTTTTTGAGATGACTGAGTAACCGCTTTTTGTAACGTTGAATGTTTGTAAGTCGCAAGCTTCTAGCGCACATAAAGAGTATCCGCTAACGGATTGATAACGATGCTGATGTCTGATTACCTGAATCAAAAAGGCGACTCGCACCTGAGTCGCCTTGTGTCGCTAAACCCTATTTAGCTGTTATTCGCGCCGAGTCGTTTAACGGGAATCGCACGCGGTAAAGCATTTTCAGCCTTCGGTAAGGTCAAGGTCAAGATACCGTCCTCATAGTGCGCTTCCACCCCTTCGGCGTTGATCGTGTGCGGGAGGCGGATCGTGCGGCTAAATCGGCCGTAGCTGCGTTCTTGGATCAAGGTGCGTGTGCCTTCCCGTTCGATCTTACGTTCCGGCAATTCCGCTTCGATCGTCAAGACATCTTCATGTAGATTGATCTTGACCCCCTCTGCATCCACGCCGGGGAGCGCGGTTGTCACGGTGTAGCTCTTTTCGTCTTCATGCACATCCAACGCCAAGGCCGAACCGCCTAAACCGCCCGATGTATTGATTCCGCGTACCGTGTCCTCAAACATGCGATCCATCAGGTTTTGCATCGCTGCGATTTCACGCATCGGGTTCCAACGAGTGATATTAGCCATGATGTCTCTCCTGTGGTAGATTTTTAATCGGATACGCTTAGGATAGATCCGCTGTGTAAGAGCTATTTTGGCGTTGTATCAACGATCTGTAAAAATTGGCTGAGTGATAAGCAAATGCCTTTGGATGCTAAATAACCTCACAAAAGTACCATACCCTATAGAGACACACACCTCCATTTTACGCGGGCGAGTTCCCACTCCATAGTTGGGAAGGGCTAGGGTGAGGTTGTACGCAAGCAACTTTTTTAGAAACGGTGATCATCGCCGTGTTCGGAGTCTACTTCATTTTTCGACGCTCTCAATTTTGCTCTTGCAAGCAACATTACCCTCCCGTCGCTATTCTGGGTCTAGTCGCCTCCGCTATGCTCAACTGAATTGATTTTCGCGTTAGAAGCGATTACCCTAGGCAATTCGACAAACCCGCGGTGTTGTGCGAAAATAGAGTGAAAGAGACTCACCGCCCTTCAGTTTTACAAACATCTTTACCTTTTTTAATGGCCTTACTAAGCTGGAAACCGATGAAGGGTGCGCTATGAAATTATGTGTGATTGAAGGAGATGCAGTCGGCCATGAAGTCGTGCCGGCCGCGATTCGTGTCTTAAAATTGTTGATCCCACAGGTGCAGGTGATCCATGCTGAAGCCGGTTATGAGTGTCTCGAAAAATACGGGACACCCCTGCCCGAAAGCACGATCGAAAAGGCCCGCGCCTGCCAAGCGGTGTTATTCGGCGCGGTCGAATCCCCCGCTTACCCGGTGCCGGGGTACTTTTCGCCGATCGTGCGCTTGCGTCAGATCTTGATGACCTACGCCAATATCCGCCCGATCCGCTATTTACCCGTCCCGACTGCCCGTCCAGGGGTCGATATGATCGTCGTGCGCGAAAACACCGAAGACCTGTATGTGGGCGATGAGTTTACTGAGGACGGCGGCGATCGTAGCACCGCGCAAAAGGTGATCACCCGTGCAGCGACAGAGCGAGTCGCTCATGCCGCTTATCGCCTTGCCCGACGCACCGAACGCGAAAAAGTGACGATCGTGCATAAAGCCAATATCCTACCACAATCAGATGGCTTGTTCCGGCGCGTGGCCTTAGAGATCGCCGAACAATACCCAGACATCGAAACCGATGAATTGTTGATCGATACCGCCGCTTATTGGATGGTCAAAGAACCCACCCGCTTTGACGTGATCCTCACGCCGAATATGTATGGGGACATCCTCTCCGATATGGCGGCCGCATGGGGGGGTGGATTGGGACTCGCGCCCGCGTTAAATTTGGGCGACCAAAGTGCGATTGCTGAACCTGTGCATGGGTCATCATCGGATATTGCGGGAAAAGGAATCGTGAATCCCACCGCGACTATTTTAAGTGTAGCGCTACTCTTACGCCATTTCTCTAACCGACATGACCTCGCGCAACAGATCGAACAAGCGGTACGGGCGACCTATGACAGCGGCGGCCATACCTTTGATGTCTATATGGACGGGGCAATCTCCACCGAGGCCTTTACCGATCTGGTCTGTGATCAACTCGGCAAATTGATTCGTTAAGGCCCAGCATTATAAGGTTGATTTATAATCAAGAAACGATGCTGAAACACAACGGATAAACGCTATGAGTACAATTCTGGTGGTAGACGACGATAAAGGCATGTTGCGAATTTTAGAATTGTTGTTGACCCGCGCTCATTATCAGGTGGTATTAGCTAAAGACGGTATCACCGCCCTAGACGCGATCCGACAACAACGAGTCGATCTGATCTTAATGGATGATATGATGCCCGGCGGCCTCAGTGGGATCGATGCGTGTCGATTGATCAAATCATCGCCAGAATGGAAACACATCCCGATTGTGATCCATAGCGCCGGCCCAGACATCCTTGATCAACAATTGCTGCTCTCGATCGGCGCAGTGAGCGCTTTACGTAAACCCTGTGAGCCACAGGTGATCCTTGAAACCGTGGCCAAGACCTTAGCCAGTGTGCATCACTAAGGGCGCGATTACGCCCTTAGTGGCGTAGATCTAAGCTCTAATAGCGCACTGGCATCTGTTTCATGCCATGCAATAACAGCGATTCCGTCCAACGCAACTCTTTAAGCGACACCGCCAACTCAATTTGCGGAAAATGCTGTACCAACGCATTCACCGCGATCTGACCTTCAAGGCGTGCCAAGGGCGCACCTAAACAATAGTGAATGCCGTTGCCAAACGCGATATGTTTATTCAGGCCTTCGCGCTCAATATCAAAGCGATCCGGATCAGGGAACACTGCCGGATCCCGATTGGCCGCCACTAACGAGGCTAAGACCACATCGCCCAATTCGATCTTCATGCCCCCCAATTCGACATCGCTAAACGCCCAACGGTTGGTCGCACATTCGACCGGGCCATCGTAACGCAACATCTCTTCAATCGCGTTGTCGATTAAGTGCGGGTTGGAGCGCAATTTGTCTAATTGATCGCGGTTTTGAATCAGGGCTAACATGCCATTGCCGATCAAGTTCACGGTGGTCTCATGCCCGGCCACCAATAGTAAAAAGACCATGGCCATTAATTCTTCTTGATTCAACTTTTGGCCGTTTTCCTCCACCGCCAGCAGACCGCTGATCAAGTCCTCTTTGGGATCATTGCGGCGTTGATCAAACAAGCCATGAAAGTACATCATGAATTCTAGGGCGGCCGTGCCGGCCACTTCGGCCGTAAAACCGAATAACATCGCTTTTGTCCATGCCCGAAATTGATCGCGTTCTTCGGTGGGAATCCCTAACAATTCGGCGATCACGATGATCGGCAATGGAAACGCAAATTGATCGATCAGGTCAAGCTCACCTTGTGTCCCCATTTGATCGATCAATTGTTGGGTGATCCCTTGAATGCGCGGCCGCAAGTTTTCGATCATCCGCGGGGTGAAGGCCTTATGCACCAATCCGCGTAACCGGGTATGATCGGGTGGATCGACAAACAACATACTGCGCGTGGCTAATTCGCTGGTAGGATCCGACGGGTAACGCTGTACCAATTCTGGGGGTAGCTTAGTGCGGTATTCTTTGCCCAATTGCGGGTTTTTTAGCACGGTGATGCAATCGTCATAGCGAGTCGTCACCCAGTAACGGGTCTCGCCCACTTGGATCGCATGAACCGGTTGTTTTTCGCGGACTTGCGCGTAAATCGCTTGTGGATTTGCCCGCGCCCGTCCGGTGAGAATCCCGAACGGGTCTTTAATCCGATCATCGGTGAAGGCCTCATTATAACTTTGATCGCTCATAAAAGTTGCTTTCTACTCGTGTGTCTCCATAGGCGAAACGGGGCGATCGACTCGCCCCGTTTTGGTTTATGTTAATGCGGTTAACGCTTGAGCGAAGCGCGCTTGCACCCGTTCTGAGCCGATCGTATGCAGAATCTCATACAGATCGGGTGTATTGGTCTTGCCAGTCAAGGCGACGCGCACCACCATCATAAAATCACCAAAATGACCCTTGTACTGATCCGGCGCTTTTTTATAGGTCTTGTTATCGCGAGCAAATCCCATCCCCTCGGCATGGGCGCGCATCGCATTGAGCCATTCGTCTTTTGAGATCTGATAATCGCTTTGAGCGATCGCGGTGAGGATCATCTGGACATCGGACGGCGCGATCTTGCCCCATGTATACCCGTGTTGTCTGATTCCGGCCGCAAAGGGTTGATCAAACAAGAAGCCGTAAGACGCTTCCATATCCTCCCATTTCACGAGGTCTTTACGGGGCGCATCTCCACCACGTTCAATGTTAAAGATCGCGATGCTATAAGCGGGATCGTGTTTGAGGATCGCGGCAAATTCCGGCGCAAATTGTTCAGCCCACGCGAGACCGTGTTCATAGACCTGTTCGGCGCTGTAAGTGGCGATCACCTCTTTGCTGATGTCATTCAGCTTGGTGAGATCAAACAGCGGGCTGCTTTTGCTCATGTGATCCAATTTAAGTTTAAACTCGGTATGAGGTACGCCGGGATGAGCCTTGCGCCAATCCTCAAAATCGGAGTTAGCAAGGTTCAACAGATATTCGATCACCGCTTGGCGTGGATAACCTGCCTCATGATAATAAGAAACCGCCGCTTCGGGGTCTTTGCGCTTGCTCAATTTGCGCTTAGAACTCCCGTCCATTTTAGCGATCGGCGCGATGTGCGCGAAACCCGGCAACGGCAACCCTAAATACTCAAAGATCATGATGTGCAACGGCACCGACGGCAACCACTCCTCACCACGGATCACGATGTTCACCCGCATCAGCGTATCATCCACCGGATGAGCAAAATGATAGGTTGGCAACGCATTGTCGGATTTTAACAAGACCATATCTTGATCATTGCCGGGCATTTCTAGATCGCCTTTGATGTGATCATGAAAGCGCACCACCTTCGGATTCGGATACGGGGCGCGGATCCGAATCGCGGGGGCTTTGCCTTGGGCCAATTGGGCTTTTACCTCATCGATCGTCTTATCGCGCCAGATCGCATACTCACCGTAGTAGCCGGGTTTGACCTTGCGCGCTTCTTGACGCTTACGGATCTCGGTCAATTCGCTTTCAGTGGCAAAACAGGGATAAGCCAAGCCTTGTGCGACTAAAAACTTTGCAAAGGTTTCATAGATCGTCTTGCGTTCGCTTTGGGTGTAGGGGGCATACGCGCCGACTTCACGCTCTGGGTGGATCGCTACGATGCCTTCATCCGGAGTCAAACCAAAATTGATCAAATTCTGCACGATCGCCTCAATACTGCCGTCCTGCTCACGTTTTTTATCGGTGTCTTCGATCCGCAAAAAAAACACGCCGCCGGTTTGATGTGCGACTTTGCTTTCGACCAACGCGGCCATTAAACTTCCGATGTGGACAAAACCCGTCGGACTCGGCGCAAAACGGGACACCCATGCACCTTCCGGCAAGTGACGGGCGGGGTACTGCTCAAAATAAACCGCAGGGGTTTGTTGGATATGCGGAAATAACAGTTCGGCTAGTTCATGACTCATACCGTGAACACCTTATCGATGAATGATCCCAAAATCATCTGAATTTTAGTCTACGCTAACGCGATCGAACAGGTGAGGTTAGCTTTTCAGCGTCCAGATGTGTTCTTTGACTCCTACCTGATGATTTTCCCAACGTGCCAACGTAAACAACCAATCCGACAAGCGATTGAGGTACATTCGGGCATGATCGTTGATCGGTTCATCGCTTTCCGCTAAAGACACCACCAAGCGCTCCGCCCGACGACAGACCGTGCGTGCGACTTGCAGATGTGCCGAAACCAATGACCCGCCGGGTAAGATGAAGTCTTTCAGCTCTGGGAGCGCATCGGTCATTTGATCGATCGTCTGTTCCAGCCAGGTCACCGCTTCAACATTGATCCGCACCAACCAATCGGCCTTCGCCTCTAACGGCGTTGCGAGATCCGATCCAAGTCGAAACAATTGATTTTGCACCCATTCGAGATAGTGATCGGTTTGTGCGGTGGGGCCATGAGCGCGGGCCAACCCGATCATCGAGTTTAATTCATCCACCGTTCCATAAGTATCCACGCGCAAGCTTGATTTTGAGACGCGGCCGCCTGCAAATAAACTGGTTGTGCCGTCATCTCCGGTTCGGGTGTAGATTCTCATTTTGCTTCCTTAAAAAATCTATGAGATGTGCGTTGAGTGAAGTTGTGTTGAGACGGGTATGACCGCCCGTCCCAAACACTAGCGTACCTGTAGATATTTAATCGGAGGTGAGAACCACAACGGGTTTAATCTTCAATCGCATAAGCAAACATCGCGGACATGACACAACTCATCTGGAGATCTGTCCCCACAAATACCTCCTCAAAATCGGCGTTGTCTTGGAGCAATTCAAACTCCGCGATAAAGGGGACACCGTTGATCCACACCGACACCATTTGATCATAGGCGATGAACATCAGATGATTCGGGCTATAAAAATCAACCGGAGATTCAATCGCAAAGGTATTGGGTTCCTCTAAATCGGGGCCGGTTTCCATGAGGATCACCTCGTTTTCCGCATTGACTCCGACATAGAGCGAGGCCTCCACCCGTCCACGCCGATCAAACGTGCTACGGGCCACAAACCCACAAATGTTTTCTTCTTCGGGCGGGCGGAAACTCATCACCGCGCCCATGACGACATCGGCACTCCTAGACCCAACCGCATTATCCTCGGTATAAACACCGTTCATGCTGGTGGAGAGCAGTTCTTCCGTGTAGAGCAGTTCGCCCTGACGTGGGATCAGGTCAAAGTCTTCTAATTCGGCGATCACCGCTTGCCAATCGGCGGTGTTTTGTCGCATCTTGCCATAATCGCGCAAGGTGGGCAAATCCCCAACATTGGGATTAGGCACATCACCTTCACCCTTTTGACCGCCTTCACCGGGTGGATCAAATCGGCCGATCTCAAACGAGTCGGCAATGGTATAAACGACCTCCGTCAATTCGCGGTCGTTCACAGAGCGAAAGCTGATCGATAAGATCGCGGCAAAGCTATCCTCAACTTCTGTCACCAGCAGGAAACTAGACTCGAATGCTAAATTTTCGCCGCCTTCTACCAACACTTCATCGATCTCCACGCGCAAGGCCTCGCGTCCAGAGTCTAGCTCTACCTCTTCGATTTCATCCTCGTAGGACAGGCCATCACTGGTAAAATCGATCACATTCTCCATGACCTCTTCGATCCGATTATCTAAGAGGCGCGATCCGTCGAGTCCATTCGGTGGGAAGATCACTAGGTTGATGTCCTGTCCGCTTAAATTGATCGAAATTTCTTCAGCCACACGCCAATTTGTAGGGTACTGAAAGCGAAATTCACCGTCTTGAGTGACAAAGGTATTCCAATCGTCTTGAGCGATCGCCCCCGAAAGTAAGCCGATTAAGCCGATAACCCATAACCAACGAATCCGTGAAAGTACGTTGTGGTTCACTCTTTAACACCCTTTCTCAGACATGATACAATGCTACTACTTGAATATACACCGAGTGAACATCATGAATGAATTACAAAATTTCGATTGGCGTAATCAACGGGTGATTGTGACAGGCGGAAGTGGCTTTTTAGGGACGCACCTTGTCCAACATCTGCAAGCACAAGGCGCAGGAGCGGTGATCGTCCCGCGCAAAAAAGATTATGATCTGCGCCATGAAGCGAACGTGATCCGCTTGTATCAAGATCACCCCGATACGACGATCGTGATCCATTTGGCCGCCACCGTCGGCGGGATCGGCGCAAATCGGGAACATCCCGGCGTGTTTTTCTTCGATAATATCATGATGGGAACGCTGTTGATGGAACATGCCCGGCAATGGGGGATTCCCAAATTTGTCGGGATCGGTACGATCTGCTCATACCCTAAATTCACACCCATTCCCTTCAAAGAGGATGACCTCTGGAACGGCTACCCAGAAGAAACCAATGCCGCCTATGGCTTGGTCAAAAAAATGTTATTGGTGCAAGGGCAGGCGTATCGCCAAGAGTTTAATTACAATGCGATCCACCTTTTGCCAACCAATCTCTACGGCCCGGGTGACACCTTTGATCTTGACCGCTCCCATGTCATTCCCGCGTTGATCCGTAAGATCGATCAGGCAAAGCAGCAAAATAACACCGTTACCTTGTGGGGCGACGGATCGCCGACTCGTGAATTTTTGTATGTGAAAGATGCTGCACGCGGGATCGCGATGGCCGCTGCCCATTATAACGGCGATCAACCTGTGAATCTGGGAAGCGGCGTTGAGATCAGCATCTATGACTTAGCCAAGACGATCGCCCAATTGATGAATTTCGACGGTGAGATCCGTTGGGACACCAGTAAACCGAATGGTCAACCCCGCCGAAATGTCGATGTGACGCGGGCTGAAAACGAATTTGGTTTTAAGGCCACCACCAGCTTTGAACAAGGACTCCGCGAGACGATCGATTACTATTACAACTCAATCGCCACTCCAGAAGCGCGCTAACGCGAAAAATGAAGGCGATCGGGGTGAATTTTCCCGATCGCTGTTTTTATTCCCAACGCATCCATTGTAGATCCTCAAAGCGCACCTTGATCACCCCGTCCGATCCGATAAAACGATCAAAGCTATCACCAGGGAAAGCGATCAAGTCAAAAGGCGCGGAGCGGTTCACGCCGTCTAATGCCTCTAGGATGATGCGCGTATGGGGTTTGAGTGTGGTCTCCCACTTGGCGATCGCAAAATGGGTTTCGGGGTAACGTCGCACGATCGAAGCGACTTTATCCGCCCCCACCACACCCGACTCGCCCCAAAACAGCGGCTGATCGCGCTGATAGATCGACGGGAGCGGATCAAAAGCCACAAGATCCGGTTTGTATTTATCGCCGATGCGAATCTCAACGGTGAGGGTTGGATAGAGTGGCAAATAGAGCGCCCATAACAGCGCCTTCATGATCACATGACGGGCGGACTCGTTGGGGCCTTTGGTGAGGATGATTCGGTGATCGCCGAATTTGACGGCCCATTTACGCGGTAGGGTGGGTTCACTCATCGTCTTAACCACGGTAAGAAGCGATGTTTGACTCGTTCAGGCGGTGCGGGTGCAAGATAAACGCGCAACTCCGCGATCACCGCTGACGGCACGATCAACGCGGGCGGTGCGCCTCCTTGCACAAAGTCTGCGATCGGTTGTGAGATCCCATTTTCAAATTGTGGCCCGTCTGGGCGATCTACCCACGCCGACCAGATCAGCGTGCCTTGTTGCTCAAAATAACGCACGGCGCGATGTTTGCCGTTGCTTTCGATCCATTGCCATTCGTTTTTAGAGATGCGCTGATAGTTCACGTTATCTAACCCCGTTGTCTTATAACAATCCTGTTACAATTTTATCTAAAAACCCCTTCTTGTAGGGAGATTTGGATTAAGATTTTTTCGGGGTTTCGCTGATTTTGCCGCCAGCATCGCGGATGCTTTGCCATAATGCGCTATCCGAAGGCGCATCGCTATGCGTATCGCGCATGGTATCGAAGCTTTCGACCAAGACCACAAAGATCTTGATCCGTTGCCGGAACGTATCCGCAAAAGCTTTCTCAATCGTCTTGAGTTTTTCGGTTTGTCCATACAAGCGATCGAAATAGATCTTGGTGTCGGTACACAAATACACGCGATTCCCGTCCACTTTTTGCAAACGATAATGCTCCAAGACGGCCGGCGCATTGGAGCTATAGCGTACCAAAGCGCGCAACATCTCACCCCAACGTTGGGTGATCTGATCGGGCGGGACGATCGGCGGCTCACCGGGCGGAGTCGGCTCAACATCCGGTTCAGCTAGGGGCGCGGGGGCAGCGGGTCGTTGTGTGGGTGCGTTGGCGGTGGGTTGATAAGCGACAGGTTCAGGTTCACTCGTTTTGAGGCTTTCGATCAGCGCTAATTCTAAGGGTAATTGAGGTTGCCAACCGCCGCGATATTGGATCACCGCGTCATTAAATAGGCGAATGGCGCGTAAGAGCGTGCCACGGCTGATTAAACGCGCTTGTCGTCCGTAGGTTTCGCGTTCATCATCCGACGCTTCGATCAAGTCTGGGCCGGCCGCTTGGGTTAAGAGGATCGCCCGGAGATGTTCCACCACTTGTTGACCAAATTGGCGCGGATCGCTCCCGGCATCGATCGCCTCATTGATCACATGCAAGGCGCGGGCGATGTTCTGTTGGCTAAAGGCCTCGATCATCTCTTTTACAGCGCGGGTGTTGGCCGTGCCGAGGATGCGTTGCGCGACCTCAAGCGTAATCTGATCGGACGGATCAGACACAATTTGATCGAGTAAACTGATGCTATCGCGTAAGCTTCCGGTGCCTTGCCGGGCGATCAACTCTAAAGCGGCGCGTTCGATGTCAAGTTGTTCGGCAATGGCGATCTTTTGCAAGCGATCAGCGACTTCTGTCACAGACATGCGCCGAAATTCAAATTGTAAACAGCGACTTTTGATCGTTTGTGGCACTTTGTCGATCTCGGTGGTTGCCAGCACAAACAGAGCATGATCCGGCGGTTCTTCTAAGGTTTTGAGTAGCGCATCAAACGCGCTCCCCGAAAAGCGATGCACTTCGTCAATGATATAGACTTTATAGCGTCCTTCACCGGGGGCAAAGGCGATCTTATCGCGCAATTCGCGCACATCATCGACTCCGGTATGGGTAGCGGCATCAATTTCGATCAAGTCAAGGTAGCGTCCTTCGTTGACCGCTAAACAGGCGGCACATTCGTTACAGGGACGGATGTCAAAATTTTCGTGTTTGCAATTGACCGCTTTGGCCAAAAGGCGTGCGGTGGTCGTTTTACCCGTGCCACGCGGGCCGCTAAACAGATAGGCATGACGGATTCGGCCGGTTTTCAGCGAATTGCGTAAGGTGCGAATGATATGCTCTTGACCGACGACTTCATCAAAGGCGGTGGGTCGCCACTTTAAATAGAGAGCTTGATCTGCCACGATTGACACTCCTGATCATGAGATCATGAGTCTAACACCACCGCCGATAATGGACAATGCCTAAGCTAAAGACAGATGTAACCTCAGTGGTTTATCCGATAAATAACTAAAATAGATGCTGCCATTGGAATGGACAGCGATGTGGGTTCTAAAGATCCGTCGCAGTGGCATAATCGTCAAGAGTCGGTCAAAACGCTTGCCTTGGAGAGCGAAATCGCAATGACGCACTCAATTTTGAAGCGATCCCTCTGATGATCTTGCTAAATAAGATTGCGCTTTTAGGGGGACGGGTTACAATCATCCGAGAATGTCGCTTACATCACGGAGGATGAGGCATGTCGAATGAG
>JALOOG010000030.1 GCA_025454525.1 Anaerolineae bacterium | reverse complement strand
CTTTGGGTCAAATGGGTGTGGAGGTCTTGTGACTTTTCCCGTCCGATCTTGCTAGTGGATGAGACCAAGCTGGGAGATCGGATCCGGATCTTGAGGGTGTCGTTAGCCTTTGAACAACGGGCAATCCCGTTGGTATGGTGTTGTTGCATTCGGAAGCGATGTTACGGGCGTTGAAAAGCTTGGGAGTAAGTGACCTGGTTCGGGTCAAAAGCGGTGCGCGTTTCACTAGTCGGCGTGGACATTCCCAACTCTTCAAAGAGAGGATCGTGTTCGGTTGTCAGGGCTATCGGTTCAAACCGCAGAAGCGAGTGCCGGTAGAACGGGTGATGGTCTGGGAACGCGGGCAGCGTGAACCGTGGTGTTTAGTCACCCACGACCGGACATTAACGGCCGTAAGGTATGCGCGCCGCATGTGGCAAGAGCAAGGTTTCCGTGACCTGAAAAGCGGGGGATGGCCATGGGAAAGCAGTCATCTTCGTCATCCCGAACGGATGGAGCGTTATCTGTTGGTGCTGGCCTTCGCTTATGCGTGGATGCTGACCTTAGGGAGTATGAGTGTCGCTGGTTCTACTCCGATCTAGAGTGAGGATCTGGTGAAGCGTTACCGTGTGTTTCGCTTAGGATTGCGCTACTTTAAAGAACGCTTTCATCACCGACCCCAAGAGGGGGTCGTCGGGTTATTTTTCGCCCCATGACCTTTCCTTACTTTGGGCTTCAAAACTGTCCCTCTGACAGCCATGTACCACCAATTTGATGTCAGTAAGTACGCCCTCCAGACTCGCAAAGCACGGATGAATTGTGTGTGCTGGGGGGCATTGTTGGAAATGTGAAAAGGTGCATTCTGTCATCAAATGCTTGTTTGGCGATGTCACTCTTTCCCGCTTGCGGCGGCTTCAATATTGGAAACCGATGCTCAAAGCGTACAACCTGTACCGTTAGGTATGTTTACTTCCGTTTTATCTTGGCAACTGAACAGGTTTCGCTCATTGTTGTCATCAAATTTCATCGTTCAATATTGACAGAATTAAGAATATTTCCAGTCTCTACATCCGTTAAATTGATTGTGCCAGAGATGTCGATACTCGCGAGAACTGCACCATCTGTAACCCATTGAATATCGGATATACCCTTGTCGTGGATATTGTATTGTCCCACTCTAGTCAATTCATCCATACTCCACACTTCAATCTTGTTGTGTGCAACGATTGCCAAGTAGTTAAACGTGGTGTTCCACCTGATTATAGAACCAGTTGCAGGAATCGTTTCGATCTTTTTACCTGCTAAAACGTCCCAGATCTCAATTCCGTTGAATTGGGTAAGTAGAACAGCGTGTTCAAACGCTTTCGGCTTAGGTGTGAGCAGGACGTGTGTGAGCGGTTGGTTGACGGGCCAGTTCATCAAATATCGGTTGTATTGAAGTATTGAGGCGGTGCTTCCCCCATCAATGTGCCAAAATCTTGTGTGAGTAACGCCCCGTGGTGGTGCCGTGAATGGCACTGGGTGGCGTGTTTTATCAGCAAGCTCAAGCATTTTCGGTGTATCTTTTCCCATTTTGACAGGTTGAACTGCTCAACCGCTTGTCCGTCCAGTTCCGATATTCGGTTAAAGGCGCTAGTGGAACAGGGAAAAACTTGATTTCATATCCCCCCTAACCATATGTACATCCAATCCATGTTCAAACCATCTCGTGTACCCAACATCTGATCAAGCCGATCCCCTTTTTCATCCGGTTCGGGATCAACATATAGCGTAGATAGATATAGATACCACTAAGTTCATATCGTGAAGCGTACAAAAAGGTTTATCTTCACGATATGCGCGATCTTTAAAATGTTTACCATGTAGGCAATCAGGCATAGGGCCGCCGTTTGGCATCGTAGTTTTGCCATACTTCTTAAATTAAAAGTTGCAATCATAAATATATTTGGTAAATTATTATACTTTAGTGGATGAACAAATAGCATAGACAGATACCCCTATGGTAAGGCAGCACATCTAAATTGCCAAGAAGATCCGTTTTTAGCCGAAGTATGGCATCTGCTAAACAACCTGTTAGGGTGTCCGCCTTCACTTGTGATTCTCTATGTTGGTAAGGTAGACAAGGTACTCATTTTCTAAATTTTAACTCATCTGCTCTCTTTTCATTCCTCCCGTGTAGCCGCTCCCCGCTTTTCAATAGGATTATGCTATAATTGGATAGAGATCCGAGTTTTAGCCTAAGAGAGTCGCTCATGTGGTCGTTATGGAAAAACCGTTATCAACATTTACGTGAGATCGAAACGCTAGATCCAGAGAAGGACAATCAGCGGATCGTGTATCTGGCCGGCACGTATGAATTTCCATTTGCCACACAACGCGCCTTAGAATTGGCGCTGTTTCGCACCTTCGCTGCCTCGCATACCGCCCAACTGTTGGATCAAACCGGACAATTTCAGGGTCATGGTCAAAAACGCTACGATGACACCGCACTGATTGTCACCATGATCGGCGAAAATGGCTATGATAGCGAAGCGGGCCGCGCCGCGATCCGCCGGATGAACCAATTGCATCGGCGTTATAACATCGCTAACGAGGACTTTCTGTATACCCTAGCCGCGTTTGTCTTAGAGCCGATCCACTGGAATCAGGTGTTCGGTTGGCGGATGTCCACTCGCAACGAACGCCTCGCCAATTTTTACTATTGGCGGGAAGTCGGTCAACGCATGAACATCCAAGACATCCCCGAAACCCTAGAGGAGTTAGAGCGCTTTAGCATGGATTATGAGTCGAAATATTTCCGATATAACGAATACAGTCAGCGCGTCGGAAATGCGTCAATTGAGGTGTTCACCCGTTGGTTTCCCGCACCATTCCATCCGATCGTGCGACGGGCGATTTACGCGCTATTGGATGACTCAGTGCGCGAAGCGTTCGGTTTTCCCCGTCAACCGCGTTGGTTTCGCGCCGCGATCTTTAGGCTATTTCGCGTTCGGGCCTGGGTGATCCGTCATCTGATGCCGCCGCGCCGGACTCCTTTTTTATTCACGCAACGTCCATCGCGTACTTATCCCAACGGATTTACGCTGGATCAGATCGGATCACCGGAGCGTCCGAATTAAGGAGTGCCGTTGGCGATCGCTTTCAGCAACGGGATCACTTGGGCGCGCACCTGATCGATCGGTGCGTCAAGGGTTGCACCCGCGGCCTGTTTGTGTCCACCTCCACCTAAGGAGAGCGCGAGTCCGGCCACATCGTAACCATACTTGGCCCGCATACTGATCGATGTCTGGCCTTCTAAGGTCTCTTTAAAGACGATCGCCACTTGGGCCTCGTTGATCTTCGCCAAAAAGCTAGAGAGACCGCTATCCGTCGGATCGGTTGCGCCCACTGCCGCGAGATCACTCAAACGCACCACGGCAGAGATCACGCCGTCCTCTAAGATCACCGACGGGAACACCTGTTTCCACAAGTTGAAGGCGTTATATTCCATGCTTTCAAGGGTGCGTGCGGTGATCTCGCGCAAAGACGCGCCCGCTTGCATCAAACGCATCGCAATTTCGAGGGTGCGAGGAACGGTGTTGCTGGTGCGAAAGCCTAAGGTATCAGTCACAAGTCCGGTTAACAGCGGGATCGCCACCTCGGAGGGAATCGTCAGCTGCATCGAGTCCAATAAATCGAAAATCACTTCCGTCGCAGAGACAGCGGTAGGGATGACCAGATGAATGTTACCGAACATCGTATTGGAGATGTGATGATCAAGGTTGATCACCACCGGGCTATGCGCCCGCCCATACGCACCGACGAGGCCGGTACGGGCCTCATCACTGGCATCGACCGAGATCATCAGATCCCACGCGCCTTCGGTGAGGACAGGCTGCACGGTATCCACCCCCGTTAAAAAGTTCAGAAAGGACGGCACACCTTCATCAACGGCAAGATCGATCCGCTTGCTGGGATCAAGAGAGCGTAAAGCGTTGCCTAAACCCAACAGAGAGCCGATCGCGTCCCCGTCTGGATGAAGATGCGTCACGATCAAGATACTATCGGCCGCGGCGATCGCTTGCGCGGCCCCGATCCAATGGGGATTAGTCGTCGGAGTCAAGGTCGAGGTCAAGGTCATCCTCCTCTGAATCGATTGGGGCGGGTGGGATATTCAATTGATCGATCAGGCGATTCATCTTTTCGGCGCGATCTAAGGTGGTATCCCAATGAAAATGTAGAAAGGGCGTGTTACGAATCCGTACCCGTTTACCCACTTCGCGGCGTAAAAAACCATTGGCACTCTTAAGGCCCGCTAATACCTCTGGGGCGCGTTCTTCTTCCCCTAAAGCGTTGACATACACATCGGCGTACATCATCTCGTTATCCAGCTTTACTTCGGTGACGGTGATTCCCTGAAGGCGGGGGTCTCCGATTTCACGCAACAACAGCTCACTTAGGATCTGTCGGATGCGTTCGCTCATGCGGTCTTTTTTGATACTCATGCTGAACTCTTCAGTTTTGATCCGAACCTCTCTTGATTATAACACTGTTGAGAGGCTAAACAGCGCGTTAATGAGATCCTTTACTTCACATCCGCATTCTGCTCCACCTAAGACTGCGATGAGCAGGATGGTTATTATCTCCCTACACGCGGAGTTTCCAGACTTGTAAACGACAGATCATCATCGCTCACCTAAAAAGGCCAGCCATTATTCTCCGTTTGATTTTGATGCGACAACCCTAGTACCGATCTACACGCGACTAGAAATTTATGCTATAGTAAGCGCCGCGTCATGAAAGGATGAAAAACGCTTGATTATCAATCCACCTTTGCATCTACTCGCCGCCTTTGAAAAAACCTATCCTCAATCCGCCCCTGATTGGGTCATACAACTTCCGGATCGCGAAGTGTGGATCGCGGCGGCGGCTCACATTGATTTTATGCTCTACTCGGCCGATCACAACGCATCGACCCAATTTAGCTATCGGAGCGCGAAGCTTAAACGCACCTTGTTACAACGGCCCTTGCCAAGTTGGTCACGGTATGCGGCCGGGACGATCGTGCAGCTATTGGATAGCGGATTAGAAATTTCCGGCTTTAAGGCCGCGGTGATCAGTGAGAGTCAATCTAATCTGCCGGCCCGGTATGATCATGCGGTGGGACTGGCAATAGCGGCGTTATGTCATCAGATCGGTGGTCGTCCGTATTCCCCCGATGCGATCTTGGAGATCGTCGAAAAAACTCGTCGTCAATACGTCGAATAAGCCGAAAGGATTGCGATGTTTACCACCACCCCGATCAATTTGATGCGTGCGGCCGTCTCTGGCAATTTGTATCGCGTGTTAGATGCCCATGTCACCACGCATCGTTTAGGGCGGGTGTTGCCCGGCGGATTGCATTACGTCTTGTGGAAAGCGGCTGAACAGGTGGGATTTTCACAAGTGCCGGATGTCTCGTTTTTGCGACCCGAAAAGTTAAACGTGTTCGATCGGTGGTTGCCATACCCCGGCGCGCCTGATTTTGCTTTTGAGGCGGTCACTATTACTGAAGCGGACATGATCACCATGGCCAAAGTACGCGATTACTTAGCCGCCGGAACGATCGAAGTTTGGATCGCTTATGTTGGCTTAGGGGAAATTCATCGCATACATCGCGACTCCCCGCGCTTGATCCGCGCTTATTTGCCGGGTGATGTGTTGGATGGTGAGACCTTGTTTCCGGGCTTACAAGTGCCGATCAGCGATTTATTTACCTTGATCTAGTGGCATTGTTGATGAGCGCGTGATTAGAACAAAAGTTTTATTCTTGATCTTACCATTGTATTTACTTTAGAATAAATGCTATCGAATACTCATTAGAAAGTGAGTGTTATGTGTCACCCTCAATTGGATCGATCGTGACGGCACTTATCCGATGATCATCGGGTATCAATGGGTTAATTTCAACACTAGTACGTCCAGCGCGCTAGGTAGCACCGCATGGCGGCGTACTGATGCACGTACCACAGGTGAATTACGTGCCGATGTGGTTATTCCGGTCTGGCAACAACAATTCAGCATCGGAGTCATGATCACCCGTCAAGGGTGGTGGCGTTTATAGGAGGAGATCATGTTGAATAGCACTGTGATCAATGTGTTGCTTCTGATGGGTCTGCTGTTACCCCCTCTGTTGACCTTCATACGCTTACGGCACACTGAGATCAACGGTTTATCAAAACTGTTATGGATGTGGATCGTAATCCAATTCCCGATTGTGGGCTTTATTGCCTATTTGTTGATCGAAAAGGCCCCTAGCGCATCGAGTCGCTAAAAAAACGGATATACCGGAGGATCACACCTCGACACGTTTCAGGTAAATCGATCCTTGAATGCCTCCGGTCGCCCTGATACAATTCCGCCGCTTGATAATCATCACATTCCGGGACTCAAGGCGCGTGTTGGGCGCTGATCAGCGCTTAAGCGACTTGAGGACGAACGGAATGAACGCATAAACACACCCAATTGAAGGAGTTTTTTTCATGCCCTCGAATGTCACCATGCGGCAGTTGCTCGAAATGGGGGTTCATTTCGGCCATCGCACGCAAAAATGGAATCCGAAGATGTCACCTTACATCTTCACTCAACGCAATGGTATTCATATCATTGATCTGCAACAAACCATCGTTAACCTGAATCAATATTATGATCTGGTGCGCGATCTGGTGCGTAATGGCGGTACGATCTTGTTTGTCGGTACTAAACGGCAAGCGCAAGAGACGATCGCTGAAGAAGCGCGTCGTTGTGGGATGCCTTACATCAACACCCGTTGGTTAGGCGGCACTCTCACCAATTGGCGCACGATCCGCGCACGGATTGATGCTTTGCGTAAGCTAGAACAACGTCGCGATAAAGGGGAGTTTGATCTCATCACCAAACGCGAAGCTTTGATGTTAAACCGTGAGATCGACAAACTCCAATTGCGTCTCGGCGGTATCCGTAACATGAAACGTGAACCTGAATTGTTGATTGTGGTGGACACCAAACGCGAAACAACCGCCGTTAAAGAAGCCAATATCCTCAACATTCCCGTGTTGGCCTTGGTGGATACCAATAGCGATCCGGATGTGGTGGATTATATTCTGCCCGCTAATGATGACGCGATGCGCTCAATTAAGTTATTGGTGGGTGCAATGGCGGACGCGGTGATCGAAGGACGCGCCATGCGCGGTAAAGACGATGAACAAATGACCGAAGATGACTTCACGCCTGAGATTGACCTCAGCAAGTATGAGGATGAAGAAGAAGGCGATGAACGGTATCTTGGGAAATCGACGCTCGCCAAACTGCGGGATCAACGTCTGTTTGAGGACGATGAAGAAGGCGACAACGAATAAGATCAGCAGTCAGGGCGCAATCACATGCGCCCTGTTCTTAAATCTGTTTTAACAGTGTACGTTTACACTTTTGTACAAAAGGTTATCACCAACACGAGGGGAAAAAGACTCACATGGCAGAGATTACCGCCCAAATGGTCAAAGATTTACGTGAGGCGACGGGGGCCGGCCCGTTGGATTGCAAAAAAGCCTTAGAACAAAACGCGGGCGATTTCCAAAAGTCCGCGGACTTTTTGCGTGAAAAAGGACTCGCCAAGGCCGCTAAGAAACTCGGCTCTGATCGCGCTATGAACGAGGGCTTGATCGAGTCGTACTTGCACTTCAACAAACGGATCGGCGTAATGGTTGAAGTCAATTGCGAAACAGACTTTGTGGCCGCGACCGAGGCCTTTCAACAGTTTGCTAAAGATCTTGCGTTGCACATCGCTAACCTTGCACCCGCTTACGTGCGTCGTGAAGAAATCCCGCAAAATGTGATCGATGCAGAACGCCACATGCAATTACGCATCCTGAAAGAAGATCCCAAAAACGCCAAAAAACCCGATGACATCTTAGAAAAGATCATCGAAGGCCGCATGGACAAGTTCTTTGAGGAGATCGTGCTATTGGAACAACCGTTCCTCAAGGATGATAGCAAGACGATCGCTCAATTGTTACAAGAGTTAGTGGCAACCGTGGGTGAACGTTGTGACATCCGTCGGTTTGCACGCTTTCAACTGGGTGCGACCGTTGAGTCGTCTGATGAAGCTTAATGGTGTCATCCACCGAATTTTATACGGTCTGAAGGTTCAGAACGGGATTAGCGTTTGCTAATCCCTTTTTTTTGCATAACGAGGAGACTAGATGATGAATGACTTGTTAGATCATAGTGAGGACGAACAGGACACCGAGGCCCCACAACGTCATCCCGATGTCGTCTATGGGCGGATTCTGCTCAAATTGAGTGGTGAGGCCTTGAGCAATCCGCAAGGGTTCGGGATTGACCCCAATCAGGCCGACATGATCGCCCAAAAGGTGAAGGCCGTTTATGACTTGGGCGTGCAGATCGGCATCGTGATCGGCGCGGGCAATTTGTGGCGCGGGCAAGACGGGGTGAAACGCGGCATGGAACAATCGACCGCCGATCACATGGGCATGATCGCCACAGTGATGAACGGACTTGCGCTTCAAGATGCGTTAGAACGGCTAGGGGTGGTGACACGGGTACAAACGGCGATCTCAATGAACGCGGTGGCTGAACCGTATATCCGGTTACGGGCGATCCGTCATTTAGAAAAGGGCCGCGTGGTGATTATCGCGGGCGGTACAGGCAACCCTTACTTTACCACCGATACAGCCGCCGCTTTGCGCGCCATGGAGATCGACGCGGAAGTGGTGATCAAAGCGACAAAAGTGAATGGTGTATATACCGCAGATCCCAAAAAAGACCCGAATGCCACCCGTTTTACCCAACTGACCTATGATCAGGTGTTAATCAGTCGCTTTGAAGTGATGGACATGACCGCGTTTGCGCTGTGTCGTGAGAACAATTTGCCGATTTTGGTGCTAGATTTTTGGTCACAAGATGACTTGATCAAAGCGATTAAAGGCGATAATTCGGTCGGCACATTGATCAACTCTGAAGGAACGTTGCTCTAGCGGCTTGCGGATGCGTTCAGACGGGCGCATCCTGTTTGATTAAAATTTTTTCAAATTGTGACGTTTGGACTATAGGTTTACAATCAAAGTTGCGTTATCATTTTTGACATAATTATATCGAAGGAGACCATTGACCGATATGGCCACGAATATCATTCAAGTCAATTACGAACAACTTGATCAGATCAGTCAACTTTTTGATGCGGGTGGGGAACAATTTAGCGAGTTAGAACGTTCCTTGCGTCAATGTGCGGGACAACTCGAATCGGGTTGGATCGGCATGGGATCGGATGCCTTTTTTGCTGAATTTAATGATGAGGTGATGCCCCGCTTAAAGCGTTTGATCGCGGCGTATCAACAATCTGCACACGCGATCCGCCAGATCGCCGAAGTGATGTATAACGCCGAACAAGAAGCGGCCGGTCAATTCGGCGGGATCGGTCATGCGCCCGGAATGCCCGGATCGCCGGGGGGTGGAAGTAGCGTGCCGGGCTTCCAAAACGCGCCCGCTGATTCGCGGTGGGGTGATTTGATGGATTGGTCATTCGGCTTTAAAACTGCGGGTGATGCGTGGGGTATCCTCACTGCGACTCCCCTTTTTGAAGCGACCGGACTCGGTCTTTTATTGACTCCGGGTGGCCAAGGGGCGGGGGCTTTGGCCATTTTTGGCCCGATGTTTGTCACCGCCGGATTAAAATACGGCGAAAAATTTGACGAAGAACCTAATCTGTTCCGGGGCGGCACGATCGCCTTGTACGATGCCGCCATTAACGAGTTGATCGGGTTGCATCCGGCGGGGGCCGTGATCGGCGTAGCAAATTCAGCGCATCAATTGTATGCGGATCTTGAAGTCATCCAATCGCGGATCATGGCGGAGACCTATAACCTCTCACCCAGTATGCAAAATTCACTGTTCGAGTCCACCAACAACTACTTTGAAACCGCCTCTAAAGTGGACATTGGCAATGTGACTTATGAATTTTCACGCTTGTTGTATGATGTGCAAACCTATGTTCCCACCCAAATTATTGGCGGCTTGTCGGATCTAGGTGTGCCGTATGTGGGTGAAGTCGGTGAGTTTTTTGGGTTGGATCGAGAGGCAAATAATCCGATGTTAAGCGGACAACGCACGGTGAGCGCGATCGGCGATATTTTCATTGGGGCCGTAGAATATCCCGAACGTTGGCTTGATTTACAATTGACTCAAGGGGGTGCTGAACTCAATAATTGGGTCAATAATTCGTCATGGATTCCACAAGACTTACAACGGGACATCACACAAACCTCTGATCAGGTGATCGAATATGTGAACCAAAATTCGTTCGTAGACATGGGGCGCGATGTGGTGGACGGGGTAGTCGGTGGGTTCAATTCACTGTTTGACAGAGGTGATTAAACGTTCATGTCGCAAAACATCCTACACTTTCGACTCAGCCACGATGAACTCGCGTGGTTACAATTTACCTTGTTGATTCCGCCAATGGTCGGTATGGGGAAAACCCTATACCCAGATGTCAAAACCGAAGAAGTGGCCCAAGCTCGTCTTGCTGCGGGACTCGCTGGATTGCGGGCGCGTGGATTGGTGCAAACCGAGGAGGACGGCGGACTCAAAATTGATGTGATCGTGAGCGGGGTGTTAGGGGCTTATGCCTTGGCACAACAGGCCTTGGTGTTATCTAGCGATCTCCCAGATAACACGCCACAACTCTATGTCTATTACTTTAGCCCCAAGTTATGTATTGAACATCATTACGCGGTAGAACACGGGGTACATGAGTTTACGGCCACCAATGAACGCGAGTTATTGGTGCGGCGTATGGTGGAACGCTTGCAAGTGCCAAATTTGAGCGGCGTTGAGGGGAGCTTTTCGATCAGCCTTGAACAGTTTAATCAATTGGCTGAATTGATCAAAACTAAACAAATGAATCAAGCGCAACAGTTGTTAACACAAGCAGGACTGCAAGCCCGAGATGCAGCCTTCATGGTTGAAATGATGCAAGGGCAAGACGGCAAACATTCGGTGATCTTTTTGCGGGCCGAAGGTGAAGGGGCGCAACGTCAACTGAATACGGATCGCAGTTTTGCCTTGTTTCGGCATGGCAATGATGTGTTACGGATGACGTTTAGCGATCAAGTTGTCACCATTGACCCCTCATCCGGAGAAGAGTTGTATCAAACGCTCTTACATGAAGTCCAATAGCATTCGTAGCGCTGATCGGGTGATCTGATCAGCGTCATTTTCTGCATTTTCTCACCTGCAACAAAGGTCAATTTTATTAATCTAAAGGACGGAATCGCGATCGATAAATGGCGATCTCGCTTTTTTTCCGTTATGATAGTGGGCAAGCACGCCCATATAGGCGGGATTTATTTTAGGATTATATTTAGGGGAGCGCATATGTTTCCAAAAACCCTAATGCGATGGGGATTGCTCGTGTGGCTGTTGTTGCTGTTTATGGGCAGTTTACAAGCGCAGTCAAGGTTGACAGTGGAGGTCGTTGAAGTTGATGCCTCTAACTTTCCCGTGATCGAACTTGATGTTACGGTCAGGCAAAACGGACAAGCTGTCCCCAACTTAAACGCCAATAGTTTTACGATTTCGGAGTCGTCTGAAGGCCTCACCGTAGAGTCCGCCCGAACACAACCGATCACGATGGCTGTGATCATCTCGTTACCTAGTGGTTCGGATGTCGATCTCATTCAACAAACCTTACGGGCCTTTTTTGACAATTACTACTTAGAAGGGGATACCGTCACCTTTCATATTTTGAATAGATTCCCCCACTCAGTTACGAATTTTCGCACCGGCGCACAGATTGTTAACGCAATTGAAGCATTACAAACCGGTCAAGATGCCCCCTCGCTGACCGATGGGATTACCGCTGCCTATGACGAATTGGTAGCGGCTGATCCAGATCAACCACGAGTGGCGCTGTTGGTCGGAAGTTACTTTCAAGGCCAAGTTCGCAATGAAGCGGATCCATTTGAAGATATTGGGATTCCGTTGCATGTGGTACAGGCACATCGTCAACGCGCTAGTGTCACCGAAAGTTGGCGGACAATCGCCATTGCGGGTGGTGGGACATTCGTCGAAAATCGTGGCGATCTAGCAGTGGGTGGAGGCGGTAATGTGACCCCTTCAGGGTCGTTACTCGCGCTTTACGAAAGCATCATGAACCTCCGTACCACCTACACCTTACAATATACCTCCACCGATATTTCACCGGAACAAACACGCAATGTCACCCTAGAGGTACAAACCCCTAACGGGTCGGCGGAAACCGAATTTAGCTATGAACCGCTGTTCCAAGCGCCGGAAGTTGAGATCATCGCGCCGACCAATCTCCGCCCGATCCGCAATCAGCAATTAGACGGGTCATTTGATCTCACTCAAGAAGAGATCATCGTGCGCGTGCGTTTCCCGGATGAGATCGAACGTGAGATCCAAACGGTGCGCTTAGATGTCACCGATGCTGACGGCCGATCTTTACAAACGGCCTATGAAACCGATAACCCCACCTTTAACGAGGACGGTAACATCGTGCTTCCGTGGGATTTGTCTAGCTATATCGCATTAGATGTCACCACCGAGGCTACCTTAACGGTAACGATTACCGATGCAGCGGGCAAAACGGCCACGACGACCAGTGTCGCATCCATTCAGGTGTTACCAGTGCCTGTGCAAGCCACGTTTACGCCACAACCGACCTTTACCCCACAACCCACGTTTACGCCTGTGCCAACATTCACCCCACCACCAACACCGGGATCGGTATTTATCCCCGGCGCATCGCGTGAAACCGACGTGGTGATCACGGGTGGGTTAGGGCTTTCGGTGATCGTGTTATTGGTGACGATGGTGTTTATGTACATCTTTTTGACACGCACCAAGGCCGGTCAACAAGTCTCGGCGCGGGCGGGGCAAGTGATGAAAACCACCGTGCAGACGGTCAAACAAAAAACCCAGATCTTCCAAGCCCCAAGTGCCAATACCGGAAAACAACCTGCCAGTGGTGGTAAAAGTGGCGGTGGTACAAGCGGCAAAAAAGTTTACGGTGAATTGGTGGTACAAGGCGGGCTAGAAAAACATAATATCACCGTGATCCCGATCACCCGTAATGAATTTACGATCGGGCGCGATCTTGAGGCTGGCTGTCACTTTGAAATTCCAGAAAGCCGGATCAGCGGACGACACTTCACGATCTTCTATAGCGAGAGCAAAGGCTTTACGATTCGCGAAGAAGGCTCAACGAATGGGACGATGGTCGATGGGACTCCGTTGCGTGCCAAAGAGTCACCGCGCCCCTTAGCCGATGGATCGGTGATCAAGGTGGCGAATACGATCATCCTCAAGTTGCGTGTGGCTGCGCCGCGCAATGATCATAAAACCGAGATGATGCCTAACCTAAAATCCGCGCAAGAGGCAGCGAAACCCGCTCCGAACGAAGTTGAGGAAGAAAAGTATAGCCGTGTTCCCACTGAACCGGATGCTCGTGCGCGCTTCAAAGATGAGCCGGAGGATCAAGTTGCGGATGACCCGACCAATTACGAGGAAATCCGTAAGATCGATAAAGGGGAAGATGACTCGATTCCCACCCGGCGCGGGCGTGGTATTGGACAGCGTTCCCGTTACCAACCCGTTGATGATCAACAATCCGAACCCCGAAAATCACAGAATCATTCTGATGATGAAGATTTAGACAGCGACTGGCTGAAGAAAAAGTAGGACAAACAAACACCATGCGATACGGAAAAGGTACGATTTTCGGGCCGTTCAAATTAGAGCGGATGGTCTCAGACGGCGGCGGGATGGCGGGCGTGTATGAAGCGCGTGCTGTCGAAAACACCTATGCAGAGGGCGGCGCTAAAGTCGCCCTCAAAATTGCCCGTTGGGGGGATGAATACGAGGATATTTACGAAAAACTGCTCAAAAAAGAGACCGAACTGCTCCGTGAATTGCGTCATCCGGGCATCGTGCGGATCATGCCGATCCAACAAGGGGTGCATAAACGGTGGTATGCCCGTGCGAGGGTATCGGCCAACGATGTGCCGTGGTATTTTGCGATGGAATTGTTGGAAGGCGGTTCGATGGCCAACGTGATCGGCAATAACAAATTTTCGCTTCCGTGGCGCGTGGAATTGATCTACCAGTTGGCCTCGATTATCGATTATCTGCATATCCGTGAAGTCGCACATCGCGATCTGAAACCGGAAAATATCTTGTTCCGTCATACGCCGGATCGTAAAACTGTGCCGACTCCTGTATTGATCGATTTTGGTTTGGTGGAAAAACGTCAATTGCAGGAAGAAGAAGAAGGCGGGATCATGGCCGCCACGGTCGCTTATGCCCCGCCGGAATGGGTGCGCCGCCTCCGCAACACGGGTAAACAGACTTCCGAGATCTTTGAGGACAAACTTGCGTTTGATGTGTGGGCGTTGGGCGTGATCGCGTATGAATTGTTAAACGGTAAACATCCCTTTGGTCGTCCAGACACCCAACAACGCACCGTGCTAGAAGAACAGATCAAAACCAAAGAACCCGCAACGATGAATAGCGATGTGCCACAAGGGGTACAAAATTTAGTGTTAGGGATGCTAGAAAAAGACCCGCGTCAACGTATCAGCATTGAGGATGTGCTGGAACGTCTAGAAACCCAGATTGAATATATCTCACCAAGAATTTAACAGGGGGATGTCATGGCAAAAGTCACCGCTTACTCGGTCTCGCGGATCGGTAGCTCTGAACGCGAACGACTTGAGGATTATTCCGATAGCCGCTTGATCGATTGCACCGACTCCGGCGGCCTCAAACTTCAACTTGGGATCGTGTGTGACGGGGTGGGGTCGTCCGATTGGGGGATTCGTGCGGCACGTTTAACCACCGAAGCGATCTTTGAGTATGTAGAAGAGAACGCGAATCGGGTCCAGCATGTGCCGGATCTGTTGAGTGAAGCGATTCAGGCGGCCAATTTGCGCGTTTTGGATGAGATCCCCAGTCGTCAAGGCAACACGACGGTAGCCTTGATGGCCGTGGATCTCACCGATGAACGCGAAAGCCCACACGGAACGCTGTATATCGCCAGTGTGGGGGATAGCCCGATCTACTTGATCCGCGATAAACAGATCATGCGACTCAATACTGATCACAGCGTCGCCAACGAAAAATTGTTAGACGGCGAGATCGAACCGGATGAAGTCCCGTATGTCGAAAACGGTCATGCCCTCACCCGTGCGATCGGGGTCACGGATGATGTAGAAGTCGATACCGGATTTTATGCCAATGGCGCAAATCGTCAAACCGCCTTCAAACGCGGTCAAGTCGGACTCAAATTGCAACCCCACGATACGGTCTTTGCGGCCTCGGATGGTCTCGTAGATCAAAACCCTGCCGATGGGTTGCCATTTGTGCATGACAACGAATTTACCCAACATGCGATGGATCGCGATGTTGAGCTGTCGGCGAAAACGTTGGTGAGTTACGCCGAGTCGCGCCGCCCATTGGATAACGTCTCAATTTCGTTGATCTTTGTGGATGGCCCGAAGCGTCGTAATAGTGTGCGAACCGGCATTCCGCGCGGTTTACTGGTCTTATTTGCGCTGATTCTGGTGGGAGCGGGTATGGCCGGTGTGGTAGCGGTCAACAATGCCAATCAACAAGGGGAGCAAGCGCTTAGTTTCGTGCAACAAACGGCCACGGAGTCGCGGCGAATTGCGGAGATCACTGAAACAGCGGCACGGGTGGAGATCGCTCAACTGGATGCGATCTTGATCACACAAACCTTTGTGGCGGGTTTTACCGATACCCCAACGATTACGCCGACTCCGACCAACACGCCCACACCCACAGCGACCAATACCCCGCCGCCGACTCCGACGAGTCGTCCGACTTCATCGGCTAACGGCGCGGGTTTTATGTTCTCGGAAGGCGGCGCATCCCAGATCGAAGTGGTGCGCGGTGAAGACATCCCACCGGCCAACGGCCCGCGTTATGTGATCGCGGACGGTGGGCAATCCTTGCCTCAACCGGCCGCGCTGTATATGTTGCCACAAACTGGCCTGACGATTGACGACATTGATGAGCAGGAGATCGAATTGCTATTCCCATTGGGGGGCGATCTGTTCATCGAAAGCGGTCAATATGCGGTCGGTGGGATCACGTTGGTTTTAGAGCAGGATCGAAATATCGAATACGCCTCAAATGCGTCGTGTATCGCGGCCTTTTATGAAGATCGGGATGCGCCCCCAGATGAGATCACCGAGATCAACTTTAGTTGTTATGGACGCGATGGGGATTGTCGTGTCACCGTGGGCAACACCGAGATCGAAATCCCAGACGGTGAGCGGATTCGGGTCCATGTGCCAGATCGTGAACAGGTCGGCGAAGCTGAAGACATTGATTACAGCGAAGCGTTGCGCTACTACGAAGCGATCACCGAAATGCGGGAAGACGGGTATCAGCCAAGTTGTTTGATGCCGATCGTCGATCCGGATCAAGATCAATTGGTTGCACCAGAAGATGAATGTCCGTTTGATTTTGGCACGCGCCGTGACAATGGATGTCCGCCTGTGACCAATACGCCCCAAGTTTCGCCCACTGTGCGCGCCACCAGCACCGAACCTCCGGCGGTCGATACCGATGGTGACGGGACACCTGACGAAACCGATCGCTGCCCGACGGTGCGCGTCCATGACACCTATAACGATCCCTGCAACTCCGATGAAGATAACGATGGTGTGCCGGATACGAGTGACGCATGTCCATCCGAAGGGGATGCTGGATTAGGCTTATATCCCAGTGGCTGCCCGATCTTAGATAACGACGGGGATGGGGTGCATAATCGCGAGGATAACTGCCCGAATCAGGGATCAATCGGTTTTGGACTCTACGGGGATGGTTGTCCCATTTTGGACGGCGATAACGACGGTGTACCGGATCCTGATGACGATTGCCCACAACGTGGCGATGAAGGCTTCGGAGTGGATGGATCTGGCTGTCCGATCCCTGATACCGATGGCGATGGTATCCCTGATCCTGATGATGATTGCCGTCAACGCGGCGATGAAGGCTTCGGGGTAGATGAAAACGGTTGTCCAATCCCTGATACCGATGGCGATGGTATTCCTGATCCTAATGATAGTTGTCCGCGTCGAGGTGATGAAGGGTTTGGGGTTGATGCAAATGGGTGCCCGAATCCACCTCCACCAACCAATACACCCTCCGGCGGGGGGAGTGGTAGCGGCAATGGCAATGGCAATGGGAATAATGGGAATGGCAACGGGGGGAACAACACCGGCAGCACCGGATCGCTAGGTTTGCGAGGAAGTGGGAATTACACTGTCCCGACTTGGAATGCACCCAGTATCTATCATGCGCTCTCGTTGATCCGCAATACGCGCTAATTTGACCCGATGCGCCGCCTCATTGATTGATAAGGGGCGGCGCACCTACACACAAGCGAGGAAAAACAAACGATGAAGTACAATTGTACCCACTGTGGGCTGACCTCGCCGGATGGCAATCTGTGGTGTCAGCGCAAGGAATGTTCTGCCAACCATATCACCGAGATCATGCAGCGTGGCGATCGCTTAGGGGATATTCGGATCACCAATCTGCTCCGAGTCACCCGCACCGCCTCCATTTATGAAGCGGAGCGTGATGAACAGAAGATCTTACTAAAAGTGGCACATCATGACACCGAAGAAGATCGGGAACATAATGTTGGGTTTGCACGCTATCTCAAAGATGAGGCCAAGATCTTCGCGGAAATTGCGAGTAAAAACAAACAATATCCTCAATTGCCAAAACTGTTACCGCCGTTTATCCAAACGACGATCGAAAAACGCCCCTACGGTGAGATCGTCTTTCGAGACAAACTGCGGACGTATACCGTCTTTGAACACATTCAAGGCGAATTTTTACGCGATATGCTCAATACCAACCCACAACCACAAATTGAGCATATCGGGTGGATCATGGTGAGTCTATGTGCCACAATGCTGATGTTACAAGATGAGTTGGGGCTGTATCACCTGTCGCTTAGCCCGGATGTGGTGATGATCCGCTATGATCTGGAGAAAATTCCGCGTCCGATCTTGTTTGATCTCGGTTTGGCACAACGTCTCGACGGCAAAAATCGCGCGATGATGTTGGATGCGATGCGGCGCGAGTGGTTGGTGCGTTATGTGCATCCGGCCTATATTGCCCCAGAGTTGTTAGACGGCGCTTATAACGAAAGCACCGATGCGTATGGGTTAGGCCTCGTGTTTTATGAGATGTTAGCCGGCCGATCCGCCTATGAATACAAAACACGCGGCGAAAATGCGGTGATCACAGCGGTTAAACAGAGTCGGCGTGAACCGCTGAATCGTTCCGATATTCCCGCTTTAGCCCAAGTGGCGGATCGCACGGTCACGAATCCGAGTGTGCGAAATTACCGGAATGTAACGGAGTTTGTGAAAGAGCTGATGAAATTCTTCGGTCAAGTGCCGCCGGAACGTACCCGCCCCAAACGGTGGTACAACAATCCGAATGTGCGTTTGGTGGGGTTAGTGGCGGCATTGGCGATCAGTGGGACATTGATCTTTTTAGGGTTGCTGTCATTACTGGGCGGTAGTGCTTAGGGTAGGGGTAGCGTAAAAAAAAGGCGGAGTGTGATGTACACTCCGCCGATGATTTTTAATAGAACCGGCTCGCGCCTTGTTCGTCGCCATTTTGGAATTTATCAATGGCGGTTTCGAGGTCGCGATGAATTTCTTCGCAATATTCCGCTAAGCGGTCGATTTGCGGTTTGATGGCCGAAAGATAACGTTCTACGGCCAGACCCCCGACCAAACCGATAAAAGCGGTCACTTTAAGGGTCATAATCGCGGCTTCTAGCACTTTGCTGACAGCTTCTAACACATTTGAGGCGGTTTCAAACCCGTCCGCGATTTGTTGCACGCGGTCGGTGTCCATTTCAACTAAGTTTGCCATGTAATCTCTCTCCTACCCTTAGATCCCTTCAAAAACGGACGTAAGCGATTCAGCAATCTGACGACAACGCGCATCGGCCTGATCCATGATCTGTTCGGCACTGCGGATGCTGCTGCCAATGTTGACGATCGATTCGGCGAGATTACCAAGCATCGGGATCGCTTCGCTGCTGATTTCATCGACAAAGCGGTTCGCGCCGTCACCTTTCCAAACGCCGCCGACCACTTCTTTCACAAAGCCTTCCAGCCGCGCCTTCACCTGATCTTCCACAATGTTTAATTGTTGGGTGATCTGGTTGAGGACTTGCTGTAAAACCATCCGTGCAATTTTGAGCAGAATACGCTTTAAGATACCCATAGTTTCGTCGCTCCCTTACATGCCCATGATTTCAGCGCTACCGCTGTCGGCTTCTTGCATCTTAGCGACCGCGTGTTGAATGTCGCGGGCCAGTTCTTCAAATTTGTCGCGGATTTCGACCATTTTACGGCTTAAAACGTCATTCATGCCAGAAGCTAAAGACGTACCGGCATCCCCGATCAACGCGCCTTCTTCTAACATACCCACGATCTTCTTGATTTGTTCAACAGCATTATCAGTTTCTTCGGCACCTTGTTGACACATGGCCTTCATTTCGGCCATCATCTCAAAGTCCATCTTAATGTTTGCCATGGTTTATGCTCCTTGAATAAAGACTAACGGAAACGGTTGCCGGCTTCTTCTTCGGCGTTACCCATCGTCTCGACGATCTGTTTGATCGAGCTTGACGCTTGTTCAAATGCTGCAGTGAGACGTTTTAAGCGGGGAATAAATTCATTTTTGGTTTCCGCTTCAAACGCATCCGACCCCATTCCGATCCACCCTTGTGAGGTGAGATTGTCCGCCATGCTGACAAATTTCTGAGTGTAACCCGTGAAATTGTCGTTCAGCGCGGAGAGCATCTGACTAATTTGCTCCAGTTGCTCATAGTTCACTTCAATTTTGTCTGCCATATGCCTTCCTTTTGGATTATTTTGTGTTCAGGAGTGCAATTACAACCGTAGTTTATCACATCTTTTGTAAATGCACATCCCAGCTGATGTTAAGAAACTGTGTTCCTCAACTCATGCTACATTAAACAATAGATTACTCCATTCCCCAGCTTTGAGAAATAGTACCTCTTAACTATGTACTTCCTGCGACTTTTTACTTCTTAGATGATACACTAAGCGAACAGTTTCGCCTAATTGGATACTCACGTCACGGTCATTGGGCAAGACATATGACTCGCCTTTTTCCATGCGTTTACCATCTAACCAAGTGCCATTAGCCGATGAATCTTCAGCGATATAGGCTTGTTCTTTCGCGCTGTAGCGTAGTTTGAGATGAGTCTTAGAGACTGTTGGATCATCGTTGAAGTTAGCATGGCCAAACCCGTTACGCCCCAAGACAAACTCCATCTGATTAACGTCGATCTTTTTGCCCACTTTGGAATTACATTCTTCCACTCGTAAGATCGCATTTGGGCGTTGTGGGGCGGTTTCGGCCGCTTCGTTGCCTTTGCCACCCGCATAGACCCGGGTTTTATCGCGTGCTGAAGGCATCTTCGCCGTTTGATTATTCACCACAGGCGGGTCTACAAAAGCAGTGGGCATATTTTGGCGATCGTTCCCACCCGTGGATCCGCCACGATTGGTGCCGGGATTACGCTCTAACATCGTGCGTCGCGGTAAGTAATCACTGACATTGCTGGCAGGTTGACCGCGCCGTTGACGGATTAACAAAAAGGCCGCGATAAAGAACAAGCTCACCAAGATCCCTAACACTAAGGGGTTCGTGGCAAATGCGCCTAAGGTCTCAGGTAATGAACGTCCCGGCGGGGTGAACACAAATTCGCGGGTTAAGGGTTGCGAGAGCGGTTGATTGTTTGCATCCAACGGCACGATCGTCACAATGTAGCTTCCGGTGTTCAGGTTTTCCGTGTTCAGTTGGATTGAGTCCGGCACGCCTTCGATCACTTGTGGATCGACGATCCGCACGCCCGTTTCTTTCAATTGTAGGTAGTATTGTAAGGCCGACACCGTTTCAGTATTGGCACTGGCCAGATCTACAATCACATTACGGCTACCGGGGACATGCGCGATGGCCTCAATTTGTAAGAAGATCGGGCGCGCTTCAGTGCGAAATTCGCGGAGCGTCGGTTCTTCGGTCAACGGCGCACCGTTAAAATCAAATGGACGCACCACCACCACGTAATCTTTACCGGGTAACAAATTCGCCGCGGGGACTTCCACCGATTCGGCCGCGCCGGCCGTGGTCAGTTCACTTCCGTCCACCACAAATTGAGTCGCGCCATCCACGATTGAAAATTGCAATTCGCCGATCTGATCTCCGCCTAAAATGATCAGATCAACGCTCAAGGTATCGTTGTCATCGTTGGGTTGAATACCGGAGATCTGGATCTGGACGGGAATCGCGGCCCCCACTTCGGGTTGATGTTTAAATTCGATCACTTGGGGTTCGGTCGTCAACGGTAATCCATTGCCGCTCAACCCGTTGATCCGAATGTAATAGCCGTTGTCTGCGTCCAACGATTCGCCCGAAAATTCAAAGTTCATCGCGTCCCCGGTTACGGCGATCCGCCCCGCAAATTCCGGCACTGCGATCGCAGTATTGGTTTCGCTGTTGATCACACTGATCTGAAGCCCACCTTCGGCCCGACCCGATCCGATCATGTTCAACCCGAATTGATAACGATTGGTGTTTTCGTTATAGGTGATATTTTGTGGGAAAACCTGAAACGGTGGCACAAAATCACGGGGGGAGACAAAGTTAAAATCGATCGGCGTGCCTTTAACCTCGTTTTCTAAAATTGGGGTTAGCTGTGCGACTTGTTGCCCGCCGTTGGGGTACATTTCGACTTGTGCCAACCATTGACTCGCTAAAATCACCATAATCCGGTCAAACAGCGCGCTTAAATTGCTCTGGTTGCCTTCTACCGAGATCCCGCCCGTCGCATTGGACATCGATCGGAGTCCGTCGGTATTGATCTGATCTTCACCTTCGCCTTGAAGCGCGATCGTGTACACCGGCACGCGGTAAAGCGGATCGGCCACAAGCCCTAGTGTGGTCTGCAAGGTATTTTGGCTACAGGGGCCTGTCCCGGCCGAATTTTCATCTACACCGTCGGTAAAGACCACGATCGCCCGTCGTCCGATCGGCTGTTCGCGGATCAAGTTCGCCGCTTCCACCGTCGCATCATACAAACACGTCCCCGCCCCGTTGAGTGGATTCACCTGATTGATGCTGGTGACGGTGCGAGTCCGATCCGGGGTAAACCCTTGCAACGTGAGGATATTTTCCGGATTGTTAAATGAGATCACCGCAAATTGGGCTTGTTCCGGTGCGGAGTCGACTGAAGCAACCGCGGCCGCCCGCATCGCCGCCGCGGCGGGGATCATGCTACCGCTGGCATCTAAGACCAACGCGATATAGATCGGGCTTTCCGGTTGGATCACGGCTGCGGTGACAACTTCACCGTTATTGAGTTCCACTTCAGCTGCATCCACTTTGGTTTCAGTGTTGATCTCGCCGCCACTCGTCAAATGAAAATAGATCTCTAAAACGAGTGCGTCCCGTTGTTCGCGAATCAGGATAAAATTGATGAGCGGTGAAAAATCTTGTGCCGCGATGTTTGAGAGAAACAAGATCATCACCAAGCCGAACACAAGTGTCTTGAAAAAGCGCATAAGATCCCTCTAGACTTTGTGGCTGGTTGTTAAATCGTGATCTTAGCAAAAATCCGCTAGAATAGCCAACAACGTTTGTTATAATAATCGAATTTGTGTGGTGAGGAGCATGGCGGTGTTACGATTCGGACTCTTGATTGCGCTCTGTTGGGGGATGTTGACGCTCACTGTCCGCGCCCAAGATGTGCCACCTATGGGGATCACGCGCGTCCCGGTCTCGCTTTATCCCAGCCCAGAACGTGGCCCGTTGATGATCGGTGAACTCGCACAACGGAGCGCTGTCCTGATTGACGGGCGCGATCCGATCGGGTTATGGCTCTTGGTACAAAGCTTAGAGGGCGATCAACGCGGGTGGATCGCGGCGGGATATGTGATGCTTTCGGCGGATGTCAACCTGTATGATCTGCCGATCCGTGAGGATCAGTTGGCGACGTTACCGGCCCCGACTCCGGCCTATTCTCCAGAGATCAACGCAAAATTGGATCGCTTGTTCGCTTATCCGTTGCTCTATCAAATGGAGAGCGAGGCGATGCGCGCCACATTTGAGCGCGGAGTCGCGTTAGGCAATCGCCCTCAAGTGTTTGTGAAGATCGGCGATAGCAACACGGCCAACGGCGATTTTTTGCGCCCGATCGGGATGAATCTCACCCGGCCGGTGTGTGATTATGGCGCGTATAGTTACTTAACCGAAACAGTCGCTTATTTTTCGGTGTCTCCGCGTGAACCGTTTAGCAATTCGTTTGATAGCACCCACTTCACGGTGCGCGATGGGCTTGGCACCAATGGCCTGTTAGATCCGATCTGGGCAACCGATCCGGCCTGTGGGGCTAACGAGTCGCTCTTAGAGTGTGAATATCGTATCGTGCGGCCGAGTATCGCGGTGATCTTGATCGGCCTAATGGATTTAGAGCATCACACGATCGATTTTTTCCGATCCAACCTTGCGTTTATCGTGGAGCGCTCCTTAGATCTCGGTGTGATTCCGGTATTGACTACTTACGCCGTGTTGACGGATTATCCCACCGCCGAACAATCGCTCTGGGAAAAATCGTTAGATCTTAACCTTGCTATTTTAGATGTAGTCGATCAATACGATGTGCCGTTGATTCATTTGTGGCGCGCCCAACAATCGCTCCCGAATGTGGGCATCGGGCCGGATCGCACCCATTTAAAGCACTCGGTCGGTGATTTTTGCCGTTTTACGGGGGAAGAATGGTTGTATGGCGGCACGATGCGAAATTTGTTGACCTTACAAGCTTTAGACGAGATTCGGCGGGGTGTGTTAAACTTTTCAGTATCGCCCTAGAGTTATTCAGAGGTGTTATGCGTATTCGATTGTTGACTTTATTGGGTCTATTCAGTTTGTTGGGGGTTGGGTTGATCGCGCCGCGTCCGGCCCTAGCAGCGGGTGTAGTTGGGAACGGCACAGCCGCTAGTTGTACCAATGCCGCGATCTTGAACACGATCGTCAATGGCGGCATCGTCACCTTTAATTGTGGCGCGAATCCGGTCACGATCCCGATCACCCAGACTTTACAATTTCAAGATTGGGACACGGTGATCGACGGTGGGAATTTAGTCACGTTGCAAGGCACATCGGGGGTGCGGATCATCTCGTTTCGCACTTGGGGCTTTAACGCGGCGCGCACCTTGACGCTCCGAAATATCACGCTTTCCGGTGCATCGATCAGCGGCGCGGGTGAAAATGCCAACGGCGCGGCGTTGTATGTCCGCAATCAGAGCGCCGATTTTCAAAACGATCTGCCAACGGTGATCCTCGAAAATGTGCGCTTTTTGAATAACACCGCCACCCTCACCACGGATCCCGCGAGTCCCAATGAGCCGTATGATTTTGGTGGGGCGGCGGTCTACATTTTGGGCGGGGTGTTAAACGTTACCGATAGCACCTTTACCAACAATATCACCAACGGCGGGGCCGGCGGCGCGATCCACGTCTTAGGCAGTAACCTACGGATCACCAACAGTACATTTAACGCCAACTCCGCGACTCGCTTGGGCAGTAATGACCCGAACACCGGCTTCGGCGGCGCGATCTATGTAGACGGTGCGATCTTCCGTGGCGGTGGGAACATCAACATCACCGGAAGCACTTTTGACACCAATGCCGCGGTGAATCAGGGCGGCGCGATGTATGTCAACCTTTACGGTTTTCGGAATGAGGGCCTGAACATCACCGGAAGTCGCTTTGTGGAGAATCGCGTTGATGATGGGGTGTTGGGATTTGGTGGCGCGATCAGCGGCGGTGGCACAGGCGGCGCGGTTCGCATTCGGATCAACAGCAGTGTCTTTCAGGGTAATCGGGCCAATAACGACTTTCAAGGCGGTGATGGCGGCGCGATCGCTTTCCCACAGATCGCGAATGTGACGATCGGCAATTCCACCTTTTACGAAAATCAGGCCCTCATCAACTGCTCCGGTACATCCAACTGCTTTGCGGGGCGTGGCGGGGCGTTATTCTTGGCTGATGGATCGGCACGGATCATCAACAGCACGATCCGCGGCAATGTGGCCGGGTGGTTTGGGGGCGCGATCATCGGGAGCAGCGCGCTCACCCTCACCAGTACGCTGATCGTGGACAATCCACAGCTTAATCGGGGCGGCGGGAGCAATCATGACCAACAATGCACTCAAACTTACGCCAGTGGCGGCAATAACATCCAATTTCCCGCGGGTAGCACCCCCTGTACCCCCGGAATTGTGATCGCCGATCCGTTATTGGCGGCCTTTGACGGCAATGCGTTCCCCTTAAACCCCGGTAGTCCGGCGATCAACGCGGGCAATAATGAGGCGTGCGCGGCCGCACCGATCAGCGGTCTCGATCAACGCGGAGTCACCCGTCCCCAAGGGGATGCTTGTGATGTCGGATCGTATGAGGTGATCGGGGTTGCGCCTGATCTTCCGGTCTTACTCACCCCCGCGTCCGGAGCGACCGGAGTCTCGATCAATCCGACGTTCACTTGGACGGCCGCCACGGGCGCGGATCGCTATCAGATCATCATCCGCGATCGCAATCGGGTTGCGGTTTATCGCAAGCGCATCACCTCCACCGAGGCGGGATGTAACTTAGACACTACTTGCGAATACACCGTGAGCGATTTTGCGCTGATTCGCAATCGTCCATATGAGTGGTTCGTGCGTTCTCAAAACGATTTCGGCGTGCGACGGAGCTTAGCACGGTTCACTTTCCGTACCGCGCCTTAAGATCCATAGAGCGGGGATCAGGGTGATCCCCGCTCTGTGTTAGTCTTGGAAAGTCGGTTCTGTGGGGGGTAGGATCACCTCTCCCACATGGATCAAACGCAAATTCGGCGCATTGACCCCAACCCATACCGTAAGCGGGGCTAACGTTTCGCCTGTGGTGATCACTTGTGCGATCGCGATCTCCCCTTCACTGTTAAATGTCCCCACGAAACCGTCGGGCGTGGCGTGAATTTGATCCAATACGCCGCTTAATTCTCCGATCAACGTGCCGTTTCGATCGATCACGACTAGGCGTGTTTCGTCCGCATTCTGCACCGTGATCAAGGCCTGTTGTCCGTTTTGGATAAAACGCACCGTTTGAAGGATACCGTTTTCGGCCTGATAGATCGTTTGAGCGTTGCCGTCTAATCCGATCAGATCGACTCCGCCCGATTCATTCAGCGTGATGATCTCCCCTGTGAGGTAATCGGACATCTGATAGGTGGCATCGGGAGTGAGCGTGTCCTCGATCAAATTCCAGCGAAAGCTCTGTTCACCGACGGAAAACCAGACACTTGCCCCATTAAACCGTTGTATGATCGGGATCGCCGTGGCACTCACTTCCGGTAAACGCGCCGGATCGTAAACTAAAGTGGTTAAAACGGCGGAGGTGTTCATGCTGCCGATCACGATCTGCCAAGTTTGATCGTCCACCATCCCCAAGGCAAATTGCGCGGCTGAGTCGGCAAATGCGCCTTGTTGATCGCCATAAGCGAGACTGGTATCGATCACGCCGATCAATTCATAGGCAAAGCTAATGCGCCCGATCACCAGATCATAGACAAATAATTGTTGATTGGCCCGATCCACCGTGTTGTCATAAGCGGTATACGCGACAAAGCGCCCACTTTCGGAGACCACCGCGTGATCGCCATAGGCATTAAACGCTTGGGTCAAGGGTAAACGAAATGAAGCGGCGATCTCACCGGTCGATAAGATCTGGGTAATGATGCCGTCATCCGGGTTATAGACCCATGCCGACCATCGGTCTTGCGCTACGCTTAGCCCGGTCAAGAGACACCCTAACAGCACCAACCCCATTAATCGCTTCATGGTCAGAACCTCTACCTTGTCAATATGCTGATCTCATCTTAGCAGGTCTTTCGCGCCTATGCCTAGATCGCTTGGTTAAGCCGAGTCACGGTTTCTCGTGCTTCATCCAATACTTCGGACGGAATCGTCCCTAAGAGCGCGCCTTTGGCCAAAAAATCCGTGTAAGATTGGGTGTCGGTGCTATCCCCACACGCGCACCCGATCTCATCAAACCATTCTAAGAGGCCGCGCTCCACATTGATCTTCAGGCCATTGATCCCATCGTTTGCTTTCCATATCCAAGAGGTTGTCATTTGGTTAGACTCCGATATTTTATGTTTCATCCACAAGTTTTAGAGTTAAAATGAAGGTTATCTCTTACCCGAACACGAGGATTTTGGATCGTGAAACGTCGTTTGATACTGTTGTTTATCGCTCTCTTAGGCTTGATCACCGCGCCAACATTTGCGGAAGATCAAGCGCAGATCGATGCGTTGGTCAAAGCGCAACTCACGCCTACGATCGCACAATCCAGCACGCCTCGCGGCGCGATCACCACTTCGGATTATCGGTTTGCCGGCCGTTGGGGCTTTGGAATGGCGGTGATCCGCGCTCCCATCGGGATTCACAGTGAGCCGGAATTACGCTTATTTATGGCCCGCCGGGATGCGTTGGGCGCGTGGCAAGTGGCGTTAGAATACACCCCGCGTTTTTATACTTGGCTCACCCGTTCACCTCAAGCGATGATCCCATTGGCACAACGCCAATTTTTAATGGAGGCCGCCCCTCAAATTTTAATGGAGGCCGCCCCTCAAACCTTGATCACACCACAAGGGATCGCCGATGCGCGCTTAGGGCTACCGTTTGCGGTAAATCAAACGTGGACATTATTCGGCGGCCCACATGGCAACGGGGGTAATAGCGTCCGTCCATGGTCATCGTTAGATCTAGGGATCTTAAACACCCGTGTACAGGTACAAGCGGCGCGGGAAGGCGTGGTCTGGCGGAGTAGCGATTGCCCCAACTTTGTCCGTATCGATCATGCCGATGGATGGCAAACGGGTTATTATCACCTGATCAATGAGCGCGTGGTCAATGGGCAGTATGTGGAACGTGGTACGATCTTAGGCGATACCTCCAACGCGGTCGGTTGTGGCGGGTGGTCTACCAGTCCGCATGTACATTTTTCCTTGCGGCGTAACGGAGTCTTTTTGAACCTGAACGGCCATGACATCGGCGGGTGGACGGTGGAAGAAGGCAACGCCGCTTATGAAGGGTGTATGACGCGCACCCGTGATCTGTATCGTGTGTGTCGTCCGGAGGGTGCGATCACCAATGACGGCGGAGTCGGGAGCGGTTTTATCGATCAGCGTTACGATTACAATCGCGATCGCTTACCGGATCTATGGGCGGTGAATCAGCGTGATTTAAGCGTCAACAAGACCACGGTGAAGGTATTTTCCGGCGCAAATTTTGCGACCGCCCTCGTCGATGCGGTGTCTGGGTTGCCCATTCAACCGGAAAACCTCAATACCGCTTTCGCCGCCGGGGATTATAACGGTGATCGGGTGTCGGATCTGTGGGTGATTCATCGGCTTGACGGGAGCGAAAAAACGGCATTGCGGATCATGTCAGGTGCGAGTCCGGCCTTCTATTATTTGATCTACAATCAGATCACCGCCCTACCTCCGTTTGATAATTCGGTGAGCTTTGCGGTCGCCGATTACAATGGCGATAGTGTGCCGGATCTATGGGCGATTCACCCGCGTGATCCTGTCCGCAACGCGGTTTCAGTGCAGATCGTCAATGCGGAAAACCCGTTACAGGTGTTAGCAAATGCGGGTACGGTGTTTCCAGCTCAAACGGCGTATCAGGACACCCATTTCGCCGCGGCCGATTATAACGCCGATGGGATGCCGGATTTATGGGTCATCAACCCACGCGATCTGACTGTCGGACGGGTGTCCGTTGCGATCGTTTCGGGCCGCAATTGGCAGACGATCCTTACCCGTCAAACCACCGCCTTCCCATTACAAACCACCGACATTCATCAATTCAGTTTCATCGTATCGGATTACAACCGCGATAGTTATCCAGATTTAGGGTGGGTGGATCGGCGGAATCGGCGGTTGTGGATCGTGTCGGGAGTCGATTTTACCCGTGAACTCTATAACGGGAGCGTGGGCTTGCCGGTGGCCAATGAGGATGATTGGGTGATCCTAGGGAGTGATCGCGCCCGTGAAGCGATAGCCCCGGAACCGGTGCGGTTACGCCGTCCAATGGAAGGCGCGGAGATCAACAATCCCACCCTGCAATTTCAATGGCGGCCGTCCGGTTTAGCGACTGCCTATACGCTTCGGGTGATTGATGCATCGGATCAAGTGGTTTTAGAGCGCTATTTTGCGGATGTGGGTTCGATCTGTATGGCATGGTGTCGTTATAACACTGCATCTGCGGGGGTGAATTTGCTTTCCGGCCGAGCCTATCGTTGGACAGTCACCGCTCATAACGTTTATGGCAGTGTCACCAGTGGGATGCGGACATTGATCACCAATATCCCCGGCGCACCGCTATTGCTGACCCCTCATCAAGGTGAGAGCCTGTTGAGTGGTAGCGGCGTGACGCTGACATGGCAGCCGCGCATTTCAGCCGAACAATACCGCGTGTTCTTCCAGAATGCGACCGGAACCTATAGCCATCGTCCGCGGGTCTTGGCAAGCGCTTGTAGTGCCACACTCTGTAGTTATACGATCCCCGATACGTTGCTAAGCGGCACGTATACGTGGTCGATTGAGGGGATCAATACCTTGGTAGGCGGCCGGAGTCGTAGCGAGATCCGATCTTTGAGCGTGCCATAAGCGCTCAAAAACAAGCCGCCACTTCTATCGGAGTCGGCGCGCTGTCTAATCCGACGCGAGTCACGGAGATCGCCGCTAATTGCGCGGCGATCTGTGCGGATTGGGCGAAGTCATTCGTGCGTCGGAATGCCGCGAACAGACTCGTCGCAAAAATATCGCCCGCGCCCGTCGGATCGACCACCGTCACAGGTAACGCCGCATATCGGGAGGAACGTCCCTCTTGATAATACACGCCGCCCTGTTCCGCTTCGGTGATACACAGACAGCGCACCTGATCGATCAACACTTGCCTCAATTCCGGCGCTTGGCGAATGTCCTCCGCGCTCAACACGCCCAGATCTAATGAGCGCAACCGATGCGTATCCTCAAAGCGCTTAAAACCGACCCGCCCAGTAGCGTCCCAACGGCGTAACCACCCTTGTAGTGTGGCCGTTACCCGGCTGTCTGCAAATAAACCCGCGCAACCGAGATCCACCTCATCGGCGATCGGCGCAAGGTGGACTAAGGGCGCGGATCGCCACTTTTGCGGGATCGCGTCTGGAGTGATCCGCGTGGCGATCGCATGGATCATCTGTTCACGGCCGGTAGGGGTATACCGATTCTCAAAGGTGGTGGTGTGATCCGACGGGATCACGATCACCTCTGCATAAGGCGTTAAGGCCGCTAACAACGGCTCATCTGACTTGGCACTGGTGACGACTCCCACCCGTAACCCAAATGCCCATGCGGTGCGCGCCGCATAAGCAACCGTCCCACCTGCAACTCGTGCCTGGGCGTGCAGATCAGCGGTGAGATGTCCGATCAACAGGTAATCGATCATATCAACAGCGATCGTTGGGGAAAGACCAGACGATCAAATGACAAGTTACGAGTCAAGATGATCCGATTAGCGCGCTCAAAATCACTATGCAGATCGCGCACCAGTTCATATTGTGAAGCGGTGGGTTGTCGTGAGAAGATCACCACGGTGAGCGAATACTCCCCCAAGGCCAACACCAACCAACGGCCATCATTGAGCGCTTTACGCGCCAAGCCATGCGGGGGCATTTGTTCCATACGCCACACCGTGCCGATCATACGTCCGATCGGGCTGGTGTCAGTGGGTTGCTGCCCGCCTAAGGTCAACGGGCGTTTGTCATGATGCCGGAACACAATATAAAATTCTGGTTTGGACTCGTAATAACTTTTTAAAAAACCGGTGTGACCGGGTTGCGCGGCCTGTCGCCATAGATCGCGCTCCGGATTGCGTTGATACAAGCGCTCAATCAAGGCGCGTTGTTCGTTGTAGTGACCGTAGATCGCGTTGAATTGTGCGCGGTTGATCTTACCAGCGGCAAAATCATTCGCCACACTTTCCATTTTCTTACGAATCTGGTCTAATGTCTCGTAAGGGGTGGGATCTGTCATGTTGGCATCACATCCATTAAATGAAATGTAACAATTTTGGTACGTTTATCAGTCTAACACAAGTTGGGGTCATGAGCATCTTAGAACGCATCGATCATGGACTCCCGTACTATCGGTTCGCCGATTGGACAGGGATTCGGCATGGGATTTTTACCCGTTTAGGAGGGGTAAGTCGCGCACCGTGGGCCTCATTAAACTTGGGTGGCACGGTGGGTGATGAAACCGACGCGGTACGCCGTAACCATGAGTTGATCTACGAAACCTTAGGCGTAGCCTACGCGCAGACGGTGACGGTCTGGCAAGTCCACGGAGTCGATACGATTATCGCTGATCGTCCGGTCAAAGGGCGGCGTTGGTTAGCATTAGCCGACGGCATGATCACCGACAACCCTAACGTGGTTTTGGTGATGCGTTATGCCGATTGCACGCCGATCCTCGCTTATGATCCGGTCAAAGGCGCGATCGGGATCGCTCATGCGGGTTGGCGTGGCACGGTGAACGGCATGGCCACGCACCTGATCACCGCGATGAAACAGGCCTACGGGTGTCGCCCGTCCGATCTCCGTGCTGGAATCGGCCCGTCGATTGGCCCCCGTAAGTATCAAGTCGGTGAGGAGGTGATCGGAGCGGTGATGAAGCGCTATCAGACGATCGACTCCTTGATCATGCGTGATCCGCAAGACGGCACGGCCTACTTTAACCTGTGGGAAGCCAATACCCGCGATCTGATGCGTGCGGGACTCGCACCCGAACAGATCGCGGTCATGGGGATCTGCACCGCTGAAAACACGGCTGAATTTTTCTCACATCGCGCCGAACGCGGTCAAACCGGACGTTTTGGTGCGGTGATCGCGTTAACGTGAGTCGAACAGCGCTTTTAGATCAAGGTGAGTCCGCCGTCCGCCTCCTAAATTGCCTGTGCTGATCAGCGTTAGCGTCAGTTCAAACTCACCATAACTATCATCTTCATTCATTGCGCTGATCAAGTACAGATCACCTTCAGAGAAGGTGTATTCTAAGCTGACTCGCGAACGTCTTGCTTCGCCACTGGTCTGATAGCGTTGTGTGAGGGTGGCTTCTTCCAACACAATAAACGGACTCAAGCGGCTACCATTGATTGGAGTCATCTCAATTCGCACGCGGTCACCTGCGGTGGCCTGAAAGCAGAAGGGGATCAGGGTATTACTGGGAGTGATCTCCCCTGTGACGGTATCGCCATAAGCGATGAGATCGGCTTCTTCACACAGATTAATCCCTGTCAAGGCGCGTCCGTCAAGTGATTCGGGTAAGCGGCCATCTTGAAGATCCTCTAAATGGAGCGATAACCGAAATTCCCCTTGAGTGTTTCCTTCATCCAAACCAAACCGCGATATTCCGATCAGGTAATTCCCGTTGGCAGGCAATACGTATTCGATCCATGAGTCAAAAGTGTTAAGCCCCAGATCATCATTGCTAACATAAATATCGCTAAAATCAGCCGAGGCCAAAAACAAGAAGGTGTCTAAATTACCGCTGATGCGCTCTGACATGATCACCACGCGATCCCCTAATTCACCTTCAAAACAAGCGAAGAAAAAGTATTCTTGATTATTGATCTCCTCTTGCCAAGTTTCGCCATAGTTGAGGTCTACATCACCAAGACAGGGGCCTGTTTGTGCGTGGTTTTGAGAGGCGATAAAAAACATCAATAACAGCCCAACCATGCTTAAAGTTAAGAATCTCATAAACTCTATCCTTATCGTCCTTAGTCTTTAAGATGATAAACGAATAGGCGCTATTGGGCAAAAACTCACGCATCTAACCGGGATTGGCCCGGTGTGATCTCCCGGGCCAAGGTTCAAATTTAGGGTAAGTGAATCAGATTGAAGGGTGTTTGTGACTCGGTGCGTCGTCCGCGTCCCAAGTTACCAGAGCTAAGCAGCGTTAAGGTCAACTCAAATTCGCCAAATTCTTCATCAAAGCGCGATGCGGTGATCAAATACAGATCATCCTCACTGAAGATATACTCTACAACGGCCTGAGAAGTGCGCTCTGGGTTGCCATTCTGCACATAAGTTTGCGTGAGCGTGGCTTCTTCAATCACAAGATACGGGATCAGATCACTGCGACGAGTGGCGCGCATCTCCACACGCACATGATCGCCTGCGGTCGCTTGAAAACAAAACGGTTGTAAACGTTGATCTTCGGTGATCTCGCCTTCTACGGTGTCGCCATATTCGATCAACTGGCCACGACCGTCACAAATATTAAAACCGTCCACATTGCGCCCGTCCAAGGACTCACGCAATTGTCCGTCATCTTCGCGATCTAAAAATAGGTTAAGCTGAAAATCCCCTTCAGTTTCACCCTGTTGTAGATTGATGCGAGTCATGGTGATCAAGTATTGATCATCGGCTGGTAATACGTATTCTACGCGGGAGTTGGTGGTTTCACGGCTAAAGTTATCACTGTAGACATAGACTCGCGAAAAAGTCGGAGAACTTAACCACAAGTAGGTATCCAGATCGCCACTCGTGCGATCCATAGTGATCATCACACGATCTCCCTGCTCCCCTTCAAAACAAGCGTAATAGAGGTAGTTACGATTATCGATCTCGTTTTCTACAAGATCTCCGTAGGCGATGTCTTGGGCATCTCGACAAAAATTCGTTTGAGCAAAGCTGATTGGCGCGCTCACCAATCCCAATAAGGTTAGAACGATCGCGGAAAACCATCTCATGTTCATTGGCCCTATTTCAATTTGTATTGATCATCACAGTATAAATCTGTTATGCCATTTGCGCTACAGATCGATGCGAAAGCAAAGGGTGAACGAGTCCTCCTGTAATATCAGAAAAGTTTCTTACGTCTAACCCCACCCTAGCCCTCAGCCCAACCATGGGGAGGGAACTGGCGTGCGTGGCATGGGCTGATCCGTCTCCATATGGCGGGGTATTTTTCTGAGGTTCATGATCGTTTTGTGCGTTCCTGAGCAGGGGTTTGATCGCCCTATGTGCCATTAAAGACCCAAGCACCCGTACCACGCTTTGATGTAATGTTTGATCGGACGATTGAAGCGCCTTGAGCAACGCCGGAACTGCGCGTCTTCAAGCAATCAGATTGACTAAAGTCAAGAGAGTCCAACAAGCGGTTTCTCGGATGTCAGTTGCTACAGTTTCATCACGTAACAGAGCAAACCAGGCGTTATAAGTGGTGATCTGATGTGTAAGCATATTGGCTATAGCCGCACCCGCTCAAGCGCGTCATAATGACCAAGATGATCAAAGACAAAGGAGCAAGTTTCAAGATGCAATTACGTCCATTGGGCAATTCAGACCTACAGATCACCCCGATCGGTTTTGGGGCATGGGCAATCGGCGGTAGTGGATGGGAATACGCATGGGGCGCGCAAGACGACCAAGAGTCCATCGCGGCGATCCACCGCGCCTTAGATCTTGGGATCAATTGGATCGATACCGCCGCGGTTTATGGACTCGGACATTCGGAAGAGGTGGTCGCCCGCGCCTTGCACGGTATTAGCGAACGCCCATATGTGTTTACCAAGTGTTCTTTGGTGTGGGGGGAAGATCGGGTGATCGATAGTAGCCTCAAACGGGACTCGATCCGCCGGGAAGTTGAAGCGAGTTTACGCCGTTTACAAGTCGAGATCATCGATCTCTATCAGATCCATTGGCCCAACCCCGATCCCGAAATTGAAGAAGGCTGGCAAACGTTAGCCGATCTACAACGTGAGGGGAAACTACGTTGGATCGGCGTGTCTAATTTTGATGTAGATCAGATGCAACGCTGCCAGGCGATTGCGCCGATCACTTCATTACAACCGCCGTACTCACTGATCCGTCGTGAGATCGAAGCGGACATTTTGCCGTTTTGCCAGACACATCAGATCGGGGTGATTGTCTATTCCCCGATGTATTCTGGTCTATTAACGGGGGCGATGACTCGTGAACGGATCGCCGCCTTACCCAGTGATGATTGGCGGGGGCGCGATGATGAATTTCAAGAGCCAAAATTGAGCCATAATCTGGCGTTGGTTGAAAAATTAACCGCGATCGGATCAAAACATGGGGTTTCACCGGCCGAAGTATCGATTGCTTGGACATTGCGCCATTCTGCTGTGACGGCCGCGATTGTTGGTGCGCGCCGCCCCAATCAAATAGACGGCTTTATCGGCGCGGGGGAATTTCGTTTGAGCGCGGATGAGATCGCCGAATTAGACGCATTTCTCACGTAAACACGTTCATGAATCACTTGAATCCGGTAAACGATACCCGCTGTTTATGCGCCGCTAACGCCAATGGCTTATACTAACCTAATTCAAGTACACGGGGACGTTATGCACAGTTATGATTTTCGGTGTAAACAGTGTCAACACCGTTTCACCCTCACCTATAAAACCTATCAGGCCTATGATCAAGAGGCGGATCAGCGTCGTTGCCCGCAATGTGGCAGCGCGCAACTATCGCGTTTGATCCGTCAAGTGGCGATCCAAAAAGGCGAACACAATTATACCCGCATGTCTGCCCAAGAGATGTTAGGCGTGTTTGAGTCGGGCGATTCGCGTCAAGTGGGTGCGATGTTCCAACAGATCGGCGGTTCATCGCCCGAATTGGGGATGCAATATCATGAGGCCACCCAAAAGCTGTTAAGCGGCGAGTCCATGGACAAGGTAGAAAGCGATCTCCGCGCCCAACAGCCGCCAAAATCCGATCCCGCTTAGCTTAAAAATAGTCTTATCCTAGGGTGAAAAACATGGTGGTTTGTGTTATACTATCATTCACCTTAGGATAACACTCATATGACTCATAGCATGTCCCGTCTAACGCCATGGATAGCGGACTCACTAAAATCCAATTTTGTCGATCAAACCACAAAAGCGTTTTACCCGATCGAGTCGATCGCGATGCGATCACGGTGGACGCGAGTTTGAGTATCGCTTAGGCAATCGATCAATATCAGGTCAAGAAGGACGATCGGAGCGGGATTGTGAGCGATCCGCAATGCATCGTCCAGTTGATCGCACGGGTGACACAGGTGAGCCTAGAGACGATGCGCTTGATCGGGAAGTTGCCGGAGTTGTCGTGCCGATCCGCACCACAAAAGCGCATGGCGGAGGGAATCAGGGTAAATTGAAGCTGACATGGATGAGAGGATGGGAGTAAAACGCGATGAGTTATCTTGTTGGACTTAGGTCAATCTATGAACAAATTGAAGCGTTATTGCGTGAGGATGATCTTGAGGGTGCGGTCGCTCTCTATTGGAGGTGGGATGCTAATGACCAAGAGAAATTGCGGCTTTTAAGAGATTTTGCCCTTGACCTTGACCGTGCCCTTGCCCGTGACCGTGACCTTGACTTTGCCCTTGCCAGTGCCCTTGCCCTTGCCCGTGACCGTGCCCTTTACCGTGCCCGTGCCCTTGCCCTTGCCAGTGCCCTTGCCCTTGCCAGTGCCCGTGCCCTTATCCGTGATTTTGAACGTCGTAACAATCCCGAATTGGTGAGCAGATTGAATTATGAGATCGCTGTAGCCAATTTTATCGCGTTGGCACTTGACGACTTCCAAGAAGCCACCTTTGTGATCACCAATTTAGACGATTTACAACCCTACCACCTCACCACCCAGATCACCCCGTACTTACAAGCCTTGATCGATCTGCAAAAGATCCTCTCGGAATTAAAAGGCGAAGTTCCACCTCCGGTGAAGATCCGATCGATCACCCAAAACTCCCCGATCGAGACGCTGATCGAAGGGGTTGGCCAAAGTTTAAGTATCGTGTTTGAGCAGGTGATCCCGTGGCGCAAGCGGCACGCGCAAAAAATGGCGGACCTTGCCGAACGTGAAAAAGAACTGGAGATCGCCCGAAAACAAGCTGAATTAGAGGCGATGCGCTCACAAACACATCGGGATCGGGATGATCATCAGACAAAACAGGAAGCCGAACGTATCCGATTAGAACAAGCGAAGATCGATCTTCAGCGTCAACAAATTGAGGTAGAACAAAAGCAAATTGAGGTGGAAAAACAGCGTTTTGAATTAGAACAGGACAGGATCAATTTAGCAATAACAATAATCGATAAATACGGCGCAAATCTACCGGAAGCAGAGCGAATCGCCCATATCACACGCTTGCTTCCACCTGTGACGATACTTACCGATACGCCATTAGAGATCGAAGATCGGCGGTTGCGTCGGGATTGAGTCGAATCAATAGGGGGTCAACGGGGAGAGGATCGTTGTGATCCTCTCCCAATTTTAAGGCTTAGGGGACGGTGTATTTGATCACGCTA
>JALOOG010000127.1 GCA_025454525.1 Anaerolineae bacterium | reverse complement strand
AATGCCCGTACCAGTGGTGAACGACGGCGTAAAGAAGGCGGCAACGTCTTTAAAGATCGCATCCGTGTCGGAGTCGGAATCACCCTCGCAATCCGGTCATCGGCTCATACTCAACGGCGCTGTTTTTACAACCGTGTGCCGGATTATTGGAAAGCGGAACAGAAGTTAGACTATCTCAAAGCGCGTGATGATGCAGAAGGACGATTGAACGCGCTGCGGTGGTCACTGATTACCCCGAATCCTAAACATACTTGGTTGATCGGCAATAGTGCGAATGAGTTTGAGATGCTTATCCCATTAGGGACAAAAGCGACGAAAAAATCAAAAGAGAGTGAAGTACAAACGATTTTTAAGACCTTTTCCGGTGGTGTTAAGACCAATCGCGATGAGGTGACTTATAACTTCGACCGGGAGCAGTTGATCGATCGCGTCCAGAAGATGATCGAAGTTTACAACTCGGAGATCTTACGCTATCAGCGGGCCGGCAAGCCGAAAGATGTCGATAACTTTGTGCGCTATGAGCAGATCAAATGGAGTGAGGGCTTAAAAGCACACCTTGGACGCGGGCAGTATGTGGATTATCAGGAGAGTGGTGTTCGAGATGCGCTTTATCGACCGTTTACAAAACGCTACCTCTATTTTGATAATTTGTTCACGGAGCGTAGGTATCTTTTCCCACGCATTATCCCGCCGCTGGCGACCGATGTTATCAATCAGGTGATTTGTGTGTCCGCGATCGGGAATAGCAAAACCTTTCATTGCCTAATCGCGAACCTATTGGTGGATATTCATCTGACAGGTGACTCGCAATGCTTTCCGTTCTATACCTATGATGAGGACGGTTCAAACCGCCGCGAAAATATCACCGATTGGGCGTTAAAACAGTTCCAAGATCACTATAATGATCCAATGATCACCAAGTGGGACATCTTCTATTACGTCTACGGCGTGTTGCATCACCCCGCCTATCGCGAAAAATACGCCGATAACCTCAAACGCGATTTACCCCGCGTCCCGTACCTAGCCGATTTTCGTTCAGTCAGCGCGATCGGATCGCAATTGGCACAACTACACCTGAATTATGAGACGATCGCGCCGTATGATCTTGAATACGTGTGGAAACCGGATCGTCCAGTCTCATATCGCGTGGAAAAACTCAAATTGAGCAAAGATCGCGATGCGATCACCGTGAACGACAGCTTGACCTTACGCGGCATTCCGTCCGCGGCCTTTGACTATCGCTTAGGCAATCGATCCGCGTTGGAATGGATTATCGATCAATACCAAGTGAAAAAAGACGATCGAAGCGGCATCCTGAGCGATCCGAATCAGTATAGCGACGATCCACAATACATCGTGAAGTTGATCGGCCGTGTCACCCAAGTGAGCCTAGACACCATGCGCTTGATCGGCACACTACCCGAATTGTAATCTGCCACACGGGGCGATTCTCTGCCCTATGTATACGGAATTTTTCCTGTTTTTAGAAGTCTTGTGCTAATCCTTTAGCATCATTCATTGGGATATTGTTCATGATCCTCTGTAGGTACAGGAAAGTTTCTTGCGTCCAACCCCACCTTAGCCTTCACCCAACCGTGGGGAGGGAGCTGGTGTGCGTGGGGTTGGCTGATCTGTCTCTAGGGGTGGGGTATTTTTCTGAGGTGACTTCTCGCGATCTATTCACTCGAAACCTGTGCCATACTTGCGGAGCGAAACCGGAGGCAACTATGAATTTTATAGTCCACCCAACGGCCCGTCTGGAGATAAAGTTTGCCAGATGACTGGTTTCATGTTAGAACGGGTTTTTTAGGATCGTGAGGCGTTGAAGTCACTATGACAGATATTTTTATCTCTTATTCGCGCAAAGATAAAGAGTTTATGCGGCGCTTGCATCAGGCCTTGTGCGATCAAGGGCGCGATGTATGGGCGGATTTTGAGGACATCCCGCTGACTGCCGATTGGTGGCAAGAGATCGCGCAAGGCATCGAAGAGACCAATAACTTTGCCTTTGTAATCAGCCCCGACTCGATCCGCTCCGAGGTGTGTCAACGGGAAGTCGCACACGCGGTCGCACATCATAAGCGCGTCGTGCCGATCCTCTATCGAGAGATCACCGAGGCCGAAGATAAAGCGCGTGTCCCTAACGTGATCAACGCCCATAATTGGCTCTTTTTCCGTGAAGGAGACGATTTTAACACCGCTTTAGCGGCCTTAAACAAGGCGATCGATACCGATCTTGATCATGTCAAGGCACATACCCGTCTACAAGTGCGTGCCAACGAATGGCACACCAAAAACCAAGACGGAAGTTTACTCTTACGCGGCAACGATCTCACCGATGCAGAGGCGTGGTTACAGGCCGCGCCTTCTAAAATGCCGCGCCCCACCGAATTACAGACCAAGTTCATCTTTGCCAGTGAACGCGCTAAGGCCAACCGTCAACGGGTGATCATGGCCAGTGTGAGCGCGGCCTTGATCGTGTCCTTAGTTTTGACGGTGGTCGCCGTGATCGCGATGCAATTAGCCCGACAAAGCTTAAGCGAAGCGCAAAATCTGCAATCGATGTTTTTGGCGGATATTTCACGTCAACGTTTTGAGGAAGGCGCGGTACAACCGGCCTTACTTTTGGCCCTAGAGTCGTTTGAATTTTACGACAGCGGCGTGTATCACGTTGCCAGCCAGACCGCGTTACAAAAGGCCCTAGATACCCCGATCCGTGAGGTCGCCTTCTTGGATCATGGCGGCGCAACCGTGCGTAGCGGGGTCTGGAGTCCGGACGGCACTCGTCTGATCACCATGTCCGCCGATGGTACGGTGATCGTGCGCGATCGGGATGGGGCCAACGCGTTGGCGCTCACCCCACACACCGCTTCTGTGGACGGCGCGTTATGGAACGCAGATCAAACCGAGATCCTCACTTGGTCACGCGATGGTTACGCCCGCGTCTGGAATGCCCGTGACGGCGCATTGATCCACGCCTTACAGAGCGATGATCGCGTGTTAGGGGCCACTTGGAACGCAGATCAATCGGCGATCCTCACTTGGTCAACCGATAAAACCGCCCGTATCTGGGATGCACGCACCGGAACCCAATTGCATCGCTTTCAGCATGGCGATTGGGTCGAAAGCGCCATGTGGAGTCAGGATGAAACCCGCCTTTTGACCGCCGCCGATGACACGCAAGTACGCATCTGGGACATCAATCGCGGTGAGGTGATCTTACGCATGGATCATGAAGATTGGACGACGGGTGCGATCTGGAATGCAGATGAATCGCGGGTCTTATCGTGGTCATACGACGGCACGGCCCGCCTTTGGAATGGACTCGACGGCACGTTAATCGCCGCCTTAACCCACGGCGGAAACAACCTCTCCGAATTAGGGGCGCGAGTCTTAGGCGCAGCTTGGAACGCCGATGAATCGATGATCCTCACTTGGTCGTATGACGGCACGGCCGGCGTATGGGATGCGACCGACGGCACGTTGATCCGCCGCTTAGAACATCAATCGGCCCTCAATGGCGCACGTTGGAGTCGCGATGGTGTGGTGGCGCTCACTTGGTCACGCGATGGAGTCTTGCGCGTATGGCGCTTCGATCGCTCCAATGAACCGCCGATCACCTTGGATCTAGAACATGCGGTGTATGGGGCAGATTGGACGGCCAATGAACGTCATTTGTTGATCTGGACGGATGACGGCACAATCCACATTTACGGCGATGTGTTTGCCGAAACGGTTGAAGTCATCGCTAAGTTTCGCCATGATGGGCCGGTACGGGGGATCGCATGGGATCAATCCGAATCACGCTTGCTCACTTGGTCAGAGGACGGCACTGCCCGACTCTGGGATCTTTCGGGTGTCTTGATCACCGCGCCAGAAGTCTTAGGTGCGGCATGGAACAGCACCCAAGATCGCATTCTCTCATGGCGGGCCGATCAACAGGTGTACCTAGATGATCAGGTGATCGCCACCCATGCCCAACCGGTCAATGGGGCCCTCTGGAAACCGGATGAAACCGCGATCCTCACTTGGTCGGCGGATCGCACCTTGGGCTTATGGAACTTAGACGGCACAGCGGTTTTACCCCCGATGCGGGCCACTGTTCCTGTGAGGGGGGCGCTCTGGAGTGCCGATCAAACGCGGGTGTTGGCTTGGGGGGCGAATCGTGTCTTGATCTGGGATTTAACCGCGAACACGATGCAATCATGGGCAGCGCAAGGCATGGCGATCGGCGCGACATGGAGCCCCGATGAATCGGCGATCCTCGTATGGCGTTCTAATGGCGTGGTAGGGGTGATCGATGCCGAATCTAGAGATGAGCGCATCCTTTATCGTTTTACGAAACCCGTCAATGGCGCACGTTGGAGCGCGGACGGATCGCGAATTTTGGCTTGGTCAGCCGATGTCTGGATACGCCTCTTGGACAGCGCTACGGGTGAATTGATCCAATCTTTTGAACACGATGACTCGGTGATGGGCGCATTGTGGAGCGCGGATCAAACGCAGATCTTGTCGTGGTCGGTGGATCGCACCGCACGGATCTGGACGATCGGTGTAGAAGGTGAACCGATCAGCTTAACGCACGACGGCCCACTCAACGGTGCGACTTGGAACGCCGATGAAACCGAGATCCTCACTTGGGCAATTGATGAGACCACGCGCTTATGGTCAGCGGACGGCACGTTACGATCTGAATTTAGCGATACGATGCCCGTGATTCAGGCCCAATGGAGCGCGGATCAACAATCGATCCTCACATTATCCGGTGAACGAGACATCAATACCAGCGCGATCACCCTGTGGTCGGTCGACAATTCCGCTCAACCGACGCGGCGCTTTGAGCATCCTTGGGGGGTGATCTACGGGATGCGTTGGGGCGATACCCCGACTCGGATCTTAAGTTGGGGTGAAAACGGTCATTTGCGGGTCTGGTCTACCGAAATTCGCGATCTGTTAGTGGCGGCTCAGCTGTTTAAGACGCGGGAATTGACCCCGTTAGAACAGAGTAATGCCTTTTTGATCACCCGTGATGAGGTGCAATCCCAACCGCTTTTGGCCGATTAAACGATCTAAATTTGCAAGATCGATCGCTTCATGTTATGGTTGATGCTTATGGAAACCTTGCGCGCACCGCTCACCTGTTTGATCACCCCAACACCCTGTTGTTGTATGGGCAGATTACGATTCAAGACGAGACGGTAGCCGCGGGTGCTTCTATTCTATGTTGAATAGGGTCATGTGAAAGCCAATCGTCTACACGGTTGGCTTTTTTTTAGGATGTCCCAAAAATCTAGCTCACAGGAGGAAAGTCTCATGTCTGATATTGCAGCCCGTGGTTATGCCAATCCTGAGGTGTTAGTGTCTACAGATTGGGTGGCCGCTCACCTGAACGATCCCAACATTCGGATCATCGAGTCCAATGAAGATCCGTTGCTTTACCCGTCCGGTCATATCCCCGGCGCGGTACAAGTCGATTGGACGACCGATCTCAACGATCCGGTGCGTCGTGATTACCTCGACAAAGAAGGCTTTGAACGACTCGCCGCACGCATCGGGATCACACCCGACACCACCGTGGTTTTTTACGGGGATAAAAACAATTGGTGGGCGACCTATGCGTTTTGGGTGTTTCAATTATTCGGTCACACCAACGCCCGCGTGATGGATGGTGGGCGCACCAAGTGGGAACAAGAACAGCGCGAATTAACCCGTCAAGTCCCCTCTTATCCGGCGACGCAATACACCGCCCCAGAACGCAACGATCAACAGATCCGCGCTTTCCGTGAACAGGTGTTACAGCATGTACGGGAAAACAAGCCCTTAGTCGATGTGCGTAGTCCCGATGAATACAGCGGAAAACTGCTCCACATGGCCAATTATCCCCAAGAAGGCGCATTACGTGGCGGTCATATCCCCGGCGCACAAAGCATCCCTTGGGCGCGTGCTGCCAACCCAGATGACGGCACATTTAAGCCGGCCGATCAACTCAAAGCGATCTACCTTGAAGAAAAAGGCCTCAAACCCGATGATGAGATCATCGCTTATTGCCGGATCGGGGAACGGAGCAGCCATACTTGGTTTGTCTTGAAGTACCTGTTAGGTTTTGAAAACGTCCGTAACTACGATGGCAGTTGGACAGAATGGGGTAACTCGGTGGGGGTGCCGATCGAGAAATAGCGCTAGGGATGGGGGCTTAAAAACGCCCCCATTTTTTTAAGTCTAGGTCACTGAAAATTACTTGCCTACACCGAAGATCTTAGCGCTCAAGTTATAGCCATATTGTTTAAATTTATCGGCGAAATTCGGACGGAAACCCGTCGGTTCTACTTTCCCGCCGCCTTCATGCGAGTAACCCTGATTCTTTTGACCGGGGGTGCGATACACAAAGATGTCTTGCAAGGTGACGTTTTCGCCTTCCATGCCTTGCATCTCGGTCACTTGTACCACTTTGCGGCTACCGTCTTTGAGGCGAGCTTGCTGCACAAATAAATTGACCGCACTAGCGATCTGTTGACGGATCACGAACACGGGCAGATCCATGCCGGCCATTAGGCACAGCGTCTCTAGACGGGCCACGGCATCGCGCGGGGTGTTGGCATGGACGGTGGTCAATGAGCCGTCATGGCCGGTGTTCATCGCTTGCAACATATCCAATGCTTCACCCGAACGGCACTCTCCGATCACCAAGCGATCCGGGCGCATCCGCAACGTGCCTTTGACCAGATCGCGGATCTCCAATCTGCCGTCGGTTTTGGTGCCGGGTAAGGGGGGCGCGGTCTCTAAGCGCACGACATGGCGTTGCGCGAGATTCAATTCGGCCGAGTCTTCTACGGTGATGATCCGCTCATCTTCTGGGATAAATGAACTCAGCACATTCAGCAAGGTTGTTTTACCCGATCCGGTGCCACCTGCGACCACCACATTCAAACGAGAGACCACACACGCCTCTAAGAACAGCGCCAATTCTTCGGTAATCGACCCAAATTTGACCAGATCGGCGATCGTGAGGCGTTTATCGGGGAATTTACGGATTGTGAGCGTCGTGCCTTGTAGCGCGGACGGCAAGGTGACAATATGCACCCGCGATCCATCGGGAAGGCGAGCGTCCACCATCGGGTTCGCACGGTTCAACGAACGTTGGAGCGGGCGAACGATCCGCTGTGCTGTCCATAACACATGATCTTCATCGTCAAACACGTATTCGGTTTCGCGTAATTTTCCTTTGGTTTCTGCAAAGATCACACTGGGGCCATTGACCATGATCTCGGAACATTGGCGATTTTCAACCAAGGGTTGGATCGCGCCAAAGCCCAACAAGTCATTTAACAACCCTTCTTTGAGTTCTTCGATCTCACCCGCCGTCAGATCTAGGTTCATTTTCGAGAGGATCGTCCGCATCCGATCGATCAAGAGCTTTTGTTTTTCGGTGTCTTGGCGATGCCACAGATCGGCCTCATCGGGGAAGGCCAGCATTTTCGGGCGCAATTGCTTGCGGAGTTGTGCGACGCGGGATGAGGTGCGGACTTTTGACGGCACGACATACCCAGTATCCAACGTTTCCTCCGCGGTGCGAATCGAAGTAGAGGCTGCGGCCGGCTCTGCTAAACCCGGATCGGTGGGTTCATCAAAGCCTTTAAAAGCGGCCTCACGGTTGGCTTTTTCATCAGCCTCCCGTTTTTGTTGATCTTGTAAGCGTTTTGATAAAAATGAAGACATATCGCGATTACCCTTGTCTCTAATGGGATGTCTTTAGTTTAAGAGAAATTGCGAGGTCTAGCAACCTATTGCCTTAATCATGGCGCGTTTGACGCAATAATCGAGACGAATTGGCCAAGATCCCCAAGTCTGGCAACGATTGTAACGAGGCCGCTAGGATCGGGGGTAATACTCCCAAGGCGGCCAAGCCGATCCCGATCGTGTTATACCCCATCGTAAACCCTAAATTCAATCGAACAACCTGCATCGTGCGCCGGGCCACGCGGAACGCCTCCGGCACTAAGCGCCAATCTGGTCGCATCAACACCAGATGCGCCGCTTCGATCGCGATGTCACTGCCTAATGCGATCCCCACATCGGCTTGTGCGAGGGCGGGGGCATCATTCACCCCATCTCCGATCATCACCACCCGTTGACCGCGCCCCTGATAAGCGCGAACTAACGCGAGTTTATCTTGGGGGAGCAGATTCGCGTCATAAGCGATGCCTAAATGCTGTGCGATCGCGGCCGCCACGGCCGGATGATCGCCGGTGATCATTCGGATTTCGGAAAAGCCTAATTCCCGTAATTCGGCGATCGCAGCGGGGATCTCTGGGCGCAAGGTGTCCATCGCCGCCAGATAACCGATCAACTGCCCATCTTGACACACCGCCATCACCGTTTTTCCTTGAGCGTGGAGCGCGGTCTCATCCGATTTGACGATCTCAAGTTGATGTCCCTGTACGGTCGCTCTGACCCCGACTCCGGGCAAGGCGGTAAAATCAGACGGTTCTAAACGGGGCAGTTGGCGCGTTTGGGCCGCTTGGCGGATCGACTCCGCTAAGGGATGTTCGGAGTCACGCTCCGCTGCTGCTGCCAAGGTTAACAGCGTGTCCGGGGTATGATCATCGGTCAACGGGATCACATCGGTGATCTGGGGGCGACCTTCTGTCAATGTCCCCGTTTTATCGATCAAGATCACTTGTGCTTGGGCGAGGATCTCCAGATATTTACCGCCCTTGATCAACAACCCAAATTTAGCGCTTGCCCCGATTGAAGCCAGCATCGCGATCGGCGTGGCCAAGGCGATCGAACAGGAACAGGCGACCACCAACACCGCGGTAACAGAGAGCGGATTTTGTGTGATGACCCAAGTGAGGATCGCGATCGTAGCGACCACGGGCAAAAAATAGCCCGCAAAGCGATCGGCCAAGCGTTGTACTTCACCGCGATGCGCTTCGGCCGCTTCCACCATTTGAATCACCTGGCCAAAAGTGGACTCCGCGCCGATTGCGGTGACACGCACCCGCAAACTCCCGAATTGCGCGAGGGTCGCGGCAAACACCGAGTCGCCGACTCCGATCTCAACCGGAAGCGACTCGCCCGTAATCGCCGATTGATCGATCGTGGCACTTCCGGCGATTACTTGGCCGTCCGCGGGCAATTTCTCACCCGGCCGCACGATCACCACGTCATCGATCTGCAACTGATCGATCGGGATAACCTGTTCTTGCCCTTCATGATCCACGCGGGCGGTTTGTGGCGCAAGCGTGATCAGCGAACGCAAGGCTTGACGACTACGTTCCGCGGTAAAGCGTTCGGTGTAATCGCCCATTCGCATCAAAAACACCACGACTCCGGCCGTCACCCATTCACCGATCAACAGCGCCGCTAAGACTCCGATCGTCATCAGGGTATGGGCGATCACTTGACGGCGGAGGGTGGCCCGTATCACCTTGATCAACACGGGATACCCCGCGAGGATCACCAACCCATAACCGAGGATCGGTGGGATCGTGGCCGTGAGTTGCTCAAATACCCCGAAACCTTCACCGAACACGACGATCATCAACACCGCGCCAAACACGATCCCAAACAAATTGAAGATCGAACGACTCATCGCGGATTGATCGGGCATCGCACCTACCCGATACCCCGCATCGCTGACCGCCCGTTGCAGATCCGGTAAGGTGACGCGGGCGGGATCAAGTTGAATTAAGGCCTTTTGTCCCGCCAACAAGACACTGACCGACTCGACTCCGGGCAATTGAGCGATCGCTCGGTGTACATGGTGAGCGCATTCGGCACAATCCATGCCTTGGATGGGAATTTCGATCGTTTTCATCGGCCGTTTTCCTGATGTGATCGCGATAGATACGCTCCAGTGTAAAAGCGGTTCGGTGCGTCGTCATGCGCTAAATGGCCTAAACTTTTAGCGACTTAAGGCCTGTAACATTTGACGGAACGCCGATTTATAATCCACCGCAAAGTCAAAACGCGGGCTGCGACGGATCGCATCGGGGGGATGCAGGGTCGAATCGACTTGCGCGATCACGATCGGCTTACGTTTGCCGCGAAAAAATTCCCAACTGGTGATCACTTGGGGATCGCTCAAGGCGTGAGCAGACAAAATATACACCATGCGATCACAGGCCTTAAGGGCTGGATGTACACCTCCCGCCCAAGCGACTGAATCGGTTTCAGTTTCATGTAACCAAGCGGCCACTCCGGCGTTGTTAAGATCGGCGGCCAAGCTTTGGGCAAATTCCATATTTTCCGCCGAAAAATTGACATAGACCGTATCACGGGCCAACAAAGGGGTGCGCCGTTTATCGCCGTCTCCCACTTGGATCGCCGCGGGGCGCGTAAAATCGCGATGCGCGTCGGTCTTGCCCATGCGAAACACCACCCCGCCACAAAGCGGACATTCGCCCCGCGTGGCCGGCATCCCTTTACGAGTCCAGACCGGAGTCGGGGAGTCCATTTCGACGCTTTCACGGCAACGGACGCAATACGCCGCGATTGGATCAGCCTCAAACAGGTCGTCATCTTGGGGAATATCGTTCACGTTTCGCTCTCCCTTTCTATAACCGTGTCTGATCATGAGTATAATGTAAAATCGATCGAAATGAAACTCTTGTTCTAACTTTCACTTGCGTCACAGCGCCGTTTCGCACCCATCTAGGCCGATCACCTCATGCCGTGTTTAGTTGACAGGCGAATAGCGATCGATGGGAAAATTTGAAAAAGGGTTCAACGTTGGGTTAAGGGTAAACGCGAGGATCAAAGTCGAAATACCAAGGCGGATGAGCGATATTAAGCGTTGGGTCTTCACGATCTGCATGTTCAATGCTCCTGTGACGACCTTTTTAACCACCGCTTGGGTAAAGCGATAAAGACTTTCTGATTGTGGTAGGGATGAGAGGATAAAACTATCGATTCACCCTCATCAAGTCACTCTAATAAACGCACGCAACGAAATCCATAATAATTATACGCATCCGATGGTTTGTTCCAATCTCGGTAAGTGGATCTAAGATTACCTGCATGGGTGTTCCACGCGCCGCCCCGTAAAACGCGAAATTCAGCTTGTAAATATAAATTATCACGCCCATCCCGCAATGAGTAAGGATAAGGGAAGCGTTGTTCATCGTAGATGGTACTCGTCCATTCCCAAATATTGCCCGCCATATCCGCGGCACCAACCCAAGAATTACCATTCGGGAGGCTCAAAACACGGTCCGTCCCTTGTAGATCGGGGCGCTCAAAGATCGCCAAACTGCCATTAGGCGATTGATCGCCCCACGGATAGATCCAGTTTTCGACTCCCCTCGCTGCATATTCCCATTCCCGTTCGGTGGGTAATTGCGCTCCCCGTGACATGGAACTGATTGAGACTTTTGAAAAGTGAGAATGGATAGTGCATCATGGGAGGAAAAACCCGACCAAAGGTAATTCACCATGAGCACTATCCCCGTTAGTT
>JALOOG010000029.1 GCA_025454525.1 Anaerolineae bacterium | reverse complement strand
GAAGCGAGTTTAGACTATGCCCGTAACCGTAAGGCCTTTGGGGGCCCGATCGGCCAATTCCAGATGATCCAACAAAAGATCGCCGACATGAAAACGCGGATCGAAGCCAGTCGCCAATTGATCTACAACGCGGTGTTGGCAAAGCAACGCGGCAAAGTGACGGGGCAACGCTTCACCATGGAAGCCAGCATGGCCAAGTTGTTCGCCAGTGAAACCGCGATGTATGTCACCGACGAAGCCTTGCAAATTCACGGCGGCATGGGGTATAGCAAAGAGATGCCTGTCGAACGCTATTATCGCGATGCCCGGATCACCCGCATCTATGAAGGGACAAGCGAAGTCCAACGCATGGTGATCGCCCGCAACGAATTAGGCTTGCGTTAAACATGCGTGCAGCGGTTTTTTATGAACACGGTTTGATCGATGTTCTCAAATATGTTGACGATCTCCCGGTTCCAGAGGTTGGATCAGGGCAAGTCCGGCTAAAAATGGGCGCGGCTGCCCTCAACCGCCTTGATCTATGGGTGCGTGTGGGATGGAATGGCCTCAAATTGCATCTGCCCCATGTGACCGGATCAGACGGCGCGGGGATCGTGGATGCGATTGGCACGGGAGTCACGGGTTTTGCACCGGGGGATCGGGTCTGTATCGATCCGACGATCGTCCCATCCGATAGCCCAACTTTATACACGGGACTCGAAAATCAGGGGCGCATCGGGATCTTAGGAGAGCATCATTCCGGTTTAGCAGCTGAATATGTGGTTGTTCCGGCGCGTAATCTCTTAAAACTCCCCAATCATGTCTCATTTGAGGGTGCATCGGCGGCCGGACTCGTCTATGTCACCGCTTGGCATTCATTGATCACACGCGGCAACTTGCGCCCTGGTGAAACCGTGTTGATCGTAGGTGCGGGGGGAGGTGTGAATACGGCCAGCATTCAGATCGCAAAGTTAGCTGGCGCGAAAGTCTATGTCGTGGGCAGCAATGCGGAAAAATGTCGTAAAGCGCAAGAACTCGGCGCGGATGTCACCATTAACCGTGAAGAAACCCCCGATTGGTCGAAAGCGATCTATCAACTCACGCAAAAACAAGGCGTAGATGTGGTGGTGGATAATGTCGGTCAAGAGACGATGTTTAACAGTATTCGCAGTGTACGCATCGGCGGGCGGATCTTAGTGGTAGGCAATACCAGTGGCCCGATCTTTGAATTAGACATCCGGTATTTGTTCAGCAAACATATCAGCATTATCGGAAGCACGATGGGCCCCCATGTCGATTACGTCCGCGTGATGAACTTGGTGTTTGAGGGTCAACTCAAACCCGTGATCAGCGAGACTTTACCGTTAAGCGAGATCCAAACCGCGCATCGCTTGTTAGAAGCGGGCGAAGTGTTCGGTAAAGTGGTGATCCGTATCTAACCTAACAATTGAGGGCGCGATCAATGCGCCCTTTATTTTATGAAATGCGGAAGTACCTATGGAAAAACAGGTGCATTTCCTCAAATTGATCGCTCAACGTTGTGGCTTAGCCCCCCTAAAAGAGGTCGCCTTACAACCGGGGATGAAGTCGGTCTATCGTTTTACCGTGCATTACGATCAATTGCGCGCTTCGGATTGTATCGCGACCTTAAAGCAACCGAATCGCGGTGCGATCCTGTTAGAGGTGGTCTATCAGGGCCGCTTTGATCATAAACCCCTAACGCGGGTGATTGACTTGACTCAATATGAGCTGTTTGTCACCACGTTACAAAAGCTCTCGTTTGACAAATTGCCGGATCAGGACAATGTACCATTTTATGGGACAGATTGGTGGTTGATCGAACGTGCCGCCGGAAGTTTTCTCAAAAATGTCTTGCTTGCCCCTGCAACCGCCCAAGGACATCATGCGACCCTTGTGCAAGCGATCCGCTTTTACTTCCCAGAAGTGATCCGTGAGATGGTCTAATCATGACAAAACACACTGAAACCGAAGTTAAGTTGTATGTCACCGATCTAGCAAGTGTGGCGAAACGCTTAGAGGCATTAGGCGCGGTTTTGATTGCGCCGCGGGTATTTGAGCGTAATGTGCGCTATGAAAACGCTGATCACACCCTAACGCCGCGTCATATCGTGTTGCGCTTGCGTCAAGACACCCGTGCGCGTTTAACCTACAAAGAACCCCCAACCGAGATCATCGATCTCGATATTCCCGCCCGCTTTGAAGCTGAAGTTGAAGTAAGCGACTTTGAAACGATGGAATTGATCCTCCATAAATTGGGTTTTTTCCCACATGTGGTCTACGAAAAATATCGCACCACCTATCATCTAGGGGATTTAGAGATCGTCTTGGATGAAATGCCCTACGGAAACTTTATCGAAATTGAAGGCGAAGCAGATGCGATCCGCGTTGGGATCGATCAACTCGCTTTAATCGATGCAACGCGCTATCGCGCCAATTATCTACGGTTGTTTGATTATGTGCGTCGTAACCTTAACCTGACATTTGAGCATTTAACCTTTGCAAATTTTGAGGGCATAAGCGTGCCTCAAACTGCCTTTGAACCGCCGCTAGGAGCATAAAACATGAAATATAACTTGTTAGGACGTACCGGACTCTTGGTTTCAGACCTCTGTTTAGGAACGATGATCTTTGGGGAAGAAAATTCCCGCGGGACTCCGGCCGATCAAGCCACCGCGATCATTCATCGTTATTTAGACGCAGGCGGTAATCATCTTGATACTGCGAACGTGTATGCTGGTGGACGATCGGAAGAAATTGTCGGCCAAGCGATCAAAGATCGGCGCGCTCAAGTGGTTTTAGCGACCAAAGTCCGTTTTGGAGGTGAACTGAACACACAAGGCTTATCGCGGTTTCATATCTTGCAGGCAGTAGAAGCGAGTCTGAAACGTTTAGCTACCGACTACCTAGATCTGTATTATGTACATTGTTGGGATCCATTGACCCCCTTAGAAGAAACGTTACGCGCCTTAGATGATCTGGTGACTTCTGGCAAAGTCCGTTATATCGGCGTATCGAATTTTAAAGCGTGGCAACTGATGAAGGCCTTAGCGGTGAGCGACTCGAACGGTTATGCGCGCTTTGTGGCCGGACAGTATCAATATAGCCTTGTGAAGCGTGACATCGAATATGAGTTCACCGATTTATGCCTTAGTGAAGGGGTAGGCATTACCCCATGGAGTCCGTTAGGCGGTGGGTTTTTATCGGGTAAATACAAACGTGGCGATCGCCCACAAGACTTAGATAACGGGCGGATCGCGATGATGCCCGATGATGTCGAAGAAGCATGGGATCGCCGCGCCACTGAACGCAATTGGAATGTGATTGAGGCGATCGGTCAAATTGTGGAGGCGCGGGGCGTGACCTATTCGCAAGTGGCATTAGCATGGTTACGAGCGCAACCGGCCGTCTCTAGCACAATCATCGGCGTTCGCACCATGGCTCAATTAGAAGACAATCTCGGCGCAGCGGAGCTAAACCTCACTGGAGACGAATTACAAACATTAGATCAAGCAAGCGCATTACCGGAAATGTATCCGTATCGTTTCATTCAACACTACGGTTATCGCACCCGAAACCTAAATAGATAAATTTAAGGAGTGGATTTTATGGCCGATCGCAAGAATACCTTTACCACATCGTCGGATATTCCGTTAAAAGCAACCTATTCGGCATCGGATCTTCCGCCTGATCTCACCACTGAACAGGCCGGAAAATACCCCTTTACTCGCGGCATTCACCCCGCGATGTATCGTTCACGTTTTTGGACAATGCGCCAATATGCGGGTTATGCGACCGCCGAAGAATCCAACGCCCGTTATCGCTTTTTGTTGGAACAAGGCCAAAGTGGTTTATCTGTGGCCTTTGATCTGCCCACCCAGATCGGCTATGACGCGGACGATCCGATGGCGATGGGTGAAGTGGGCAAAGTGGGCGTGAGTATCAGCAGTATCCGTGATATGGCCCGGTTATTTGAAGGGATTCCGCTGGATAAAGTGTCTACCAGCATGACGATCAACGCGCCGGCCTCGGTGTTATTAGCGTTATACATCGCGGTAGGCAAACAACAGGGTGTCCCAGAACATCAGTTACGCGGCACGGTACAGAACGACATTTTGAAAGAATACATCGCCCGTGGGACATATATCTATCCTCCCGTGGCCTCAATGCGCTTGATTACCGATATGTTCGCTTATTGCAAAGAACATATCCCCAATTGGAACACGATCAGCATCAGCGGTTATCACATCCGTGAGGCGGGTAGCACCGCCGTACAGGAAGTCGCGTTCACTTTAGCGAATGGGATCGCCTATGTACAGGCGGCGATCGACGCGGGGTTAAACGTTGATGATTTTGCGCCGCAACTGTCATTTTTCTTCAACGCGCACAATCAATTTTTAGAGGAGATCGCAAAGTTCCGTGCCGCCCGTAAGCTTTGGGCCAAGATCATGCAGGAACGTTTCGGCGCGAAAAACGAAAAAAGCCTGTTATTACGCTTTCACACTCAGACGGGCGGAAGCACTCTCACCGCTCAACAACCAGAAAACAACATCGTTCGCGTCGCCTTACAAGCGTTAGCCGCCGTCTTAGGGGGGACACAATCGCTCCATACCAATAGCATGGATGAAGCGCTTGCTTTGCCCACCGAAAAGGCTGTGCAGATCGCACTACGCACCCAACAGATCATCGCTTATGAGACCGGAGTAGCGGATGTGGTCGATCCTTTGGGAGGCAGCTATCTAATTGAAAGCCTCACCGAAGACATTGTGCAACGGGTCGAAACCTATCTCCAACGGATCGATGAGCTAGGCGGGGCATTAGCCGCCATTGAGGCCGGTTATATCAATAACGAGATCGAAACTGCCTCTTATGCCTATCAACGTGCGGTTGAGCATCATGAAGCGGTGATCGTGGGAGTCAATGAATTTGTTATTGATGAACACCGTGATCAAGAGCTATTGCGAGTTGATCCCGCCATTGAACAGCAACAGCGTGAACATCTAGCGCAATTACGTGCTGAACGTGATGCAAGTCAAGCGGCGGAATTGCGTCAACGACTCGAAAATACCGCCCGTGGCCGGGACAATTTGATGCCAATCATCATTGAATGTGTCGAAAATCAGGTGACATTAGGCGAAGTGTGCCATACCTTGCGCGAAGTATTCGGGGAATATCGCCCACAATTAACGGTTTAACCACGGGGAATGTTATGCAACAGTTTAAATTAGCATTTGCTCCGATCGCCCGATCAGAGTCGATCGCACACATTGGACAAGCGCGTTTTACCTTGCTCACCACACGCTTGATCCGCATGGAGTTTAGTCCAACCGGAGTCTTTGAAGATCGCGCTACTCAAGCATTTTGGTATCGCGATCAACCGACTCCGGCTTTTACCGTGACTCGCGATCAAGATCAGGTGGTGATTGAGACGGAATATCTCAAAATCAACTATCAAAACTCGCCGGCCGGGTTTTCGACCACCACCCTCACGATCGAATTAAAGGCCTTAGGTCGCACTTGGTATTACGGTCAACCCAACCCCAACAACTTGTTAGGCACGGCCCGCACCCTAGACGGGGTATCCGGTCAAACGGTGTTAGAACCCGGCTTGATCTCGCGTGATGGTTGGGCTATGGTTGATGATTCGCAACGATTGGTTTTTGATGATCAAGGTTGGTTACAGAATCGTCCCGCGAATGACGGTTATCTTGACCTGTACTTTTTTGGCTATGGGCATGATTATCAGGCCTGTTTAAGCGATTACATGCAGATCACCGGCCCGATCGCGTTGTTACCTCGTTTTGCCTTAGGCAATTGGTGGAGTCGCTATTGGGAATACACCCAACCTGAATTGACCGGGTTAATGAACGAATTTAAGGCCCAAGCGATTCCGTTATCCGTCTGTATTGTCGATATGGATTGGCATATCACTCAAACGGGTAATCAATCACGCGGTTGGACGGGATATACATGGAATCGTGCGTTATTTCCCGATCCCAAGGCCTTTATCGACTTTTTACATCTCAATGGCCTCAAAACCGCGTTGAATCTGCATCCGGCTGACGGGGTGCATCCTCACGAAGACCTTTATGAGGCGATTCGTGAGCGTTTAGGGGGCGAGTCCGGGCAACCCGTCAAATTCCAGATCGCCGATCCAGCCTTTGCACAAGCCTATTTCGAGGTGTTGCATCATCCTTTTGAAGATCAGGGCGTTGATTTTTGGTGGATGGATTGGCAACAAGGCACGCAAAGCGGCAAATCAGGGCTTGATCCGCTCTGGTGGTTGAATCACTTACATTTTTACGATCTCGCACGGACGGGGGAAAAGCGCCCGTTCATCTTTTCGCGTTGGGGGGGATTAGGCAATCACCGCTATCCGATCGGTTTTTCGGGGGATACAGTAGTCTCTTGGGAGTCGTTAGCCTATCAACCCTATTTTACAGCTACTGCGGCGAATGTTGGTTACGGTTGGTGGAGTCATGACATCGGCGGTCACTTTTTCGGCACAGAAGACGCAGAATTGTATACCCGTTGGGTGCAATATGGCCTCTTTAGCCCGATCTTTCGTCTCCATAGCACCAAAAATCCCTATCATGAGCGTTTACCTTGGGGTTATGATGCCGAAACTTTCCGTATCGCGGGTGAGGCGATGCGCTTACGTCATGCGTTCATTCCCTATCTGTATGCGATGTCTTGGCGCGCTTATCGCGATCGCTTACAACCAATTGTGCCGATGTATCATGAACACTCTGAACGTGAGGAGGCCTATCATTGCCCCAATCAATACACCTTTGGTAGCGAGTTGATCGCCGCGCCGCATATCTCCCCGATTGACCCCCTGACTCAAATGAGTCGTCAAGTCGTCTGGTTGCCGGAAGGGGAGTGGTACGACTTTTTCACCGGTGAAGCTTATCACGGGGATACATGGAACGCGATCTACGGTCAACTAGCGGATATTCCGGTATTTGCCAAAGCAGGCGCGATCATCCCGTTGGCTGAAAAAGTCGCATGGGGCGGGATCGATAACCCCGAAACATTGGATGTGTATATTTTCCCCGGCGCAGATCGTCGCTTTGAGCTATATGAAGATGACGGAGAGAGCAACGCTTACCTCAACGACTCGTATAGCATTACCCCCATGACTCAACAATGGCACCCCGAACAACTAATCTTCACGATCGCGCCTGTCACCGGACAAAGCGATCATTTGCCCCAGATCCGTAAGTATCGCTTGCACTTACGCGGCGTGCGCTCCGATGTAGAGATCGATGTCCGCGTTCAAGGGGATGTGCGTTATGTCGAGTCGCAGTATCACACCCAAACTGAAACGCTATCGCTAGGTGAGATGCTCTTAAGCCCAAGCGATCGGTTAGTTCTCACCGTGACACATCCGACCGATTTACGTGCGAAACGGGATCGGCGTTGGGAAAAATGTGAGCGGATGCTCCGAAACTTTAAGCTAGATTCGATCACCAAGCGCTTGATCGGAGAACATTTACCCGCGATCGTGCAGGATGTTCAAGCCCTTGCACCATTCACACCGATCTTACAAGCGAGTCAGCTCCAGATGTTGTTAGAGGTGTTAACGGGTGTCGGTGCGACCTTTATCCAAAATGCCGCCCCTGAACAACAACCGCTGATCATCTGGAACAATCAACAAGCTGATCACATGCGTTATCGCTTGGTGACACGGCGCGGTTGGCACTTTGACCTCCAATCCGGCGTGATCCCGAAATTCAAAGTGATCGATACCAAACATCTCGAAGAATGGCATTTACAGGTCTTATATGGTGATCTGTTTGTGGCTAAATCACACGCGCTTAAAGACAGCGCCACGCATTAGATAGGAATCGGTGGGGCGGCATCTTCCAGCGCCCCACTCATCAACCTTAGAAAAGTATCCCGTTAATGGAGACACCCCACCCCATACTATGCTGTCCAGTTCCCTCCTCATGTATGGATGAGGGCTAGGGTGGGGTTGTACCCAAGAAACTTTCCTGATGTTACTTCTCTTTTAAAGGGTTATTCTATTCCGCGTGTGCTTCGGCGGTATGGGCTTTGATAATGCCTTCGGCCAGATGCGACGGAACGCGCTCATAACGTACAAATTTCATCGTGTAGATCCCACGCCCACCGCTGATCGAACGGAGTTGATTTTCGTAGCGCATCATCTCCGCGAACGGGACTTCGGCTGTCACGACACTTTTAACCCCAAGCGTATCCATCCCCATCACCCGCCCACGTCGGGTATTCAGATCGCTCATCACATCCCCTAAGATCGGTTCTGGGATCGTGATCTTCACTTCCATGATCGGCTCTAATAACACCGGGCCGGCTTCGGCAAAGGCTTCTTTAAATGCTTCACGTCCGGCAATCTGAAACGCGATGTCTTTTGAGTCTACCGGATGTTCTTTGCCATCAAAGACGACCACTTTCACATCTACGATCGGATAACCCGCGATCACGCCGTTCGGTAACACAGACAGCACACCTTTTTCCACCGACGGGATGTATTGATGTGAGATCGCACCGCCGAAAATTTTTGCCTCATACACAAACCCTTCACCCGCGTTAGGCAATACTCGCAAGCTCACTTCACCGAATTGACCTGAACCACCACTTTGTTTCTTGTGGCGATAGGTTGCTTGAGCTTCACGCGATACCGTTTCGCGATAGGGGACTTTTGGCAAGTGGGTATCGATCCCCACCCCTAAGCGTTCTGCTCGACTGATCGCCAACATCACATGCGCTTCACCCATCCCCTCTAACAGGATCTGCTTCGTATCGGCATCTTGCCGCCAACGTAAAGTGGGATCCGCCTCGCATAAATTGGTCAGGATTGTACCCATTTTGGCGCTATCGGCTTGGGTACGGGGCGTGAGCGAGATCGCATATAATGGTTCAGGGAAGTTGGGTTTCACAATCTCAAACTTTTGATCTCGATCGGCGATCGTATCGCCTGTGCGCGTGGAGGTGAGTTTTGCGACCACTCCAATATCACCCGCGTGTAAGATCGGGGCGGGGAAAGTGTCTTTTCCGCGCACCACCATCAAGTTATTAAAGCGCTCTTCGCTTTGACGGGTGTTATTGAAGTTCCGGCTATCATTTTTAATGTAACCGGAGAAAATGCGGATATATGAGAGCGTGCCGACGAAACGATCATTCACGGTCTTAAAGACATAGGCCCCTAGGGGTTTTTCATCGGTTTGTGGCGCGGTGTTATATTCAATTTCGGGGTTGCCTTCGCGATGTGTGCCAAAGCGACGCAAGGAAGGCGCAGATGTATACACGGGGAGCGCCTCTAAAAGCGTGTAAGTACCGACATTTTTAGTCCCAGAGGTGACAAACACCGGCACCGTATTGAGTTGATGATTGCGGGCCGCTTTTCGCATCCCATCGCGAATTTCTTCAAAGGTCAATTCACCTTCGTTGAAGTATTTTTCGATGTACGCATCATCGGCTTCAGCGGCCGCTTCTACCAATGCTAAATGGGCCTGATGCGTGCTTTCAACAAGATCAGCGGGCAGTTCAGAACGTTCTTTACCCGCGCCATAATAGGCTTTTTGGGTGAGGACATTGATCACGCCTTTAAAATCGGCCTCTTGACCGATCGGCAACATCACCGGAATAAATTTATAGTCGGGATAAGTCTCTTTTAGGTTGTTTAAAGTACGTTCAAAATCCGCATTTTCACGATCCATTTTGTTGATCACCACGATGATCGGTTGTTGGTACACTTGGGCATATTCCCAAGCGAGTTCCGTACCGACTTCTACCCCGGCCACCGCATCGACCACCACGATCACCGAGTCTGCCACGCGGATCGCGTTTTTGATCTCACCTTGAAAATCGGTTGAACCCGGCGCATCCAATACATTAATCTTGTGATCTTCAAATTCAAGGGGGATTACCGAAGTGGAGAGCGAAATTTTACGGTGTTTTTCATCTTCATCCCAGTCTGATACGGTTGTGCCTTCTTCAACCTTGCCTAACCGGGAAATTGCGCCAGTATTAAAGAGGAGTGCTTCCACCAAGGAGGTTTTACCCGATCCTTGGTGGCCCACTAGAGCGACATTTCTCAGCATCTCCGTCGTATACTCTTTCATGGCTATTGCCTCCAACCCTAGTTGATGATGGGTTAAATTTTAAGACGCGGTTAACAAATTGTCAAAACATGCACTCTTAAGCTTAACTTTGCTTTGACTTTTTGATCTTACCGTTGATCGCCTTAAAACCGCGTTGATCAAGGTCATCAGGATAAGATGACGTTAATCACTTTACCTCATGCGGCGGCGATAACAAATGTTCTATCGTTTCACCGCAGTAGTAGCAGCAGTGATGCAAGCTTTATCGTAATACATGATGATCTTCCCAAAAAATACCTCACACGTCCTCTACTCCCTAGATCGTAGCATAAGTGCGCGGCTGAATCGTAACATTTGTTACGACTTTTTCGCTCATCTGTGCTATCATTTACGTATCGTAGCTTTGAAAGGGAGTGATTCAGTTGGATGGAATAGCTGTTTTTTGGAGATGTAATGCCAATTCTTACAATTGAATTTACGATACCGCCGAAAAAATTTTTCCTTTAGCCGCCGCGTCCACCAACCACATTAAGATTTTTTAGGACAAATTAAAAGCACGGTGTATCGATTGCCCTGATGACCATTGAATGAAGCTCTTTTGAATTGTCCGTTTTAGTGTACAATCGTGACAGCCTTAACCTAAAACCCTTGTGAAGCCACAATGTCAAAATTACCTTTTCGCCGATCGCCCACTCCCCCTGCGCCCCTTCCCGAAAACGATGGGGATGGCGCACGGATGTCGATCTTTGATCATCTTAATGAGTTACGCCAACGTTTAACCAAGGCATTTCTTGGCTTGATCATTGGGACGTTATTCTCGCTCTTGTTTACACAAACCGCCTTTGATGTCTTACGTGAACCTTATTGCCAAGTGGTGGATCAACCCGCGCAATGTCAATTAGTGACATTAGGGCCGACAGGGGGCGTAGTCGCTTATTTCCGTGTGGCTCTGATGATGGGCGCGGTGTTATCTATCCCGTTGATCACCTACCAATTGTTGATGTTTATCTTTCCGGGGTTGACTCGGCGTGAAAAGCGCTTTGTTTTATCTTCCTTGCCGGCGATCACCATTTTATTTTTAGGCGGGGTGGTGTTCTCTTGGTATATCTTGATGCCACCCGCGTTAGGGTTTTTAGAAGGATTTGCACCCACGGTCTTTCGGCCGGAATGGACAGCCGATCTGTATTTAAGCTTTGTCACCTCTCTGTTATTTTGGATGGGAGTGGCATTTCAAACCCCGTTGGTGTTCTTTGTCTTGTCGATTTTGGGACTGGTGACGGCCGCTGTTTTGATCCGTAATTGGAGGATCGCGATCGTCGGTGCAGCCATCGCAGCCGCCTTGATCACACCCACCGTAGATCCGGTGAATATGTTTATCGTGATGGGGCCGTTATTGGTCTTGTATCTGTTTAGTATCTTGTTGGTGATGATCGGCCGGCGGTTTAGCACTCCCCGTCCGTAAAAATATCCCCTTACCTTAACCGTGATAGGCAAGGGGATATTAGCGCTTATTTGCCGATCAGCACCGCTATCGAATAACCAATCAGATTGATCTCCTGCTGATGTTCAAGGTGTGGTGTTTGTCCGTCTGTAGGATGAGTTTCGCCCGTGTTGGTGAACAAATGCCACATCGTTTGATTCGGCGCAGGTGGTAAAGCAAAGGTAATCGTCTCGGAGTGCATATTCATCGCCACATAGAGATGATCATCTTTTGTCAGGCCGCTTTTTGCATATTCACCATTGAGCATAAACGCTAGGGTGCGACTTTGATCTGACCAATCTGGCTCAAACGGTTTTACACCATGCCATGAAATATCCGGTGCGCCTTTGTCCATATAGTCTTCACCGCGTAAAAAGTGTCCGTTTCGTAAGACCGGATGCGCCATACGGAGCGCGATCGCGTCCTTAAAAAATTGGTATAGCTCCGCGTGTTCCGTGAGCAGATCCCAATTAAACCAACTGATCTCGTTATCTTGGGCATAAGTGTTGTTATTGCCCTGTTGAGTGCGTCCAATCTCATCACCCATCAAGATCATCGGCGTTCCTTGACTGACCATCAACAAGAGTAGCGCGTTTTTGATACGTCGTAAGCGAAAAGCGCCGATCTCTGGATCATCAGTCGGGCCTTCATGACCAGAGTTCCAACTATGGTTATCGTTAGCGCCACTTTCTTCTAGGTTTTTGGCATTTTGTTTTTCGTTGTACGAGACCAGATCCATCATCGTAAAACCATCGTGAGCGGTGATGAAATTGATCGTGGCGATCGGCCCACGTCCGGGATAGAGATGAGGTGAGCCTAAGATCGCTTGACATACTTCGGTGATCTGCCCAAAGTCACCTTTCATAAATTGGCGCATGGTATCCCGATAGAACCCGTTCCATTCGGCCCACCGTTTATAGGCGGGAAAACTGCCCAAGTGATATAACCCGTCTGCATCCCAAGGTTCGGCGATCAATTTGGTGCGTGCTAAAATCGGATCAAACGCCATTTTTCGCAAAAGCGGGGGATCGCCCATCGGCATTCCCTCTGTATCGCGAGTCATGATTGAGGCGAGGTCAAAGCGAAACCCGTCTACATGATATTCCGCAACCCAATAGCGCAAGCAATCCATGATAAACGATTGCACAGTGGGATGATTGCAGTTAAAGGTATTCCCTGTCCCACTGAAGTTATAGTAGTAGCCTTCAGGAGTCAGGATGTAATAGGTGCTATTATCGATTCCTTTAAACGAGATCGTCGGGCCTTTTTCATTGCCTTCGGCGGTGTGATTAAACACCACATCAAGGATCACTTCAATGCCATGTTCGTGCATCGTTTTGATCAACAATTTGAGTTCATTGATCTCACCGCCAGTTGCACCAGTGGCCGCAAAACCGGCCTTTGGTGCAAAAAATGCAACGGGGCTATATCCCCAATAATTTAGGAGCATTTCACCCGTTTTTTCGTTGATGCGCGAATGTTCAAACTCATCAAACTCGAAAATCGGCATGAGTTCGATCGCGTTAATCCCTAACGCTTTCAAATAGGGGATCTTTTGACACAAGGCCTGATAAGTTCCGGCGGAATCGACCCCTGAACTCGCATGTTTTGTGAACCCGCGCACATGCAATTCATAGATCACCAGATCTTCAATCGGGGTTTCAAGCGGGCGATCTACGCCCCAATCAAAGTCATCAACCCGGACGATTCGAGCGCGATGTTGTGAAATAACCTCATAGTTGGGATGCGTTCCCCAGATTTCACGACCACCCACCGCTTTAGCGTAGGGGTCTAACAGGATTTTAGAGGGATCAAAGCGGTGGAGATTTTCGCCTTCTAGCTGGGGGCCATCCATGCGATAACCGTATTCAATGGTACTGTAATCCAGATCTAACACGGTAATCGGAAACACGGAACCAAGTCGATAACTTTCGGGAATAGGAATTTCGGCAAATGGCTGAAATTCCCCTCTACGAAATAAGACTAAAGTACAGGCAGTAGCATGATAAGAATACACCGAAAAGTTGATGCCATTGGGTACAAAACTCGCCCCAAATGGCAAAGGATTCCCTGGACGCACGTTAAATCCAGCAATTTGATCGACGGCTGTTAGTGGCGGATGCTCTATCTGGAAAACCATGATACCTCTTTACAAAGACTGCAATATATTTCATGTTAGATTAAAAAGGTAAACAAAGGGTGAGTACACGCCTTCTTTAATCTAACTCTTAATAAATATGCACCCAGTTTGTAAAATTGACCGTTAGATTACTTGTAAGTGGTATTGGAGGATGCGTATGAGAGATGTTTTAGGGGCGATCCCATTAGCAGAGGGTGGGGTACAGTTTACGGTATGGGCCCCAAATGCCGAACGTTTAGTGTTATGTCTAGAGGGTCAAACCTTACCGATGCACCCCGACGATCAAGGGTACTATCGCTTAATAGTGCCGTCCGCTAAGGTCGGTGATCGTTATCAGTATCAGATCAACAATGGGCAACCCTTGCCCGATCCCGCCTCACATTCCCAAGCGGATACGGTGCATGGTTGGTCAGTGGTGGTCGATTCAGGGTTTAATTGGGACAACGTAACGTGGTATAACTTGCCCTTACGCGATTATGTGATCTATGAACTTCATATCGGGACGTTCACACCCGAAGGTACGTTTGAAGCGGTGATCCCAAACTTAGATCGCCTGAAAGCGTTGGGGATCACCGCAATCGAGATCATGCCTGTGGCGCAATTTCCCGGTGAACGTAATTGGGGCTATGACGGGGTATTGCCGTATGCGGTACAAAACAGTTACGGCGGCCCGAATGGGTTAAAGGCGTTGGTGAATGCGTGTCATCAGCGCGGTTTAGCGGTGATCTTGGATGTGGTCTATAACCACTTGGGCGCGGAGGGAAATTACCTCTCGCAATATGGGCCGTATTTCACCGAACGATATAAATCACCTTGGGGGACAAGCCTCAACTTTGACGGCGCACATAGCGATGAAGTCCGACGCTATTTTATCGAAAATGCGATCTATTGGTTCGCGGTGTATCGCATTGATGCGTTGCGTTTGGATGCGACCCATGCGTTATTTGATTTTTCGGCGCGCACGATTTTAGAAGAATTGGCAGCCACCGTCCACCAATGGGCCGATCAACACAATCGGCGGGTGTATTTGATCGCGGAAAATGATCGAAGCGATGTCCGCTTGTTACGCTCTCAAGAAGCGGGCGGAATCGGGATCGATGGGCAATGGTTTGATGATCTGCATCATTGTCTCCATGTCCTATTGACAGGGGAGACGTTGGGTTATTATCTGGATTATGGTTCACCGCGCTATTCCACCTTTGAGCAGTTGATCAAGGCGATCCGCGATGGGTTTGTCTATTCGGGGGAATATTCACCGTTTCATCAACGTAAACACGGCACATCCTCGCGTTCGGTTTTAGGACATCGCTTTGTGGTGTCATTACAAAATCATGATCAAGTCGGCAATCGCATGAATGGCGATCGGATCACGCACTTGGTAGATTTTGCGGCGGCGCGGGTCGCGGCCGGTGTGATCCTGTTATCCCCGTATACCCCGATGATCTTCATGGGTGAAGAATATGGCGAAACCGCGCCGTTTTTGTATTTTGTCAGTTTTGATGATCCGGATCTGATCGAAGCAGTGCGAAAAGGTCGGGCGGCCGAATTTGCCTCATTCCAATGGCAAGGCGAAACCCCCGATCCACAATCAGAACAGACCTTTCTCCACTCTAAATTAAATCACGACTTGCGACAAAACGCTCCACATCGCGATCATGAGGCGTTTTATCAGACACTCTTGGCTTTGCGGAAAAGTCATCCCGCTTTACAGAATCCCGATAAAAACGATCTGGACGTGTGGGGATATGAACAGGAACGGGTGTTGATCGTGCATCGGCGCAACGGAGCGGACGAGGCGTTGATCATCTATAACTTACACTTGGAAAAACCAGCGGAGATTGTTTGTCCGATCACGCACGGATCATGGCGCAAGCAATTTGACTCCGAACAGTGGCAACCTGTAGAGAGCGGGATCGCGGATCAACTCCCAACCGATCGTATTCATATCCCGCCTAAAGCGTTTGCTGTGTATATCAAAGGGGAGGGGCGGATCGATGACTTTTCCCAATAGTAATCTTGATGTTGAGACGATCATCCAAGACCTGCTCACCGGGCGACGGATTCCGACGGCAACCTATCGCTTTCAATTTCATGCCAAATTTACGTTGAAAGATGCGTTGCGCTTAGTCCCATACCTTCATGCGTTGGGGATCAGCGATGTTTATGCGTCACCGCTGTTTAAACCGCGCTCCGGTAGTACGCATGGGTATGATATTGTCGATTATCAGCAACTCAACCCAGAATTAGGCACAACAGACGATTTTGAAGCGCTGATTAGCGCGTTAAAAGCGCATGACATGGGCTTATTGTTGGATTTTGTGCCGAATCATATGGGGGCCAGCACCGAAAATCCGTGGTGGATGGATGTGTTGGAACATGGTATGAGTTCACCATATGCTGAATTTTTTGACATCGATTGGTATCTCGCGGATCGGGTCCAAGAAAAATTGTTGTTACCCGTACTGGGTGATCACTATGGACGGGTACTAGAGGCCGGAGAGTTTCGGCTGACCTATGAACAAGAGCGCTTTTGGTTGTATTACTGGAATGCGCGTTTTCCAGTTACGTTGAATGCGTGTCAAGTGTTGTTGGCGTTAGCAAATGAGGCGCTTCCTGATGAAACCGAAGCGGCCTTAGAATTAGCGAGTATTCGCTATGCGTTACAGGCGCTCCCAGAACATGACGCAGTGGATCAACACGCGATCCGACGGCGCGAGTCCAACGTGATCTATCGGCGGATCGCCCGATTACATGGCGAGTCGGTAGAATTTCGTCAAGCCCTTGATCATGCGCTACAAAGTTTTAATGAGGGGGAGTCGGATCAATTTGATCGGCTGGATGCGGTCATTCGAGGTCAACCGTATCGTCTAGCGTTTTGGCGCGTGGCCACTGATGAGATCAACTATCGGCGTTTTTTTGACATTAATGATCTGGCCGCGGTACGGATTGAAGCGCCAAACGTCTTTGAGGAAGCGCATCGTTTGTTATTTCAATGGTTGCGCGAGGGCAAAGTTACAGGTGTGCGAATCGATCATCCGGATGGATTGTGGGATCCCCCGGGTTATTTTATGAAATTGCAAGCGGGTTATATCACGGCTCAAACGCAACAACTGGCCGATAATCCGAATATCGCGGAGATCGCCGCTGGAACGTTGGTGACACGTTTGCAACAGGGCGGGGTGATGCGTGGCTTATGGCCGTTGTATGTGTTGGGGGAGAAGATCCTCTCTGAAGTTGAACCCTTGCCAGAAGATTGGGCGGTATACGGCACGACCGGATACGATTTTATGGTTGCGGTCAACGGGATCTTTGTCGAACGCGATCAGGTTCATCAATTTGAACAGTTATACAGCCAATTTATCGGGCGCAAGATCGACTTTCGCGAATTGATCTATCAGATGAAGGTTTTGATCCTCACCCATTCGTTAGCGAGTGAACTGAATGCCCGCGGCCGACAGCTGGCACGGATCGCGGCGCGGAATCGGCGATTTAGTGGGTTTACCCGATCTGGTTTAACATCCGCCTTGCGTGAGATCGCCGCGTGTATGACGATCTATCGCACCTATATCACTGGGCCGGGTATGGTTTCGGAGCGGGATCGTTATTATCTTGATTTAGCAGTGGCGGAGGCAAAAGAACGTAATCCGCGTTTACCACATGCGAATCTTGATTTTGTGCGCGATACGCTGTTGATGCAAAATATCTATGAATTTCCCGAAACCGAACGTGCGAGTTTGATCGAATTTGCGATGCGCTTTCAACAGATTACCGGGCCTGTCATGGCTAAAAGCGTTGAGGATACCACTTTTTACATCTATAACCGCTTGGTCTCGTTGAATGAGGTCGGCGGTAATCCGGAACAATTCGGAATCGGGATCGATGATTTTCACAAGCATAATCAGTGGCATCAAGCCCGGTGGAAACACACCATGTTGGCGTTGACCACCCACGATACTAAGCGCAGCGAAGATCTACGGGCGCGTTTAAACCTGTTATCGGAAATTCCCGCTCAATGGGAGGCGGCGATCTGGCGTTGGCGGGAACAAAACGCTTATGCCCGAACAGAAGATGCACCCGATCGTAATGATGAATATCTGATCTATCAGGCCTTGGTAGGGACAATGCCCTTTGACGGACAGATTGATGAAACCTATATCGATCGCATCTGTAATTACATGGACAAAGCGCTGAATGAAGCCAAAGTACATACCAGTTGGGTGAACCCGAACACGATTTACGCGGAATCAGTACAAAACTTTGTGGTGCATGTGCTGAAAAACACCGCATTTATCGCGGATCTCGCACAATTCACCCAACCGATCGCATTTTATGGGCAGTTCAATTCATTGTCACAAACGCTGTTAAAGTTGACTGCGCCGGGGATGCCTGATACCTATCAGGGGACGGAATTATGGGATTTTAGCCTTGTCGATCCCGATAATCGGCGGCCGGTCGATTATGAACAGCGGATCACCTTGTTAAACGAGTTACAAGCACAAGGCGATCAAGATCGAATTGGTTTGCTTCAAAAGCTCTTGCGAGAAAGTCATACAGGTGCGATCAAGTTGTGGTCGGTACAAATGATCCTTAACTTTCGACGCGCACAAGTGGCCTTGTTTAATGAGGGGGATTATCGGCCGTTGATCGCGCAAGGGGCAAAGGCGAAACACGTCTGCGCGTTTGAACGCTGCTTTGAGGATCAAAGTATCATCGTGATCGCCCCCGTATTGATCTGGACGTTAACCAATGGTGTGAACCGTGTCCCGATCGGCGCGGAGGTCTGGCAAGATACCTCGCTTACGGTAGAGGCGGGACAGACGTATCGCAATCTATTCACTGGTAAAACGATTCAGGCCTCTTCGCAATTATGGGTACATGAGGCGTTACACGATTTTCCGATCGCCTTGTTAGAACGTGTGTAAATTGAGGTAAAGGGATCGTCCTTAACTAACCGATCCCTCTACTTACAGTCAGCGTTGTTTAGACGCTAAAATCGCGTTACGAACGTGTTCAGGAAGGTAATTGCCGAAGCGTTTTTGCCAATCAAGATTTAAGTAATCTAGATTGGTGATACGATGCCGACATAAGACACTGCCACAGCCACAGATCATCACATAGGGGATCGTGATCTCTGTAGAAGCATAATCATAAGTGATTTCCTCGTTGGGGAGGATGTCCCGACGGGCGATCATCGTGTCGTTATCTAACCACCAAGTGTTGGGATCACAAGAGTGATTCATGTATCGTTCGGGTTCTTTTTCGATCACAATCGTTTGATCATCACATTGATACCCATAACGTAGGAGATCGGCTTGTTTTTCTTGCGACCACGTTAAAATTTCTGCAATTGCGATCGTCGGTAAACCTGGATCCAAACGGCTAACGACTTCACCTTCACGGATGAGGGCGGTCGCGGTTAACCCCCTGCCATGAATCACCTGATTTTCGACTGCAATGATGTTAGGATGCAGCATGTGTAAACCTCACTTTATGAAATTTAAAAATGTGTGAAACACTTTGAAGATTTCTGCGACTCTCTAAGCAAAGCGCTATAGCAATTGCAGACAAGCTATGAGTTTAGGAGTTGTGACATTTTTATACAAGACGCTTTTGCCCAAACAGCGAAAATCTTGCTCAAAACCATTTGCGTAAAATGTACAAAAATGTCGCACAAACCCAGATTTGCGTTATAATGCTTGGCTTGTGGTAGATAACACAGTGATCCAACTGTGATGCTACAGTTTAAATTTTTGTTGTATTCTTGTTAAGAGGAGAGATTCTCATGAACAAACTGACCAAGATTCTCTTGGTTGGGGTAGTGGCGGCCCTTGTGGCAATCTTGTCACTCCCTATTTTTGCCCAAGAAATGCCCGGTGCTGGTGAAGGTGGCCCGATCATTCTGCCCAACTTCGGCGCGGATATTTCGACCTTGAACCCCTTCCTTTCGACCGATGGTACCTCCAGCACCGTGTGGGCGCGCTTGTATCCCGCTTTACTCGGCTTGGACAATGAAGTAGGCTATTACGCTCCCGGCGCGGCAGGCGGTCTCGTCTCTGACTGGAGCATCTCGGATGATGGCTTGGTCTACACCTTCACCTTGCGTGATGACTGGGTGTGGAGCGATGGTACTCCGGTGACTTCAGCCGATGTTCTCTACTCGTGGGAAGTGATCGTTGATGAAAACGTGACCGTCAACAGCAACTTGATCACCTTGCGCGATCTCATCTCCAGCGTAGAAGCACCAGATGCTCAAACCGTGGTGATCACCTTCGTCAACCCCGATTGTAACGCGCTTGATAGCGCCGCAACGATTCCGGTTGTCCCCGCTCATGTTTGGCGTGAAGCATTCCCGAATAACGCTGATATGAACGAATCAGACTTCAACTTGACCGCTCCGGTAACATCGGGTGTATGGCGCTTCTTGAACTACCGCCCCGGTGAACAGGTCACGCTTGTTCCTGACCAAAACTATCCCGATGCTGAAGCAGGTTACATCGTGCCGCAAGGCTGGATCTTCAAGAACGTGGCTGATCAAACGATCCAAGTGGAACAATTCCTCAATGGTCAATTGACCACCATGGGCGTTCCGCAAAATCGCCAACAAGAATTGTTAGATCTGGTGAACGGTGGACAATACGTTGGCTTCGAGAGCGAACGTGCGAACTATCGTTTCGTCGGTCTGAATCTTGCTGATCCCAGCAACCCGCAACCGGGCTTGGATGAAGAAGGCAACCTGATCGAACAAGGTATTCACCCGATCCTCGGTGATGTCCGCGTCCGTCAAGCGTTGAACTACGCCATGAACTTTGAAGAATTGAACGAAGGCGCGTTCTTCGGTTTCGGTATTCAAGGGGCGACCCACTCACGTCCGGACTCTTGGGCGCACAACAACGACATCCAACCCTATCCATTTGATCCCGAACGTGCCGCTGAATTGTTAGAAGAAGCTGGCTGGACGGATAGCGACGGTGATGGCGTGCGTGAATGCAATGGCTGTGAAACCGCCGAAGCCGGAACGTTGCTTGAATTTGAATTGTTGACCAATGCTGGCAACACCTCACAAGAAGCTCTCGGCACGATCCTGCAAGATCAATGGGGTCAGGTCGGCTTCAATGTTAACTTCCAAGCGATTGACTTCAACGTGTTGGTGGAAACCTTCACCGGCCAAACGTTCGATGCGGTCATGATCTTCTGGGGCTTCGGCTTCCCGGCTGATCCGGATGGTATTACCGTGACGTTTGCGCCTGAAAACGATGTCCCTGGCATTGGTTTCAACGCGGTGTCCTATAGCAATGAGCGCGTAACCGAATTGTTGGATGAAGCGCGTGCGTTACCCGGTTGCGATCTGGAAGAACGTGCGGCGTTGTACGGTGAAGTCCAACAAATCCTCCACGATGAAAGCCCGTGGATCTGGATCGGTGGTTCTAAGACTTTGACCGTCGGTCAACCTTACATCCAAGGTTGGAGTCCGATGCCAAACGCCGCCTCCCCGACCCTTTGGAACGAAGACTCTTGGGTGATCCCCGTTCCGTGAGCTTCTCGTAACGCTTGATCTCGCTTGTTTTTACTTTTCCCGTTGACTTTTCAACGGGAAAAGTTTTTCCCACTCTCGTTAGATTGTAGGTGTGATATGTTTAAATATGTGGTTCGGCGTTTAATCCAAGCCATCCCGATCTTTTTTGGCATCACGCTCTTGTCATATTTTCTCATGGCGATCACTCCCGGTGGGCCGGTAGCGGCATTAACCTTCGGATCACGGATGAGCATGGAAGATATTGAACGTTTTCGGGTCGAATTAGGGGTGAATGATCCCTTGTCGGTGCAGTACATTCGTTGGCTTTTAGGTGACGATTGGATGCGTTGGGATAGCGATGGGGATGGGATCTCCGATCGTGCTGTCTTGATCTCGTTAACCGGCCCAAATGGCGAAGTGTTACCACCCGGAAATCGTTATGGGATTATACGGGGGGATTTTGGGCGTTCCTTTTCTAAACGGCGGCCGGTGTTAGATGTATTGATCGAACGTTTACCGGGGACGATCGAATTAGGGGTCGCCTCACTGATCATCGGTGGGACGTTCGGGATCATTGTGGGTGTGTTGGCTGCGGTGAATCATCGTAAGTGGTTTGATCATATCACCCGTGTGTTGGCAGTGGTGTTTGATGCAGTTCCGGGCTTTTTCTTTGCGCTTATTTTATTACTCGTATTTGCCAAGACTTTGGGTTGGTTTCCATTAGGCGATCGATGCCAAACCCTGATTACGGACTCCTGTCCACCCATTTACGAACGCCTAGAATATATGGTATTGCCCGTCTTTTCATTAGCGATCGGCATCGTTTCCGGTTGGTCACGCTATATGCGCGCTTCAATGTTGGATGTGGTCTCACAAGATTATATTCGCACGGCCCACGCCAAGGGGTTAAACGCCCGTCAAGTCTGGTTCCGTCATGGGATGCGAAATGCGTTGATCCCGATCGCGACCTTCTTAGGGCCCGCCATTACGGGTTTATTGGGGGGCGCGGTGATTACCGAGACGATCTTTAATTACCCCGGTGTAGGGCGAACCGTGATTGAGGCAGTGGGTGCGCGTGATTACCCGATCGTGATGGCCGTAACGGTCTATGCGGGAGTTGCGACCATTTTAGGTTATCTTTTGTCTGATATATTATACGGGCTAATTGATCCCCGTATTCGTTACAATTAGGGTGTATCTTCATGAGTTCGCAAACCTCTGTCGTTAATTTAACGCAAACCCCCAACAAACCTGCCCGCAGTGAGTCCCTCTTTACCAAGGGACTCCGGCGGCTTTGGCGCGATCGCTTAACGATGATGGCGCTGTTTGTGATCTTGGTTTTTAGTTTGCTGGCGATTTTTGCCGATGTGATCACCACCCACATTTTAAGAATCGACCCGAATGAGACCAACGCTATCTACAACTTTGAGCCATACGGCGCGGTTTCGGATCTAGGGGTGCATTACTTAGGAACCGACGATATTGGACGTGATCAACTGGCCCGCTTGTTACATGCCGGGCGGGTGTCTTTATCGATCGGGTTTTTTGGTGCAGTGGCCTCTTTGACGATCGGTTTATCGATCGGAATCATTACCGGTTATTTCGGCGGTGTGGTAGACGATATTTTTAACTGGTTGATCACCACCTTAGACTCGATTCCCGCGCTTTATCTGTTGATCTTAATCTCTGCTGTATTGTCTCCGACCGCTGAAGCGCTCATTTTTGTGATCGCGTTGATCAGTTGGACGGGGATTGCACGGATTATTCGTGGACAAACGCTTGCGATTCGCGGGCTTGATTATGTGTTGAGCGCCCGCGCTTTAGGTGCATCATCATTTCGGATCATGTTTGCTCATATCGCGCCTAACTTGATCTCGATCACCGCGATCGTGTTAGCGCGCGGCATTGGTAATCTCATGTTGGCAGAAGCCGGATTAAGCTTCCTTGGCTTAGGGGTATTGCCTCCCCAAGCGACATGGGGAAATATGCTCACCAAGGCGCAACAATTCCTCACACAGGGGCCGCATTTGATCCCACCGCCGGGATTAGCGATCTGGATCTCGGTGTTGTGTCTCTATATCATCGGTGACGGCATTCGCGATGCCTTTGATCCGACTCAAACCAACTAACCGCATCAAAAAAAACCCGTCAATTTGACGGGTTTTTTATTGTGGTTTTACTGGGTCAATTCTGGAACTAACACGGGGGCAAGCGTCGTTTCAAAAATGCGAGAGGTCAATTGTTCCAACGCATCCGTGAGGGTGAAGGGGACATCCGCGGGGATCGTGATCTCCATCGCACCCACATAACGCCCGCGTTGTACGTAGATCCGACCCGTGCGTGCATTGACGTTACAAGCTTGTACATCGGCGGTGAATACCGGAACACCCAAAGCTGTTTCTGTGCTTTGGGTTAGGCCTTCAGCCTCTGCTAAGCGCGTAAAGAGTCCATCAGTAAGCGCGGCTCTCGCGTCATTTGCGCTTGTAAACCCATACAGGCGATAGCTGGTGCTGGTGTAATTGAAGGCCAGATTACAATTGGTGTTATTCACCCGTACAAACGCCCCTTGACTAAAATTGAAGCTTTGTAAGCCCGTCAACAAGCTACTACGGAAGGCTTCTGGAGCGGCGTTGGCGGTTTCTTCGGCTGCCAATAACGGGCTAACTTCAACACCGAAATCCTCATTTGCTTGCGCTTCGAGTTCTTGTAAGCTGTTGATGATCAACGAGGGATCGATCGTGGCGGCCGGCATGAACGTTGTTTCTACCGTGCGTGGATCGGTGACGATCAGCACCGTTTGTAATTGGGTGGTGGGATTGTTTTGTTGAGCGGGATCTTGGGGATCACGCACCAAGAAAGCCGACACATTTTCTTGACCTTGTAACACCGCCCCAAAAATTGTATGACCACGCAATGCACCACCGACTGGAGCATAGTTCAAGTGAGGTGTCGGGACGGTGGTGATGAAAAATTGGCTACCGTTGGTGTTGGGGCCAGAGTTTGCCATCGCCAACAGACCGGGGCGATCGAAGGTAACAAACCACGGATATTCATCCGCAAATTGATACCCCGGCCCACCCGAACCTGTGCCAGTGGGATCACCACCTTGCGCCATGAAATTCGGGATCACCCGATGAAAAATGGTGTTGTTGTAATAGCCATTTTGCGCCAAAAACACAAAGTTATTGACCGTGCTAGGGGCCACACTCTCATACAGATCGATATAGACCGCGCCAGAGTCGGTGCAGAAGATCGCACGGTAATCGATGTTGGGTTGCAAAACCTGTTCCATTTGGGTGTATTCACGGGTTGCCGGATCAGTGGCAGGTACAGCCGCATCGCAAAATTCTTGAGGGGTAGATTGATCCACTGGCACGGCTTCACTCGTCGGTTCAGCGGTCGCAGCAGGTTCTTCAGTTGTCGCAGGTTCTTCGGTTTGCGCGGCGATCAACGACACGCTCCCGATCAACGCGATCACCAATGCTAATAAAAAGAGCGCCTTTTTCATGTGAGTTTTACTCCTCCGATTGGAATATACATCGTTTATTGTAACCGATCCCCTAGACGAATTTTAGATTTAACGTGTTTGTTTACGGGTCAATTCGGCCAGTTGCGCGGTACCGTTGGTTTCTTGGAATTGGCGCTGATACAACCGGGTGTAAAGTCCATTTTGCCGGAGTAAGGTTTCATGTGTACCGTCTTCCACAATCTGACCGTGTTTCATCACCAAGATCCGATCTGCATCACGCACCGTGCTTAGACGATGTGCAATGATCAAACTGGTGCGATTTTGCAATACCTGTTGTAAACCCATTTGGATCAGAGTCTCTGTTTCGGTGTCGATGTTACTTGTGGCTTCATCTAACACGAGGATGCTATCAGGGTTGTGAATCAAGGCGCGGGCCAAAGCAAGCAATTGTCGTTGACCCTGAGATAAATTGGCCGCACCGGGCAATAACATATAATCATAACCTCCGGGCAACCGTTCAATGAAAGGGGCCGCACATGCGGTTTTTGCCGCGGCGATCATCTGTTCATCGGTGATCGTCGGATCAAACAAGCGTAAATTATCGGCGATCGTGCCGTTAAAGCAGTAGGGATTTTGCGGCACAACCATCACATGCTTACGCAGATCCGCGATTGATAGATCCCGCACATCAATCCCATTGATCAAGATTTGTCCGCTAGTGACATCATAAAAACGTGCAATGAGGCCGGCTAACGATGTTTTACCCGCACCGGTCGCACCGACAATCGCGACTCGTTGACCCGCCGAAATATGTACACTCACATCGCGTAACACCGGAGTCCCCGGCTCATAGCTAAATTCGACCTTTTCAAAAGTCACCGACTTTTCACGGTCATTTAAGGGGATCGTTTGGGGACGTTCAACGATCTCCGGTTCAACGCTTAGCATCCTGGCGATTCGATCGGCCGCTGATAGCGCAGTTTGAATCTGGGTAAACTGTTCCGACAACAACATGATCGGTTCAAAGGATCGCCGTGAATATTGGATAAACGAGATCAACATGCCTAATGTCGCCCATCCTGCCAGTAAGCCTTGTCCACCGCCATATAACACCATCGCGAGGCCGATCACCGAGAGCATTTGCAACACTGACGAAAAGGCCGTGTATTGATCGCGCATCTCATTATGAATATCGCGATAACCTGCGTTCAAGGTATCAAATTCACGACGGCTGATATGTTGACGGCCAAAAAGTTGTACGATCAGCATCCCGCCGAATTGTTCGTTTAAAAACGCCTGATAATCCGCCACCAATTTATGTAAACGAGTGGCCAATTGTCGAATTGAGGTGCGAAAATAGATCGTAGATCCAGTCATGATCGGTAACACAACCAGACTGATTAAAGCCAAGCGCCAATTGATCACAAACATCACGATCACGATTCCCACCAACGTGATCAAGTTACTGATCACGATCACGATGCTGGTAGACAGTAACTCGGTGAGCGCCTCAATATCGCTAGATAAACGCGAAACGATCTGACCTACGGGGGTCTTATTAAAAAACCGCATATCTTGTTTGAGGATGTGTTCAAACAAGGTTTGTCGCAAATTCATCAACGCGCTTTGGCCGACAGTTTGTAACAAGTAGATGTGACCAAATCGCAACACAAACAGGGCCGGAATACACAAAAAATAGAAGACTGCGTAAGGGATCAATCCGGCTAAATTGCCTTCGGTGATCGGGCCATCCACCGATCGCTGAATCAAGTAGGGGGGTAAGAGCGACAATCCTGTCACCCCTAACAGCATCAAAAACACCAACATCAGCTGTTTCCAATAGGGCGTGACAAAGCGTGCCAGCATTCGCAACAGATAACGATCCGTTAGCGCTTGCCGAATCGGGATTTGATTAGTCTGCATTTTCTAACACATCCTCGCTAAATTCACGTTCAACCATTTGAGCATATACCCCTTGCGCCGCAATCAACTCAATATGGGTGCCTTGCTCCACAATTTCACCGTTGCTCATCACATAGATATAATCCGCGTCTTTCACGGTGGCGATGCGGTGCGCGATGATCAGGCTAGTGCGGGTTCGCATCACTTGACGCAACTCGCTAAGAATATCCGCCGCTGTCTGGGTATCAACACTGGAGAGCGCATCATCAAGGATCAAAATTGCCGGATCGCGAATCACTGCCCGCGCAATCGCCACGCGCTGTTTTTGCCCACCGGAGAGCATCACGCCACGCTCACCCACCAAGGTATCTATGCCCTGCGGCAATTGCGGAATATCGTTGCTCACCCGTGAGATCCTTAGGGCATTGTCTAACGCTAATTCGCTAATCTCATCGCGCCCCATGCGGACATTTTGATGCAACGGTTGGCTAAATAAAAAGGTGGATTGCGGTACATAGGCGATCTCACGACGCAATTCATCCAACGTATAATCGCGAATATCAACCCCATCGATCAACACCCGCCCTTCATTCGGATCGATCACCCGCCCTAACAGGCTCACCAAGAGCGATTTTCCACACCCCGTCGGCCCGACAATGGCGACCGTTTTCCCGGCTGGAATCTGAAACGAGATCGATTTTAGCAGTTCAGTGTCATCAAGGCGGACAGACACCCGTTCAAAGGTGATCGCACCATTGAGACGTTCGACTCCTTGCGCTGAGTCTTTACTGCTGATCGTGGCATGTTGTAACAAGGGGGTGAGGCGGGTCAATGCCCCGCGAGTCTGCTGATACCGTTGATAAACCGTGCCAATTTGTAGTAAGACCGTGCTGATCATCGCTAAATATAGGAGAAAACTGGTAAAATTACCCAAACTTAGCGCACCGTTGAGCGTCATCACCCCACCCGCTAACACCACAATTGCCGCCGTGGTCTCGCTGATCATATTGGGGAGCAACCCGATCGGCTCATTACGTCGTTTGAAGAATAACCAACGATGTCGATATTCTTTGTTTTCGCGATAAAACGCCTCACCAACACCGGACTCTTTGCCCGCTGTTTTGATCGTCTGAATCCCACTCACAGCATCTTGCACTAGGGCGGCCATCACGCCCGCTTGATCTTGCACTTTCTCAAACAAGGGCGCGATCACCAATCCTACCCGCATCTGAATACTGGTGGAGATCGTCAAGACCACAAACACCAAGATCGTTAGCGGAAGGCTTTCGATCGCTAACAAGATAAACACAGCGATCACCGTCGTAATCGCGCTCCCGATCCGTGTAAAGCCCAGCGCGAATAATTGCCAGATCAAGACAATGTCCGCGTGCATCCGTGAGATCAAGTCACCCGTCGGGTATTTTTGATAAAAGCCTTGTTCCAAAGTGAGCATATTTTCAAAAAGTTGTTTGCGAATATCAAAATTGACCCCATAAGCGATCGTGCCACTATACCGACGCTGACCATAGAATGCGATCACCGTGATCACCGCTAGGCCGATCATCAACGCGATGAATTCGACCAAATCGGTTACTAAAGTGGTTTGATTGTGTGCAACGATCAGATCCGCGGTGAGTGGGGGTGGGTTCATCAGGCGCAGTTGCGTTAAAATTTGTTCCGGTTGGCTAAGCCGATCGATCATCAGACCGATGATAAAAGGTTCTAACGAAGCGGTGATACCACCAACCATACCACATAACACCGCGCTAATTGCTGCCCAACGATGCACGAACAAGAGTTTCCCTAGCCAACGCACATCGGCTACTGGAGATTGAGTTTGTCCTGTCATGGTTTAACCCATACTATGCACTAACTGAGATACCTATCGTAACACCAACAAATAGAGCCACTTAAGTCCAATTTCCGCTTGTGAACTCATACAAAGGTTTTTGAGCAATTTGTACGAAATTGTTGCGGGCAAAATTGGAAATTTTTATCTCGGTGATTGACAAGAAAATACTTGATGAGTATAATGCCGCCGATCTTATGGGAGGGAACAGCGTTCGCTTAACTTTAGGCGAGCTACGCTTCATTTCTGACGTATCCTTGTAGGGTGTCACAATCAAGTTGTAAACAAGTCAATCCGTCTTGGGTTGCCTCATTTCGCATTGTCTTGCCCTTAAGATCAACACCAAATTTCGTTCGGAGGGATTTATAGATATGTTGAATCAAAATATGAAGAACATGGTATACGACGAGCTAGACTTTGCCGCCCTTTTAGAAGCTTCTTTCGAGGAAGATCAATTAGAGCGGGGCGATCTGGTCGCTGGAACGGTGTTATCTGTCGATAATCAGGGGTTAATCATCGGTGTGGGGTCGATGCGCGATGGTTTTGTCTCGCGTCGTGATCTAGAACGTCTAGGAATGCAGCCTTCGGATTTCAAGGTTGGACAAGATGTTGATGTAACGATCCTACGTTTGGAAGACGAAGACGGCAATCTGGTATTGTCGATTTCACAAGCCCGTCAAAATGAAGATTGGAAATTGGCCGAAGATCTGCTCCAAAAAGATGAAGTCTGGCGCGGTGCGGTCACTGATGCGAATCGCGGCGGCCTGATTATCTTGTTTGGCAATTTGCGTGGTTTTGTGCCAGCCAGTCATGTCGCCGATCTCCCACGCGGCTTGAGCGAAGACGAACGCACCAGTTATCTCACGCGCTTAGTGGGGCAGCCTGTCAACCTCAAGGTGATCGAAGTCAACCGGAAACGCCGCCGTTTAGTCTTTAGCCAACGTGACGCGCAACGCGGTAGCCGTGATGCGCGCAAAGAAGTGTTATTAGAAGAACTTAAAGAAGGCGAAGTGCGTAAGGGTGTCGTGAGCGGATTACGCGACTTTGGGGCGTTTGTTGATCTCGGTGGTGCAGATGGTTTGATCCACATCTCCGAATTAGCTTGGCATCGCGTGAAACACCCGCGTGAAGTGTTAAATGTGGGCGATGAAGTGACGGTTTACATCTTGCGCTTAGACGATGAAGGCAAACGGATTGGCTTAAGCTTAAAACGCTTGCAACCGAATCCGTGGTCGATCGTTGATGAAATGTACCATGTTGGCCAACTGGTGGACGGTATGGTCTCACGTTTGTCTGAATTTGGCGCGTTTGTCAGCATGGAACCCGGAGTCGAAGCCCTCTTACACGTCAGCCAGATCTCCAATCCCGCGCCCTCGCATCCGAGTGAATTTATCCGTGAAGGCGATCGTTTGTTGATGCGAGTGATCAGCATCGAATCCGACAAACAACGTTTAGGGTTAAGCCTCAAAGAAGTGACAAAAGATGAAGTCATGCGTTGGCAAGAGCAACATCCCAATGTAGTTTTAGCGGTGTTGCCTGAAGTCCAAGCTGAGGATAGCGATGCCTCAGGCGATGTTGTACAATCGGCCCTCCAGCCGGATGATACCGTAACCGTATAGGTGAGCGTGTTTCACAGCAAATTTACTCAGAAAGGGGGTGAAACACTCGATGGCATCCGTCCGACTCAAACCGAATGAAACGCAAGAACAACTCTTGCGCCGTTTTCGTAAGCGTGTTACGAATGCGGGCATTTTAAGCACGGTACGCCGCAAACGTTGGCACATTTCTAAGAGCGAACTGCGTCGTATTGAGAAGAAAAAAGCGATCCGCCGTTCTCGTCGTCGCCAACGTAAGGCGCAAGGTAAATAGTGAGAGTGACACCCAAGAGGGGTGATTTTAAATCACCCCTCTCGTTTATGGATCAGTTATAATGGAAATTGTGTTGGTGATAACCCTTAAGGAGTTCTATGTCGAATAAAAACGACGATAAAATTGAAGTTGAAGGCAATGTGATTGAAGCCCTTCCAAATACGCAATTTTTGGTTCAGCTAGACAACGGTCACAAAATCCTCGCTTATCTTTCCGGCAAAATGCGTAAATTTTACATCCGTATCGCGGTGGGTGATCGGGTGAAGGTTGAGATGAGCGTCTATGATCCTACCCGTGGACGGATCACCTATCGTCATCGTGACGGTGGTAAACCGGGGATGGATGAATAACCCATCCCACGGTCAGCATTAATTGGCTTTATTGCCCCAATGTACCGCCATCGTGCCGAACATAAAGGTTTTAAATTCGACATTCTGCACCCCCGCCTCACGCATCAACGCGGCGAGTTCTTGTGGTGTCTTAAACGCCTGTGTCGATTCTGGTAAGTAACGATACGCATCCGCACCTTGTTTCCCGCTGATGATCCGCCCTAAAAGGGGAATCCCATAACGCAAATACAGCATGATAAACGGTCGGAGTAAATTCGGGGGCGGTGGTGAGCTATCCAACACCACGATTTTTCCACCCGGTTTGAGAACGCGCATTTGTTCGCGCAATGCTTGACGAATGTCGGTGACGTTGCGTAACAGATAACCAGACATCACCGCATGAAAGCTTTGATCGGGAAACGGTAAATTGAGTGCATCTGCGCCACACCAATTGACCAGATCCCCTAACAGGGTACGTTTACCGACAAACATCATCGGCAACGAAAAATCCGCCCCGAACACTTTGGTGTTAGGATGTGCGTGTAATACCTCAAACGCGATGTCACCCGTCCCAGTGGCGAGATCTAAGATCACTCCGTTGGGCGGAACTTGCGCTTTTTGTACCACAAACCGCCGCCAACGTTGATCTTGCCCCCCGGTCATAATGCGATTCATCAGGTTATAACGTTCGGCAATCCGTCCGAACATGCCTTGTACGTAAGTTGCTTTGTCTTTGCCTTGTAGTTGCATAATTGACCCATTTACCTTACTGCTGTGGCGTTAATGCCGATGCGTTGTTGATGAAACCAAATATCTTCTTGCCACATAACCCCATACACCAATTGATGGAGGAGTTGCTCACTTTGTGCAAGATCAACACGTTGATCACACACGATCATATTACAGTCATAACCGCTTGCCCATAGTGCCTTGATGATCGTTTCGGGATCGCCACTTGCTTCCAAATGGAGCAGTAACAACCCCGTACCACACCACACATAATCCCGAATACCGTCCACTGAAACCACACGCGCCGAGGGTTCGGTGCTAGGTTGGATCGTCTGAGTTGCATCAATGCCGATTTTGGTTTTAATGCCATTTTGTCTCAAGAGTGGATCTACTCGTCCCTGTACCACTGTGAGCGCCTCACCCCAATTGACCGCATTGAATAAGTGATATATCACCCCGTTAAGATCATCTGCTGGAATCGATTCCGGTACGATCATCATCATGCGATTTTGCCATGCGATGTCTGTCCCCCAGAGTCCAAAGAGGATCTTTTGCGCGTGGGTGGTATGAGCGCGCACGATGATTAGATCGCCGTCAAAATACGCTTGCAGATCCACAATATCCGCATATTGCAATTTGAGGATCGGCAAAAATAACCGCTTGGTTGCCTGCTGCATAAAGTGACGATCGTCCGCGCTGATCATCGGACAAACCGCTTGATCGCGATGTGTGATCGCGGTCACTTGCATCAACGTGAGCGTTTCATGACCCGATAACCGCTTTTGGGGATCATAAATCGATTCAGAGACCGTTTGACTCGGATCTAACCACCCTTCGATCACGATCTCCGCATTAGCGGGAATATCCAACGGGATGGTATGTGCCGGAGCAAGCGGGATCGCTTGTCCGCGAATCCAATTTGCGAGAAAATAGGATGGTAACGTTTGAGGTAACGGGATCATGCTTGACCAAATTTGCGCCGGATCTCCTCCCAAGACGATCGCGATCGGAATCGGTTCAGATTGTTTCGTTATAAAAGGGACACCGAGTTGATCGGATTGATAAAAGCGAACATGATCTGATGTCACCCCCTGCGGGGTCACAAGTTGCGCTCCGAATAAATAATCCCCTTCACCGTGAGATAGAAACGGTAAGCGAGGGAGTTTCGGTGCAATATGGATATGATGTTGGACTGAAATTGTTTTGAGTTTACCGATCGGCGCGGTAATGGTGCGAAGAATGCCTAAAAAATCTGCGGCACGTCCCATCAGGTTATTCGACAATTGCGGATCAAATAAGCGCTCAAAGCGTTGACCGAATAGCGCTAAGGACTCTGCCCCTAACGCCCATGCCATTTTGGTTTCAGTGTTAAACAAGCGTGTCACCAATGGCAGGGTATCATCTGATTCGACCCATAAGGTCTTTTGATCAATGGGAAGATCGCTTAAATTGCGAAGCGGACGCTTGGATTTACGCACTTGTCGCGCTGTTTCCAAACGCACGATAAATTCATCAAGATTACGATAAGCCACAACCACAATCCATTTACAATGTTCAAAACGTTCTAAACACACATTATAAAGGCAAAACCTTAAAGCTCTTAGAGAGACTCGATGTGGATCTGCTCTAAGATCAAGCTTTGGGGGTGATTTAGCTCTAATAACCCGAAACCAAATTGACCTTGAGGGGTGATCACCGCATATTGATTATCGATCCAAGCGATGAATCCCAATGGCCCGTGCGGTGCGTTGGGAGTTTCAAGGATCACGTCTCCATCGATCGCGAACTTGACCCGATCGCGATGCCACTCTAATTGATAGGTGTAGGCCGCAGTTGGCATCGTTGAGGCGATCCGATATTCACTCACCCCGATCGCCTGTTGTGCGATCGGCCAGAGGTGTCGATAAAATATCGGGACGCGCATCAGCAAGAAACCGATCGGGGCCGTGGGGAGTAGCGCCAAAAACAGGGGACGAGTTGCATCAAATGTGGCCGCTTTCCAACCGTAACCGGATATATTTTGCGCTAAGGCCATGTTACTAGGCGGAGAGGCAAAGAAAAACCACACCGCCTTAGGCAAACGTAACCGTTTTGATCCCGGCTCAAAGGGGTGATTCCAAAAGCCAAAGCCAGCTGTTCCTTGAAGGTCACCTTGCGCGTAAGCGCGCACCGTCATTCGCAATGGGGGATGATAGGTAAATGCAGACGGCGATCGATAACTGGTTACTTGTGCGTCACTATAACGATCGCGATCCGCGTGAGGAAGGGTCAATTCATACTGCCCATGGATCGCGTTAATCTCACCATAACCGATCGCGGTGTGAAATAACGTGTTTATTTGCCCCATCCGCCGCCTCCGGGAGTCTTGATCACCAAGCGATCATTGACTTGTGCTTGAAAGGTCACTTTTGCCGACAAAGGTTGCACAACTTCATCGCGAATCAGGTTATTTTGGCCTGTTTGCCCCGATTGCCCGCCTTGAAGCCCATAGGGTGCGATCAACCGCCGTTCACTGTTAATCGTCACCCGACACGGGGTTAAAAACTCGTAAACCCGCTCGATCCCCGCGCCGCCTTGATGTACCCCACCACCACCCGCATTTTCATCTTCACGCAACGCATAACGCAACACGCGCAAGGGGAGAACGTGTTCTAAGGCCTCTATCGGTGTATTTAACGTGTTGGTCATGTGGCTATGCCGCCCGCTTAAACCGGGCCCGATCGGACTCGCGCCATGGCCGCCCGCGATCGTTTCATAGTAGACAAAATCGCGCCCGCCAATCGTCAAGTTATTCATCGTGCCTTGACTCGCCGCCGGAATGCGATCCGGGAGTGCTTGGGCTAATGCGCCTAACACCGTGTCTACAATTCGTTGACTGGTTTCGGTATTGCCCACAGCGACGGCCGCCGGAAAATCAGGACTCAACAAGCTATGCGGTGGACAGATCACCTTGACAGGCACAAAACACCCATGATTCACTGGAAGATCATCGGTTGCCAATAATCGTACCGCGTACCAAGTCGCTGAACGCACTATCGCTTCTACTGCGTTCACATTGCCAAGGGTTTGTGAGGCGCTTCCGGTAAAATCAACCGTCATTTGATCATCCACAATGCGGATCGTCACCATGATCCGCAAAGGATCATCGCTTTGACCGTCACCTTCAAGATAGTCACAAAAAGTATAGGTGCCGTCTGGTAGCGCTTGAATCAGGGCTTGGGTTATGCGTTGCGCGTAATCTAAGAGCGCTTCGGTGTGCGCTAAGCAACGATCGATCCCGTGCGTTTGAATCAAATGATCCAATCGAATCGCGCCGATCCGTTGTGCGGCGAGTTGAGCGGCTAGATCGCCTGCGCGTTCTTGTGGAGCGCGACTATTGCTTAAGATGAGCTTTAACACCCCGTCTAATTGTGTCCCGTGTTCGATTAACTTGATCGGCGGGATAATCAGACCTTCTTGATATAATTCTGTGCTAAGCGGCAATGATCCGGGGGACATACCGCCCACATCGGCATGATGAGCGCGACTCGCCACAAAAAAAGCGACCGATTCAGCCCAAAACACCGGAGAGATCATCGTGATGTCTGGTAGATGTGTTCCTCCGTGATAGGGATCGTTGAGGATCACGACATCACCGGGATTCCATGTGCTGATTGACTGTAATGCGGATTCTACCGACGCGGGCATACTGCCAAGATGAACCGGGATATGGGCCGCTTGTGCGATCATGCGTCCCGACAGATCAAACACCGCGCAACTAAAATCCAATCGTTCACGGATGTTCGGGCTAAAAGCGGTGCGCTGAAGGGTGAGTCCCATCTCTTCTGCAACCGAGATAAACAGGTTTTTAAACACTTCTAGGCTAATGGGATCAACAGTCATGTGAGGTCTCACCTTAACGGATAACAATCGCTCAAGTGTAACATATGCTCTGATCGATCCCTGTAAGGACGTGATAAGAACTAATCTGTTTTTGATCAAATTTGTGCTTGAAATCAGAAAGGTTCTTTTGTAGAATGACCTTTATGTCACCGGCCTTGTAGCGCAACGGTAGCGCAGCTGACTTTTAATCAGTTGGTTGAAGGTTCGAATCCTTCCAAGGTCATTATTTAAAGCTTAAGTCAAACAGGTGAATATAATTTCACCTGTTTTGTTTTTCACTATATTTTATTACTCACACCCTTTCACCTTAAAACAAATACCCCAAAGATAGGCAAAATTCGCAATAACTCTACATAAACAAACTTGTCTTCAAAATTAACGACTAAAAAATTAGACATAAGTGAGTTTCAACTTTACACTCGTCAAGGTTCTCGTATTGATGGTTACACTGAAGTTGGAGGTTACCTTTGTGATCATGTCAATACCGCTCAAAGAATAACTATTTCGGTTCCGACATTTAATGTACAGGGTGCCGTTGTTGATGGCGTAACTAAAGGTGTTTATATCCAAGTCATTGAACAAGATTTTCCGTAAAGTTAACAGCAGAAAGGATAAAGCCGATGGGCTGGGATTTTGAAGTCTATTTGACGTTCGGGTTTGAGAAGCAGGTCAGTTCTGCACAGCGTTTCACACAACTGGTTAGACAACTGGTTAGACAACTGCTTACCACTGAGCCGTTTCAGACTCTGGAACAAATTTCAGTTCAAGATGTGAAAGTAGCACCTAATACTGAAATACCCCTCTACGTATCAGGTGAAAGCTCAACGACGATCGCTGAAGTATTAAATGATATCGATCACAACTTTCAGCCAGAAAATTATCGATTTAATGCAACTTGGCTTGTGGACGTTTACACATCGATATTTAGCGATGACGGGGAAGTGGAAATCTGGGGATCAACAGTCACCCTAACCATCCAAGGAAAAGAGTACCTCCAATGGTTAAAGCGATGGGAAAAATCACCCTTTGATACCGTATACGATTTGGGTAATTACAAGCGATTCCATCATTTTTTAGACAAGGGCGGGCCGATAAATACGAAGCGCATGATCGATGAATTGCGCGTATTTGTCTCATTAGGGGTTTTAGAAATACGTGGGGATAGTGCCGTGAGTGAAGCGCTTTTAGATACCCCTTTGCGTTATCATCGCGACATCAACGGGTTTATTGAAGATCTCAAGACCGAATACCCTGATTTAGCGGTAAATTACCCGCTAACGGTGGAGAAAATTGTTGAATTGGCTAATAAAGTTATATGGTCTAACAGATCGCATCAGATGGAGGCCATTCCGATGGATGAAGGCGTTCTGGTGTACTGTGTAACCAATGTCGCAAATTCGCTTCGTGAATTTTACACTTTGTTGAAAGACTACTTAAAAACCGGAAAAATTGAAAAGGATCAATCATGACCGATCAAGGAGTACCCTTACCAGACAGACAAAACGAGGTTAACGCGCCGGTGGCAGCCACCACCACCGCGCTTCTGGCCGCAGAGGCGTTTAACCATTTTACCCATCTGCTTACGCTTCTGGTGAAACAAGCACAGGCGGAAATTTTATCGGCCAAGCAAATGGCCCTCACAGAGCTTGAGCGGTCAAGTGAGCCTCAATCACGCATTCAGCCTTCTGCGAGACCGAATGCCAACCGAGATTATACGATTGATGGAGATGTTTACGATTAAAAACGGTCAGTTTTTAGTTGTAAACTGCTTTGAATAGCAATAGTTCAAGGTGATCACCTTAAACCGGGCAGCAGAATCAACAGTATTCCATCATGGGCCAATGGCATCGACTCAACACAATTGGAGACCACTTGGTACTTAGAGCCTGCACCTAGTCAAAATTACCCCCTCAAGTTAAACACCACCGGACGCGCTGAATTAGGCACGACGACGCGCCTCGCGTTCTAATCTCGTCTATTTCTGATGATCTGTTCACTGTGCAGAGGACACGAATCACCTAAACGTCCTCTGCATTCGTGTTCACTCACACATGCGGACTGTTTTGAGTCTGCTGACCACGATGATAAATGATCACGAGGGCAACGAGTGGATTAGTTAAATCAGGGATAACGCGGTTGTTATCAGGTGAGTCGGCTTCTATTTTTTGACGTGGGAAAGGCGCTAAACGTGCCAGTGCCATACA
>JALOOG010000126.1 GCA_025454525.1 Anaerolineae bacterium | reverse complement strand
AATTTCTCCCACGTCTGAAGCGTTTGACCCAAGCGCTCCAAGAAGGTCAAAGCGCTATTCAGCAAATTTCCGAGACCTTTTATCAAGCGGAGGAAATGGGCGGCGGTGTGTTTAATGAACTGTTGGGAGAACCTCACGTATTTAGTAAGGAAATCAGCGAAGGGGTTACTTTTAATGGGATGAGAAGAATCGAAGGGACATTATCGATTCAAGGTGAGGAAGATGATCGTGCTTTTCATCCTAGTGATCCCAATCAGGGAAGTCTAGCAAATTGTTATTTTGTAGCTTCGTTAGCAGTGATTGCTGATCAAAACCCCGGCTTAATCCAAAGAAATATTCGTGATAACGGTGATGGCACTTACACAGTTACACTTTATGTTAAAAGAGAAATCTTAGGTAATGATGTTTCTCATATTCTAGGGTATCAAGCGATTGAAGTGGTTGTCACGCCTGAATTTCCGACAGGGATTAGAGAAGATGGTACATCTGTCACTCCACATATGGATATTAATGATACCAATGGTACTTCAAGTGAACTTTGGCCATTGCTTTATGAAAAAGCTTACGCTCAACATTTAGGAGATGGAAACATTGTTGAAGGTTACCGGATCTTAGGAAATGGTGGAAGTATGACAACGGCTCTGACACTTTTGACCGGACAACCCGGATCCTATAATGCACCCGAATATTTCACCTTAGAGCAACTTAGCGAAATGCACGAAAACGGTTATGCGATGGGTTTTCTAACGCCTGTATTTGACGAAGGCTTAGCTCCAGAGCTTTATCAAAACGGCGTTTTAGTAGAATGGCACGCTTACTATGTAAGCGACGTTGACTCAGCCAATGGAACGGTGACTTTAAGAAATCCTTGGGATTACGATCTTCCCCCAATTGTCGTACCTTATGATGAATTAGGCGAAAACTTCGCAGGTATCTCGGTAAATCCCATCACGGCTGATAACGCAGATAACTAGGAGGAGATAAAATGTTTAAAGCCAAACTCACCTTAGGACTTTTAACTTTGATGGTTGCATCTTGCAGTCAATTTAACCTTAATCTTTGGGGGACGATCACTGAACCGGAAGCTGCTGAAGATGTGTTTACGCTGTCCCAAAACCAACCTTTCACTTACCAAAGCACTCGTTTTGCTTTTGGCAATTGTTGGGTAGAAGACTACACCGATGATCAAAATCAGCCACAAAAGAGTTTACGGTGTGCTTTATGGTCATGGTCTCAAACTTTGCCTTACAATCATGTCCGCGTTTATGCCGGACAAACGCTCACGATCGGTGAGTATCAAATCCGCATTTTTGGGATCGAACAGCAATCACAGGGAACTTTCACAATGCAAATCGGGATCAAGGCGACCGAATAACGTGATGATGACGCGGGTGAAACAAGCCTTACGCTATCTCTTGATCGGGGGCGTACTCGCGTCTTGTGTTCCGATTCAACCCACGCTCACACCCGATCCAACTGAAACGACACACACGCTCATCGAAAATCAACCGATCACCCATGAAAATATGCAAATTGTGTTCGGCAATTGTGGTGAACACACTTACACCAACCTAGAAAACCAGACCCAAACAGGTTTTGCCTGTCAAATGTCCACTGTAACCGATGGTGATCGCGTGTTAAGCATCGAATCACGAGGGGCAGACCGCGATCAAATGCGGATCGGGATCAAGATGATCGAATAAATCAAGCGATCGGCAATTGTTGGGATGAGGCCGATCAAGACGATCAAGGCCAATCCCAACAAGGGACACGGTGCGGCTTATGGATATGGAGCGCGGATCAAGGCCCCCATGAGCATCAACGGGTTTATGCCGGACAAACCGTGACGTTTGCAGACTATCAATTTCAGATTCATCGCTTTGAACCGTCCCACAGTGGCCAAACCCACCTTTGGATCGGGATCACCCCGCTGTCTTAATTCACCACCGCGTTATACAAAGTAAAGGCGAATAAACAGGCCGCCAAAGCCAATAACACAAAACATCCGGCTAAAAATCGACACCCAAGACGGGTGATCAACCATGTGACAAACAGATCTCGTAAAACCGCGATAATCGCGCCCATTTTAGGGTCAACCCTTTCGTTTTTGTCTTGTCCGCATGATCATGCCATGATCTGAAAATCCTGCAAGTTGAATTTCGTAACGTCACTTCACGTCAAGGGTTTTAGCCTGTGATGAGATTTTTAAACCGAACGCCTAACGAACCGAACTACAAAGACCTTTCGGATAGCGAATTGGTGGAGCTGGCCAAAGAAGATAAAGACGCTTTCGGCGAGTTGTACGATCGCTATGTCGGAAAAATTTACAACTACCTGTTCTACCGCACGGGCAACCAACACGACGCGGAAGATCTGACTTCGCGGGTCTTTTTCCGCGCCATGTCGCATATCGAAACCTATACCGAACGCGGCGTACCGTTCCAAGCGTGGTTGTATCGCATCGCTCATAACCTGATGGCCAATTGGCATCGGGATCGCGGTCGGCGCAAGGTCGTTCCTCTCGATGAATTTATCGCCAGTGGACTCCGCTCCGAGTCCCCCGATAAACATCGTGAGGATCAAGAAGAACGCGAGTCCCTGTTACGCGCCATTCGCCGTCTACCCGAAGAACGCCAACAGTTGCTCTTACTTAAATTTGTGGACAATCTCTCGAATGCGGAAATCGGGCTGATCATGGATCGCACCGAAGGCGCGATTAAATCTTTATATCATCGCACCCTCATTGCTTTGCGTGACGACATCTTGATGCAGCAAACCCTCCGCAACGAGGGGGATCATCTAAACAAAGGGTAATTATCTGGTATGTCAACGTCATCTTACACACTTGAAGAGCTGCTCTCCGCCGTCACCGATGCGTTGATCGCCGGCGACGAGGAGATTGAGCCGATCGTCGCCCGTTATGAAGTCCCACGCGGTAGCGTCGAAGGCTTACTCGGTTTGATCCGACGCTTGCATCAAACCTTAGTCGGAGTACAACCGTCTGCACGTTTTGTCGCGCACCTCCGACAAGACTTGATCGGGACTCCACAAGCGGGTTTACTGGCACGGGTGCGCTATTTGCCACCGCGAGTCCAGATCGCCGCTGGGGTCGTCGCTGTCATGGGGTTTATCCTGCTCACGCGCAAGCGCTTAACGGATATTGCCTCTACTGCTAAAAAAGAAGAATCGGAATTATCCGCGCTCTAATGGTTAGATCGGTCAGTTTACGGCATAATGTCGTAAACTGACGGAGATTCACTTGCAAACCAACATCTTTCAACTTCCGAACCCGATGATCTACCGTTGCCACGTCCACCGCTATTATAGCGGCTTGTCACGGATGTATTTGCGCGTCTTTAAGGGTCAACAAACCCTTCCGGCGTTTTATCTGCTGTTTTCGGATGTGGGCTACTTTGAAGGCGCGATCTCATGGCAAGGCGCGGATTTTCAGATCGCCCCCGCGCAAGCTTGCATCGATCTGATGTTAGCCGTCGGCATGATCGGTGAAGCGATCTTACAATTCCCCGATGCCTACGCTTCGATCACCGAGACCGCCAAGCTCTATTATGTCCAGACCACGCATCAACCGATCCGCTTTATCGCGGGTGAAGCCGTTATGTTAACGGATCTTCCTTCTGAATTAACCTAATGAATCGTCTCTTGATCTTTGCCGCCTAATCCGTTTATGGTGATAGGGTCAAACAGAAGAAGGTGACTCATGCGCTTCTTGGTCTTGTTCATTAGCCTTACGGTGATCGGTTTTGTCGTGCAAACCACCCCTACCCCTACGCCTGTGGTGGTGATCCCACAAATTCAGGCCACGGTTACGCCGAATCCGATCCCGACTTTAGATCCCGCCTTAGGCATCATCGATCCGTCGGTGTTCACACCCACTACCGATTTTCCGACCGTGGTTGATGGCGCGATCGGGCCGGTGATCTTTGACGCGGGGGTAAATCCGTTAACAGGGTTAAGCGTCGCTGATCCAACTGTCTTGAATCGCCGTCCGTTGATCGTTAAGATCTCTAATGCGCCGCCCTTAGTGCGTCCACAAGCGGGCTTAGGTTTAGCCGATCTGGTGTATGAGCATTACACCGAAGGCGGACTCACCCGTTTTTCCGCGATCTATTATAGTCAAGCGCCGGAACGAGTCGGATCGATTCGGAGTGCGCGCTTGATCGATTATGAATTAACCGAGATGTATAAGGGCTTATTGGCCTTTTCCGGCGCAAGCGGTGGGGTGGAACAACGGCTCAACGACTCGGAATTTCGCGATCGCCTGTATAAAGGAGTCGCTTATGGGTTGCCATATTATTGGCGCGATGAATCGATTGAAGTCCCCCACAACTTGTTTACCAATTTAACCGCGATCTGGGATTTAGCCAGCACACAAGGTTACGGAGTCCGCCCCTTATTACGCGGCATGGCTTTTTTACCGACGATTCCACCGAATCCGAGTGGATCAGGGGTACGGGCAGATGTACGCTATCGGGCGACCCGTGTTATTTGGACGTATGATCCGATCAGCGGTCGCTATGGTCGTGTGGCCGACGGGAAACCGCATTTTGATGTCCTCACCGATCAAGCGATCACCGCCTCTAATGTGGTGATCGTTTACGCCGGCCACTACCTCACGGATATTATCGAAAGCGAGTGGCAAGGGAGTGTCACCTATAGCACCCAGATCACGATCTGGCCACAAGGCCGGGCGATCCTATTGCGTGACGGTCAACGCTACGAAGGGACATGGGTACGCGCCACGCGGCCAGATCTGCTGGGTTTACGCACAGATGACGGTGAATTTTTATATCTCAAACCTGGCAATACTTGGTTTCAGGTCGTGCCGTTGCCAGAGCAGATGAATCCGGTTGAGGAATGGGTGGTGATCGAATAGCAGTTAGCGGGCGCATAACTCCACGAATAGCCCGTGATTCCACCCGTATTTCTGCTGCATCAGCCCGGCGAGGATCGTCAATAAGTCGGTTTCGTCGGGTGTTACGATCCGCGCTAGTCCGTCAAAGGTTTGATCTTCCACTCGAAAGCGGATCTCAGGTTGACGTTGCAAATTTTGCACCCAATGAGCGCGCTCTCGTTGTTCCGCGCACAGGTAATAACATCCGGCGTGCGCCACATACCAGATCTCGATCTCATGGGCTTTGCCAGACTTCCAACCGATAGTCGTTAAATAGAGATATTGACTCATATTGCCTCTAGGGTATCAACCCATACGTTAAAATGTGGACACGCTGTGCGAATATTTTCTAAACCAATCGCTTTAGCGATTAAAATGCCATGTTGTGGTTTTTGATAAGCTGGAAAAATCGTTTTAAGGCGATTTCCTGCTGAAAATTCAGGCCCTTGTTCATTGATTTCTTCTGGGGATGTGAATTTGATTGCTTTAATCTTGGCAATTTGTTGTTTGCTGGCATCAGGGAATCTTTTGATTATTTCATCAGTATTGGTGAATAACAGGGCTTCAAAGTCGTGTAAGGTCAAAAAGGGAATAAAACGTGGATCAGCGATGTCTTGTGCAAAGTTTTGTTGTAGTTGCTGCGCCCGTTTATAACAAGTTCCCTTAGGTAAGTCTTTTAACCCCGGAAAATCTTTTGAGAGACCATAAAAATCGAACATAGAGGTTACAGCGACCGCCTGTGATGCGTTTAACAATTTGCGTATTTGATCTGCCATTTTCGTATATGAAACGTAACCGCCTTTATTTTGAGGTCTACCTTGAGGCCTTGATGTAGTTACAATTGTGGGACTTAAAAACAAATTTTTAGCAGACAATACAGGATTTAAAACGTCTGAGCAAAAGCTCTCTTCAGTTTGCCCTTCCACCAATATAAAAATCTGACGCATGTTAACGTGGTCTCCCGCCAATCAAGTTTTTCTCCCATAGTTCGCCCACACCGTAATCCTCTAACCAATCTTCAAGGTTCTCTGATGACAACCGTTTGAATATTGAAGCCCCTTCTTCACGGTCTACCACAATCACCTGTTCGGGGTCAAATTGATTCACTAAGGGAACAGATTGTGTAGAGACAATCACTTGTGTTCGAGTGGCCGCACTTTTTAACAGCGAGGCAAGTAAAACCAACGCATAGGGGTGCAATCCCAACTCCGGTTCATCAATGATCACAGCGGAGGGTAATTCCGGTTGCATCAGCAACACCGCTAAACAGATAAACCGCAATGTGCCGTCCGAGAGCGCACTTGCATCAAACGGGATCGGATTGCCGAACTCTGACCATTCAAGCCGAATTTGCGACTCATAAAGGCGGTTGGAGTCCAATTCAAAATCGCGAAAGAATGGCGCAACCAGACGGATCGTATCCACAATATTGGTGTAATAAGCATGATGACGTTCACGCAAGAAGTACAAATAAGCAGCCAAATTCGACGCATCCGGCCGTAAAAACCGATTATCATGCAGATCCCCTAACCGTTTGACCGCAGCGGTCGCACTCGTATCATGAAAATGATACACTTGCCAACCTTTCAACGCTTTTAAGACGTGATCAGCGATACGACGTGGGTGATCTTTAGCCTGTTCTACTAAAAACGTCTCTTGGTGCCCGCGTGCAAAAATCACATTTCCAGAGGGCTTATAAGCACACCGTTCATCCTTAAAGATCAAACGTTGATCGCTTGAAGAAACAAAGACGACATGATAAACGTTGTCACCAAACTCAAGATATAATGAAAAAGCGGGCGTAATTTTGCTCCCGTGATAAAAAAAGGTATTTGCACCGCCCGATTGCCCTACAAATACCTGCAAGTTTTGCGCGACCATCTCATTTAAAAATCGAAACATCGAGATGAAATTAGACTTGCCCGCGCCATTCGCACCGATCAACACATTCAGATCTTCTAACTGAATGGTTTGATCGCGGATGGATTTAAAGCCCTGAATATGAACTTGGTCTAATTGTTTGTTCATAGAATGGCCGCCTGTTCGTTGCTTTCGGTTGATTGTAACGGAAAATACAGCGTAAAGGTGGTACCAACCTCTAATTCGCTCTGGACATCGATCCTCCCCCCATGCAATTCAACCGCTTGCTTCACGATCAAGAGACCTAACCCCGTGCCGGGGATGCCGCGCACATTTGACCCACGCTTAAAAGGATCAAACAAGGTCGGTAAATCCTCCGTCGGAATCCCAATCCCCTGATCGCGGATCGTAATCGCTAACTGCTGTTGATCAATTTGGGCGATTAGATCGATTGTGCCGCCTTTGGGGGAATATTTTACTGCGTTACCTATCAAATTGGTCAGCGCATGGCGCATCAATTTACGATCAATCGACAAGGTGAGCGACTCCAATGGCGTGTCCAATTGTAAGGTATGGGTTTTCTGGACGTTATTCTGCATTTCCGCGATCACTTCTCGCAAGAACCCGATCAAATCGTTTGATTGCGGTTGAAAATCTAAGGTGAGTGATTCGTTGCGTAACACATCCAACATTTCTTCTAACAATTCCACCATCATCCCGACTTGGGTGATGATCAAATGGGTGTGATGTTGGCGTTTTTCTGGGCTAAGCCGCTCCCAATAATCTTTGAGCATACTGGCCGAGGAGTTGATCGTGGTGAGTGGAATCCGAAATTCATGCGAGATCATCGACACAAAACGATCGCGCAACTTGCGGACTTCGATCTCTTTGCTCAACGCCACGCTCAATTTCTCCTTCTCAACTCGATCAGCCTCTAAGCGTTTTAACTCGGTGATGTCGGTGATCATCGATAACACATCGGAGACTTGCGTCGGTTGTTCACGCTCAATATACAGCGGTGCATACGAGATCCGTAGTTCAATCACCCGTCCGTCTTTATGATGACGCTGTACTTCAAGGTCTTTGATCACCTCACCTTGTAACAAGCGAGTCATAATCGCTTGGGCCTCGGTGCGTTGTTCAGTGGGTATGATCGGGATGCGCGTGTCTAAAACCTCGTTCACCTTCCAACCATACAGCGCTTCGGCCGCAGGATTCCACAATTTCACCTTGCTTTCACGGTTGACCACCACGATCCCGATGGGCGAGGCCTTGATCAATTCCTCTAACATGCGGGTGGTGCGCTCTAAAGAGTTTCGCATCTGGGCGCGCATGGTGACATCATTGATCACCACCAATACCGCGGGTCGCCCCATGTAGATCAACTGATGTGTGGTGATATCCACAACACGGATCGATCCATCTTTGACACGATGTCGCCATTCCTCTGAGGCGTGATACAGATTGCGGCGTTGTTTGAGGTTCTCTTCTAAACGGGGTAGTTCTTCCGGTGGACGGATGTCTTTAATCGTCATCGCTAAAAATTCTTCGCGATAGTACCCATAGTGACGGATCGCGGTCTCGTTGACATCCAAAAACTGGAGCGTCTGCTCATCATAAACCCACATCGGTAAGGGATTCAACATAAACAGGTAACGGAACTGGGCTTCGCGTTGAAATAAGGCCTGTTCAGCTTGGCGTTGTTGCTGGAGCGCGTGCCGAATCTGATAATGCAATAACAACGCCGTCGCTAAGACAAACAGCCAACCTTTTAAGGTCATCAACAATTGCAGCAAGGGGCGGTTGTTTCCGAACACTTGCGCGAATAATAGATCCGAAAACGCGATCCATAACATCGCGATAATCAGATACATGCCAGCAATCCTTAATTCAGATGAGAGCTTAGAAAACAAAGTTTTCATGATAAACGGGGAAATCATCCTTTTCCAAAACAAAAATGATAGGATAGAGTGAACCTTAAGCATTCAGTGAGAACAGAGCTATGATGATTGCGTCCTCTATTGTACATCAAACCGTTGTTATTAATGGTGTCCGTTTGCATCTTGTTACAGCGGGGGATCTTAACGCGCCTTTGGTGTTATTACTACACGGATTTCCAGAATATTGGGGAGGTTGGCGCTACCAGATCGATCCGCTCATTCAAGCAGGTTATCGGGTGATCATTCCCGATCAACGCGGCTATCATTTGAGCGATAAACCGCGTGAACTTCATGAATACACGATCGCTAAGTTGATCGGCGATGTAGAAGGCTTGATCACTTGGGCCGGCACGGAACAAGCGATCGTAATCGGTCATGATTGGGGTGCGCTTGTCGCATGGTGGTTAGCACTGCTCAAACCGGAGCGCGTGCGTAAGCTTGCGATTCTCAACGTACCACATCCCTATGTCTTTGCCAAGACGGCCAAAACCGACCTCAGGCAAATGTTAAAAAGTTGGTATGCGCTTTTTTTTCAGATCCCCAATTTACCAGAATGGATGATCTCGTTAGGGCGCGCACAATTTTTCGCCAATACCCTGAAAATGACCGCGAATCCGGACACCTTTAGCGACGCGGATATTGAGGCTTATCGCCAAGTCTGGTTACAACCGGATGCGATCCGATCAATGTTGATGTGGTATCGCGCTTATGCCCAACTCCCTCCAAAATTCCCTAAAGACAAGCGCATTAAAGTGCCTGTCCGCATGATCTGGGGGGTGAAAGACATCGCCTTAATTGAAGAATTAGCCCAACCGAGTATTGATCTTTGCGATCAAGGCGAATTGTTTAAGCTCCAAGACGCGACTCACTGGGTACAACATGATCAACCCGAACAGGTAAATCAATTGCTCTTGGAGTTTTTGGCCCGATGACCCTTAATCCGTTCACTTGGCTTTGGTTACGCTTGAGTCGTAATCCCGTGTTTCGGGCAGAATTGCATCATCAATGGTACGTGATCGAAAAAAGCCGTTCTGGACGGGGGTGGATCGCGATCGCCATTTTGATGTTAGTGCCGGCCCTGCTCACCTCGTTACTCCTGTTTATCGGGGGCCTATTCGGCATGACGATCCAAGGCCTGCCGATCACCGAAGGCGATCTGCCCACCGTTGCGATCGGATTAGGTCAAGTGATGCTCCTCGTGATGAACATCGCGCTATACGTGGTCGTCTTATTGGTCTCGTATGGCTTGACGGCCAACAGCATCACCCGTGAGCGCAATAATCACACTTGGGAAAACTTGATCCTGACCAATGTCAGCGCCCGTACTGTGGTCTTAGGCAAATGGTCTGCTTCCCTCTGGTCATTGTATGGTGATCATCTGATGATTGCGCTCATGCGGCTTGGTTTGATCGCTTGGGTGGTCGCTGGTTTTCCTGAACGCATGATCAACACCACGCCACTTAGCACCCATATCCTTGTCTTAGCCGCGATCACCCTAAGTTTCACCCTATTAGACGTGATGTTTACTTCGGCCTTGGCCTTGTTATTCACCTTATGGAATGTACCCGGGCCGGTTAGCGGGACGGTGTTTTTGATCGCGAGAGCGGGTGCGGCTCTGTATGCCTTTTGGATCTTTGCGGACATCGTGAGCTTGATGTACACCGCACAGGGCCTCGCTTACCTGATGAATGCGTTGATCGGATTTACACTATTCGCGATTTCGATAATATTGATTTTGTGGGGAACGGAACAGATCGCGGTGCGCTTCTCCCAAGTTTCACCCGCATGAACCCAAGAGGGCGTGATCCATATGCGGATCACGCCCTTAAGTCACGGCTTAGGTATCACGACTTGGGCGGAAGATGTCTTGTAGATCGCGCAAGGTGCCGATGTTGGCATCGGGGGGTGCGATAAGGGTGACATCGTTGAAGTTGTCATAGTTGATCTCTGCGGTGAAGGTCATTTCTGAAGGGCCATCGGGTTCGAGTCCCGAAGCACGCACCAATAATGACGCATCAAAGGTGATCAGCAATTGAGACGACATCACAAAGCCTTCATCCGGAGCGATGTACTGCACGACTTCTAGCGTCATGTTATCACCGATCAATTCCAAAGCCGCGAGGGATTGTTGGATTTGCGAACGCGATTGGCCTTGTTGGCTTAAGGTGAGTTCTAATATCTCTTGCAATTCTTCATCACCCATCAGATCACCCACATCTAACGCGGTGACAAACACTGCTAAGCCCTGATAATCATCACTGCGTTCCACCTCAACATATTGTTCAAAGTCAAGTGTAGTTGTCGTACCCGTTTCGCGAAAATCTAACGAGTCCAAGGTCGTCGGATCAAGACGCGCCGTTTGATCCATAAATTCGATCAAGTCTAACCCGCCCCAACCTTCTAGGCCACGAGCGGATAATTCGCCTTGTGCCAATACATCCAATGAATCGAAATTGATATAACCAATCCCTTCAATGAGTTTGAGTTCTACCGCAAATTCATCGGCCGGCAATTGCAACAATTGAGCGACTTCCGGTGAAGTGGTCACCACCAGATTCAGCTCGCCACCAAAAGCACGCAACAAACCTAGCAAAGCTGCTAATGCCTCTTCGCCTTGCGTTCCGATCAGGTTAGGAACCCCCTCAAAATCGGCACTATACGCACCATCGCCGCTTAAATTAATGGTCAGATCATCCACGTTCGGGATGCCTTGTACGATAAACTCCATGTCGATTTTAAAACTAGCCGCAGGCAGATTAGACATCGTATCGGAGGCCAGTTGTAGCAACTCGCAATCTTCATCCGAAAGATCACCACAAAAGACAGCGGGTTGATCTTGGGCGCTGATCGTACCGAACAGGATAAATAGGACAGATAGGACGAACAAAAGCGATAACCATTTTCGCATTGAACGATCTCCTAAAGCTAAGCGTTTTTACCATAGTATCCTGATGGTGAACTTGGCGCTAATTAACCCCGAATGAGAAAAACGGCCCAAATAGATTTTGTAAGTCTTCCGGTGTGCCGATACTGGCATTTTCCGGCGCTGTTACCGACGCGCTGTCAAATTCGCTGACATTCAGAGTCACCGTCAATGTGACAGGAGCAGGGGCATCTACACCTTCCATCGCGCTCAGGATATTTCCGAAGTCAGCGTTCCAAGTGAGTTCAAGGCCGTGAAGTTGACTCGTGGCCGGATCAACCCGGATTAAAGCGCTGATCGTTGAATTGCGGAACACATCCATCATCAGATCGATCTCATCTTGCCCGGCCGATCCTAATACAGCTAACAGCCCATCACGGAAACGCAATGCCAACACCGGATCATCCATCATCGCATTCGTATCAAAGGAAGCCTCAAACACCGCGAGTCCGTTTTGATCGGCGGTGCGGGTGATCGTCAGATAGGGTTGTACATCGGCGAACGAGTCCAGTGACAGGGTTTGCGTGAGACTGGTCAGCGGTTGAGTCAAGATCATTGGATCCATTTCCGACACGATTGGCATAAGTTCAATGCCACCCCAACCGGTGTAACCGCCGGCGGAGAACATGCCTCCGGTGGCGGGATCAAGCGTGTCAAAATTGAGATAGCCGATCCCGTCTACCAAGGCTAGGTTTAAGGTGACATCGGAAATCCCGAAACTGCTCAACGCCTCTGAAAGAGTCAGAGTGAGGTTTAGTTCCGAGTCGAGTCCGGTTAACAGAGCGGTGCTAGTGTCCAGTTGATACGCGCCGTCTAAGGTGAGGGTGGCGTTTGCCGCTTCAGGGCCACTAAAATCAAGCGTGAGATCAAAGCGGGCCGCGTTGAGGGCGGTCATGGCGCTTGGCACACCACTTAAGATCGCACAATCCTCCGCATCCAACCCGCCACAGGGATCTTGTGCATGAAGCAAGCCGATCAACAGGGTTAACAGTAAAAACGTCGTCACTAAAGCGCGTATACGGTGCATAACACATCTCCAAGGTGAAGTCCAATTTGCTTTATTGTAACGGACAAACGCAAAAAGATCTGATGACCACTAAACAATCGCATCAAATGCAAAACCGTTTTAGCCGATGTGCTATCAAACGGCGGTAAGGGCAGCGGCAGAAGGAAAAAATTTTTTCGGCGGCGGCATCATAATCTTGCTAGTAAGATTGACATTGAACATTGAACGCGGAAAATTGAGTCGAATGTGTGATGGATCGGTCATCAGATGCTCCTAAAGACAATATGAGCTATGTTAGATGGAGCATAGCACAGATGAGCGGAAAAGACGTAACAAAAGTAGCTAGTTGAAAAAATGGCAAGTCGGGTATAATCAAGGCATGTATAGAAAAACGAGTTACCAAGTAAACGACGAACAAGTAAGTGGCCCAAGTACAATTGGTAGGGCGAACGACGATCAGCAACGGGTGGTTAAGGTGGAATGCCAACGGGATAGAAGGTCTGGCCAATCGCCCCAAAAGAGGTCGCCCAAGTAAAGGAATGACCGATTATTGGAAAAGATGAGCGGAATTACTCGAGACCGACCCAACCGAGTTGGGCTGTACGTTCACGATATGGACGGTGGAACGCTTGCGCGAGCAGCTCTAGCAAGAAACGGGAGTGGTCATAAGCGTGGGACGGTTGCGTTTGCAGATGCGAGCGCGAGGGTATGTTTGGCGTAGACCGAAACACGTTTTAAAAGGGGAAGTGTCGGCTTCGGTGCGGGAGTCGGCGGCGGAATTTTTGGAGG